>DHWT01000050.1 GCA_002413325.1 Chitinophagaceae bacterium UBA5175 | reverse complement strand
GAATTTTAATAAATGGATGGCACGGAACCTGCCTTGACCTGGGGAACGGTACTATTGAAATAGGGTGCGTTCGATTCTATCCTCGCATTCTGGCAGAGAACCATTTGCCATTGATAGCGCTTCAGCTGGTAGACTTCCACAAAACTGACATACTGGTCGATGTTGCCGGTCATGCTGGCCAGTTTGAACCGGATATTCGCCCTGCCGAAAATCCACCCGTAATTCCCGTCAACCACTGCGGTTAATTTTTCCGGAAGAATGAAGAGGTATACGATACGGCCTGTACCTATATCTTTCATGAAGGATCTTTTATTGTCAATAACCCCGCTCGAATGAATATAGGTAAGGGAATCCGCCAACAGTCCGGAAAGCAGGGTCGTATCATGATGGATCATGGCTTCGAATCGTCTTTTTTGCAGGGAGATCAGCCTTTTGCCGTCTTCAGACTGTGCGCGGAGATGGCTGGCGAAGGACAGCAGGAAGCAGGTATATATACATGTCAGGAAGAACCTATTTGATTTCATCAGGCAATCATGGATTCGATTTTACAGGGCAGATTTACCCTCCAAAGTTCGGAATTCTTATTGAAAACCGGCCATTTTATCCAGGGCCGCCGGATCATAAACCTGTCCACCTTTAATGACCGTATTGACTTTCCGGATGTTCCGTATATTTTCCAGCGGATTTCCGCCGAGCAGGATCAGGTCGGAAATATTTCCAGTATCCACCGAACCCTGGCCGGTGTATTGGAAATTAACCAAACAGTTACCAGGCTCCCGTTTCTGCGTGTGATCAATGTCTCCCTTCCGATCGCCCCGGCGAATTTGAGAATGATAAAATTTCCGCTTTCAACAGGGGTCAGTTGTGTAGTTGCCGTACTCATCAGGAAACATAATAAAACCGGGTTTAAGACGAATTTCATCATGTCGTTTTCGCGGACCGGCCTGCAAAATGCCTTTACCCCCTGAATATATGAACCGGACTAAATATCATGAAACCGTTAATCCGACATTAAAGGCCCAGTTGATTTCCGGATTTAGCCCGGTTTGCCAGCATCCGGAGCATCGTAACTTTAATCATCCCTGTCCCCTCCATTTCCATGTTCTTTATAATGCCCATAGGCATGCCCGTGTCCATGACCCTGTCCCGGCCCATCTTCGTCATCATATTCATGATGATCCCTGCGGTCGTGTAAAACAGGCTGATGATCATAATAATCCCGGTAACGGGCGTACCGGGCGCGATACATTTCATGGTGTAAATAAGGCCTGGGTTCATTGATAACTACTTTATACCCCCGGTACAGGTCGTAAGACCGGCATCTGCCAGGCAATGAAGCTGCGAATTCCCATCTTCCCGCATTTAAATAAATAAACTGATGCCGGGGAACATAATAATAAGCTTCAACATCAGGCAGATAATAATACTCCACATTATCATATCCCTCTGGGCCCCAGCCGGGCTGGTCTCCCAAATTAACATTCACATGAACGTTTACCTGGGCATGCGCTTGGTTGCCCATTACCATACCGGTAAAAAACAGGGTAGACAGGATTAAATACTTCATATTCAGGATTTGAACTTGTTATGCCAAATAAAATGCCAGTTTCCTCCTGAAAACGCCTGGATAAATGGAAATATTTTATGGATCCCGGAATGGGAATCCGTTGCATGCAATCAGGGACTATTATAAATCATCTGAATCTGTGATTAAAGTCACTTATTACCCATTTTACCCTGCTTAAATTTGTTATGATATTTTTTACATATCGCTTTAAAGCCATTCAATATGGAAAACACATATCATTATAACGTAAACATAAACTGGGAAAGTGAACGCAAGGGACTCATGAGGTCTCCGGATTTAAATTCTGCTATTGAAGTAGCCACCCCGCCCGAATTTCCCAAAGGTATGGCTGGTATCTGGTCCCCGGAACATTTACTCGTGGCAGCCATTAACAGTTGCCTTATGACTACTTTTCTTGCCATTGCAGAAAATTCAAAATTCAAATTTGTCAATTTTGAGAGCAAGGCTGACGGGAAACTTGAAAAAGTAGACGGAAAATACATGATCAGTGAAGTTGTACTGATTCCCAAACTGACCATTCATGAAGAAGCGGACAGGGAAAAAGCCTTCCGGGTTCTTGAAAAATCCGAAGCGGCCTGCCTGATCTCCAATTCCGTGAAATCCAAAATCATATTTCAGCCTCAAATTGAAGTTGCCTGAATTGGATATGGTGAAAATCAAGATCATTAAAATCCTGTTTGTTTGCGCGATATGTGTCGCGATTCTGTACGCACTGGTTTGGGTTTACCAGTACTTTATTAAAAAGTAAACCCCGTCAATCTAATTGTCCGGATATGGAAGAAAGTATTCAAACTACAAAAAAACTGGTTTGGTTCAGCCGCTTGCTGCGTTGGGGCCTGGGCGGCCTTTTTATTACCATGGGCATTCTCTATTTTAAAGATGGCGGATGGCCTGCCATCCTTTTTGGAGCCGTCATAGCGGTTTCGGGGTTTTTCCGTCCGCGGCGCTGCCTGGAAGAAGGCTGCGAGATTCAAAAATGAGGATCAGCCGTTGCGGCTCTAACTCATTTCCCGGGCTTATAATTCCCGTCGGTTAAGGTACCCCGTTATTATTTTTCTCTCCCTGGTCCCAATTCCTTTTTCCATCCAAAACAGAGTCTAAGAAACTGTTCTAATGTGATTTATGTCACGTTCTGTTTCTCCGGTACCTGATACTTTTGCACACTAGAAAATTTTAAATGTACATGATAAATAAATATTACCTGCATAGAATGGCGCTGATACCTGCTTTCCTGCTTTTATATTTTTTTGCCACTGCACAGGAAAGCACAAAAGTATTGGTGCTGGATGAAGTCATCAAACAGGCAACAGAAAATAACAAAACAGTTACCCTGGCGGCCCTGGATGAAAAGATATCAGTTTCCAATTATAAGGAAACACAGGCTACTTATCTTCCCCAGGTAAATTTTTCCTATACGGCTGCAACCACCAACAACCCTTTATATGCTTTTGGATATAAACTGCAGCAGGAATCCATCACACCCAATGATTTTAATCCCCAGGTGCTCAACAATCCTTCAGCAACGTCAGACTTTATGACGAAGCTGGAATTGCAGCAGCCCCTGCTCAATATGGATTTGCTCTATATGCGCAAAAGCGCGCTCAAACAAACTGAATTGTATCATTATAAAACCGAAAGAACAAAAGAATATATCACGTTCCAGGCTAAAAAAGCATACCTGGAATTACAGCTGGCCTATGAATCAAAAAATGTACTGGAAGATGCTTTAAAAACAAGCCGTGCCATGTACAAGTTTACCAGCGACCGGGTTCAGCAGGGTTTATTACAAAAATCTGATCTCCTGAATGCGGATGTCCAGATAAAATCACTGGAAAACAATCTGGCGGAAGCAAACAGCAATATTAAAAATATTTCCGATTTCCTGAGCCAGTTAATGAATACCGGGAAGGGGGTCATATATACAACCGAACCTTTGAATGCTGCAATGGCAACTGCAAAAACAGACAGTTTACCTGCTGACCGGGCGGATTTTAAAGCCATGGAGACGGCCATGCAATCGTACGACCTGATGATCAAAAGCAGTAAAATGA
>DHWT01000076.1:17384-20649 GCA_002413325.1 Chitinophagaceae bacterium UBA5175 | reverse complement strand
GATGAAAGGCATGCGTGGCGGGATTGAGATGGCGGACGTTCAAATGAAACACTTTAGGCGGATGGCTGACCAGGATGATATCGCCAATCCGGTTATAGCGGTCATTTTTTTTATTGTAATGCCAGCGATCGGGCAGGTTCGTTGCCAGGTAGACTTCATAATCCTTTGCGGCTGACTTCAGTTCTTTGTAGGCCGGCAGGATATCCTTCGCATTCCTTGCATACAGATGCACCAGGGCTTGTGAGTTTAAAATGACAAACCGGCTGGTATCCAGTTTTTTCGGAAGCCTGATTGTATGCAGCGTATCAATATCTGTCATGCCGTGATCCGATACGAAAATATAGTTCACGGGCAGATGCAGTGAATCCACCGTTCTGACCAGGCGGGCGACGGCATCATCCACCTTATGAACTGCCTCTTCCGTTTGTTTGGAGTTGACGCCATGCAGGTGTTCTTCATGATCTACGTCCGGGATATAAAACAGGATCAGATGGGGCCTTTTTTCTTCCGGCAATAAAAGCCAGTTTCGGACATCCCGGATCCGGTCTTTCATCGGGATCCGGCTGTTGAACTTATAATAATAAGCCGGTCTCAGGCCCTGGATGGCGGCTTCAGCACCGACCCAGTAAAAACTGGCTGTGAGCATGCCCTGCTTTTCAGCAAGCACCCATAAGGGAGTGGATCCATACCAGGAGCTGTCTTCCACTTCTTTTCTGTTTCCCATTCTGTAGACCTGGTTCCGGGCCGGATCAAGAAAAGTATTATCCACGATCCCGTTATGATCCGGGTAATTGCCGGTGATGATACTGTAATGGTTTGGAAAAGTCAGGGAAGGGAACACGGATTGCATGTAATCTGCCGCCACACCGGAGGATCTTAACCGGATGAGATTTTCTGCCTGGTATTTATCAGCCAGGTCGTAACGGAAACCATCGGCCGAGATCAGGATGATATAGGGTTTCTGCATCTGGCCGGGCCGGTTTATTCTGCCGGGTATCCTATACTGGGTGGTATCCTGTGCGTACAGGGGGAAGGCCGCAATAAGGAGTGGAAGTAAAATGAATGTTCTCATGAAGTTTTTTCATTCCTGGATTGCAGGATCCTGTTCCCGGCCATTCGGTAAAATACTGTTGGCCCCGGGCATTTCGTCCTGAACCGGATCAGGGATTATTCGGCTGCCGTAACTGCTGTCTCAGCTGTCGCCTTTCCATTTCTTTTTCTACGAAATGGCCAAACTCCTTTTCAGATTTAAAGAAGGTATCCACTTTTGCCGGGGGAAGCACCTGGTTAAACTGCGCGCTGTATTTTTTGCGAATATTCAGAAGGCTTTCATCCAGCTCAATTTCACTGCTTTTATTGTTCATGGCCTTCAGCCTGGCCAGTTTTAATTCCAGCGAATACTGGTTGTAGAGGGGCCAGAATTTCTGCGCTTCCTCGGGACTGAGATTCAGTTTATTTGTTATATAGGCAATCTTCAGCGCTTCCAGCCGGTTTCCATTCTGCGCCCGTATTGTAAAACCAGCCAAAAACAAAAATGAACATAGTAAAAATCGCTTCATGAAAATCAGTTTACAGATCCTTTTTCTGCCGGCAATACAGGATGATATTGTTCCAGTTCCGCATCCGAAACATTGCTGAATAATGCGTGAATATCATTATCGCTGAAATCCACGGAAGCTGTTTCAGAAGTAGTAACCGGTGTCCAGTGGAAATCGCCGGCATCCAGGAAATTAGCCATATCCTGTTCGCTGACCGTTGTCAAACCGCTGATGGGATCCGTAACGTAGCGGTTGTTCATGTTGTAAATCGTTATTCCGAGTAAACCAACTAGGCAGGCCGCGACGGCATATTTCATCGCGCGTGATAAAAAGAAAACAGGTTTTACCTGCGAGGCGATGGAACCCTGTTGAATATGGATGGAATCTGATGCTGATAACCTGGAATCCAAGGCAACCCGTTTCGACGGAATGTTTTCAGAAGCGTCTATGGATGAACTTACTGCGGAAGACGGAATTTTAGTTTTTAATGCTTCAAAATATCCTGCTGGCACCTGGTATGGATTTTTCTTCTGAATTCCGGCAAGCAGGGGTGAAATGCCGCTGATTTCTTCCAGCGGCGAGAGTTCAGTTGGTTCATTCCTGTTTAACATTCCGGCAATTACCGGATCCGGAATCCCGGCAGTTTCCAAATGGATCCGGCTCATCAGAATGGCTGAAAAATCTTCAAAATAGCCGGAAGGTATCGTATAGGGAATCCGGGAAACGCCGTCCATGCTTAAAATGGGGGCGATTTCCTGTAATTCTGTTAATATTTCATTTGAATTTTCCATTCGCGTCTTTTAAGACCCGTTACGGGAGTCAAAGTTTAATGATTCAGTATAAAATCTTCAATTTTTTTAGCTGCATGGTGATAAGAGGCCTTCAGGGCTCCGGCCGATGTTTCCAGCACCCGGCTCATTTCCTCGTAGGGCATTTCATCATAATACCGTAGCATAAACACAACTCGTTGTTTTTCAGGTAGTTGCTGAATGGCCAATTGTAATTTCCATTCCAGTTTATTGGAATTAAAATCTTTATCGGCGCGGATCTTATTACTCAGCCCCGATTCCATTTCATTCAGGGAAACCGCAGCTTTCTTTTTCTGTTGTTCTATAAAAGTCAGGCATTCATTGGTGGCGATCCGGTAAAGCCAGGTATAAAGCTGGGCGTCTTCCCGGAACCCGCCGAGGGCGTTCCAAACGCGGATGAACACGTTCTGAAGCACGTCATTGGAGTCGTCATGGTCTACCAGCATGCGCCGGATATGCCAGTAAAGCCGTTCCTGGTATTTTTTTACAATTACCGTAAAGGCCTTCTCCTTGGTTGCCGGTTCACGGAATAAGGCGAGCAGTTCCGTATCCGTTGTCAGTTCCGCCATTCGGTCTCGGGATTTTACGCTAAAACTGGATATTGGTTTATTTATTTTTCCGGGCGATTACTTTTTCAGCGGCAGCCACGATATGGGCCGGGGTCAGTCCGTATTTTTCCAGCAGTTGCGCAGGTGTTCCGCTTTCCCCGAACGTATCATTGGTACCCACGTATTCAATCGGAACCGGTCTGTTTTTGGAAGCGGTCTGGGCGATGGCGTCTCCCAGTCCTCCGATGATATTATGTTCTTCGGCTGTAACGGCGCAACCGGTTTTTCCGATGGATTTCAGAACGGCTTCCGTATCCAGGGGTTTGACGGTATGGATATTGATCACTTCTGCGGAAACGCCCTTTTCCCG
>DHWT01000076.1:4561-17062 GCA_002413325.1 Chitinophagaceae bacterium UBA5175 | reverse complement strand
GAAACATCGGTTCCTGCTGTGAACGGTTGGGCTTTGCCGATGGTGAATTCCATTTCTGAAGTAAAAATGGGCCAGACGGGCCTCCCGAAACGGAGGTAAACCGGTCCCTGATAGCCGGCAATAGCTATGGTCGCTGCTTTTGTCTGTGCGTAATCGCAGGGCACAATCACCGTCATGCCCGGGAGCATCTTCATCATGCCGATATCTTCCAGGATCTGGTGGGTGGCCCCGTCTTCACCGAGGGTCAGTCCGGCATGGGAAGCGCAGATCTTTACATTTTTACCGGAATAGGCGACGGACTGGCGGATCTGGTCATATACCCGGCCTGTTGAAAAGTTGGCAAACGTAGTGGTATACGGAATTTTGCCGCCGATGGTCATGCCCGCTGCCACGCTGATCATATTGGCTTCGGCGATGCCGCACTGGATAAAGCGTTCCGGGAATTCCTTGATGAACTGGTTCAGCTTGAGAGAGCCGGCCAGGTCGGCCGTCAGGGCTACGATCTCCGGGTTCTTCCGGGCAATTTCCACGATTCCGTCTCCAAATCCGCTGCGGGTATCTTTTTGTCCTGTTACAGTGATCATATGAGGTTGATTGAATGCAATGTTAAATCAATTCAGTTCGGAAAATTTGCTATTATAAAAAGACTCATCCATTTTAATTTTTTGTTCCCATCTCCAGGCGGTCGCGATCATGTCATCGAGTGAATATTTCGGACTCCATCCCAGTTCATTCCGGGCCAGGTTGTTGTTTGCATAGATCGAAACAACATCTCCGGGCCGGCGGGGGCCGATGGTATAATTCAGGGCCACGCCGCTGATCCTTTCAAAAGCGTGGATGGCTTCCAGAACAGTAACGCCGTTTCCGCTGCCCAGGTTGAAGACCTCGCATTTTTTCATATTTTTCCCCTTGAGCATATACTGCAGTGCCAGGGTATGTGCATGGGCGATATCGGATACATGAATATAATCCCGGATGCAGGAGCCATCCCGGGTGGGATAATCATTCCCGAAAACCTGCATCTGCGGAAGTTTGCCGATGGCGGTCTGTGTGATGGCCGGAACCAGGTTGGCCGGCCTGCCGATCGGCAATTCACCAATCAGGCCTGAAGGATGTGCGCCTACCGGGTTGAAATACCGGAGTAAGATACTTTTTGAATCGGAGGATTTGGCAAACTCATTGATGATTTGTTCTCCCATTTGTTTGGTATAACCATAGGGTGATTCAGCCGGCCGGGGCGGGGTGTTTTCCGTTACGGGTATTTCGGCCGGATTGCCGTACACAGTACAGGAAGAAGAAAAAACAAAGTTGGCAATATGGAATTCCTGCACGCATTTGAGCAGGTTGATCAGCGACATCAGGTTGTTTTCAAAATACAGCAGCGGATGCTCCACAGATTCCCCGACTGATTTATAGGCTGCGAAATGAATGATGCCGGATATATCGGGGTTCTCATGGAAGATGGCGAAGCTGTCGTCCAGGTTGCAGAGGTCCACTTTATAATTCTTGATCTTTTTCCCGGTGATCTTTTCCACCCCTTCCAGGATGCGGGGGTTGGACCTTGAATTATTATCCACGGAAATCACGTCGAATCCGTTTTCAATCAGGTCGACCAGGGTATGTGAACCGATATAACCACAGCCGCCTGTTACGAGAATTTTTTTCATAAGTGTTCAGTCATTAGGGATGATGGTCGATCATATCCAGCAGGTATTGCCCGTACCCGCTCTTGAGCAGGGGTTGTGCAATGGCCCGTAATTGTTCTTTTGTAATATATTTTTTGCGGTAAGCGATTTCTTCTATGCAGGCGATTTTGATGCCCTGTCTTTGTTCAATAACCTGTACAAACTGGGTGGCCTGCATCAGCGAGTCGAAGGTTCCGGTATCCAGCCAGGCCGTTCCCCTGGCCATGATGGAGACTTTCAGTCTGCCTCTTTTCAGGTATTCCTTATTGATATCCGTGATCTCATATTCCCCCCGGGCACTGGGTTTGAGATTTTTTGCTATGGAAACCACTTCATTATTATAAAAATATAAACCGGGAACGGCGTAATGGCTTTTCGGTTTCTCCGGCTTTTCTTCAATGGAAACCACATTATTGTGTTCATCAAATTCAACTACCCCATACCGTTCCGGGTCACTGACATGATAAGCGTATACAATGCCCCCTTCCGGGTTCAGGTTGGCCGAGAGCTGGTCGCCCAGCCCGTATCCATAAAATATATTATCTCCGAGCACCAGGGCCACATGGTCTTTTCCGATGAAGGCCTCACCGATTACAAATGCCTGTGCCAGGCCATTGGGTAAGGCCTGTTCCGCATAGCTTATTTTCAAACCGTACTGAGAACCGTCTCCGAATAATTTTATGAACAGGGGCAGGTCGTGCGGCGTGGAGATGATCAGGATTTCCCGGATCCCCGCCATCATCAGGGTGGACAGCGGATAATAAATCATCGGCTTATCGTATACCGGCATGATCTGTTTGCTGATGGCAAATGTGATCGGATGCAGTCTTGTGCCAGAACCTCCTGCCAGAATAATTCCTTTCATGGTCCGGTTTTTTAACGGGCGCAAAGTACCCAAATTAAGCCTAAAGCCCAAAGCTTAACGCGTAAAGCCCAAAAAAGACCCAGACCACAACTAAATGGTTTTTTATATCGGGGTCCCCGGTTATAATTACATGTTCCGGGTTAAAATTTGCCTTATGGCGATGAATATCTTCATTGGTTTGAAAATGTCAATGCTTAAAGAGCATCAGGATTCCATATACGATCGCGGAGAACAGGGCGCTCACGGGAATGGTCAGGATCCAGGCCCATAGCAGGTTGATGGTGACACCCCACCTGACGGCGGACAGCCTTTTCGTTGCTCCGACGCCCATGATGGAGCCCGCGATGGTATGCGTGGTACTCACGGGAATGCCCATCTTTTCAGTGATAAAGAGGGTAATGGCGCCGGCTGTTTCCGCACTGACGCCTTCCAGCGGGTTGAGTTTCGTGATCCGGGTTCCCATGGTCTTTACAATTTTCCATCCGCCACTCAGGGTTCCCAATGCAATACAGGTGAAACTGACCAGGGGGACCCACATATTATGGTCCACAAACTGATTGAATGTAATCGTATGGCCTCGTTGATGCTGGTAGTAAATCACGGCCGCCCCGATGATGCCCATAACTTTCTGCGCATCGTTTCCTCCGTGGCCCAGGCTGAGCAGTGCGGAAGAAACCAGCTGGAGTTTCCGAAACCATTTGTCGGCCCGGTAGGGGTTGGAGCGGCGGCAGATGTTCACAATGGCAATCGTAATTACCAGGCCAATCAGCATCCCGATAATCGGTGCCAGGAATATGAACAGGAAGGCCGGAATCACTTTCGCATAATTGATTACCGGGATGCCATGCCGGCTCAGGGCTCCGGCATGCGCCAGGGCGGCTCCCATGAACCCGCCAAGCAGGGTATGGGATGAACTGGACGGAATGCCGAACCACCAGGTAAGCAGGTTCCAGGCTATGGAGCCGATGAGTCCGGAAAAAATAACTTCCATCGTAATGAAATCCTTGTTGACGGAACTGGCTATGGTATTCCCAATCTTGAATTCCCCGATCAGGTATTTTGAAATAAAAAATGCGGCGAAGTTGAACAAAGCGGCCCAGAGAACGGCCTGGAAGGGTGTGAGGACCTTGGTGGATACGATGGTTGCAATGGAATTGGCAGCATCATGAAATCCATTGATATAATCGAAGATCAGGGCAAGTATGATGATGATTACAAGGAAAGTCATTCGTTGGTCTTGATTCGGGAGTTTGAAAAAGGCATGTCGGGCTTTATGAAAAAGTGCCGGTTACGGATTAAGCGTATTTAATAATGATCGACTCGATCACATTGGCCGCGTCTTCACACTTGTCAGTAACAATTTCCATTACCTGGTAGATTTCCCTTTTCTTGATCACTTCCTTGGCATCGGGTTCAATTTCAAACAAACGGTCAATACTCATGTCAAATACATCGTCGGCCTGGTTTTCAATGCTGTTGATCTTCACCAGGGCATCGGTTATCTTGCGCATGTCCCGCATATTGCGCAATTCATGGATGGCGGCACCTACCTGGATGGTTCCTTCCACGATCAGGTCCGCCAGTTTCTGGATCCCGGTATCGTTGGGGTTCACCTTGTAGAAATTGATTTTCTTGGCTGCGGAATAAATATAATCGCAGATATCATCCAGGGAGCTGGCGAGATAATGAATGTCTTCCCGGTCGAAGGGCGTGATGAAATTACGGCCCAGCTCGGTAAATACTTTATGGGTGAAGTCGTCATTCACATGCTCCTGTTCTTCCACCTGGGAAACCAGGGCGGCTCTCTTATCAATATCCGGTTCGCTGACCATCGTCTTTAAGAGGCGTCCCATCCGGATGACCCCGTCTGCCACTTCTTCAAACAGTGAATAGAAGATCCGGTCTTTCGGCATGAAGATCTTCATGATATTATTCAACGCCATATTAAAATTTTTGATAAAATGTGTACCTGCTCAGGCTGTCACCCGGCAGACCCGGACTGGTAATAATTCCTTAACACAATGTATTGCAATTATAATCAATTTTTTAAGATTGATTTTTCCTGCATTCCGGGGGGAAACCCAGTCAGGAAATCATTTGGTAAAGTAATCATTCAGCAGTGGAAAACGAGGGCGGGCGGGCCTTATCCTGTAAGGCTCAGGCTTTCGAAAAATGAACCGTGATCAGTTCGGTGATCACACTGAGTGTTTGCCTGGCTTCTGCCTGGCTGGAAGCGGGGAAGTCTTTGGCGTTATAATAAAACAGGCGCCAGGATTTATTTTCATATTCCAACGCAGTCATATGTTCAACCCAGTCGCCTGCATTAAGGTAAACCACGGTACCTTCCGCGTTTTCGATGGTTTTGTGGGCGGGCCGGTGTATATGTCCGCAGATCACGTAATCATAATTTTTTTTGATGGCGAGGCTGGAAGCGATCTGTTCCAGGTCGTTCACCTTGGCTACGGCTTGATTCACGCCTTCCATGATTTTTTTCGAGATGGATACTTTTTCTCTTCCGAAAAAGCCGAGCAGTGCATTGACGAACCGGTTGAAAAGTATCAGCAGTCCGTAACCGTTGCTGCCGAGTTTGGCCATCAGCCGGGCGCTTCCCCGGGTCGTATTATCGAATACATCCCCGTGAAAGATCCAGGTCATCTTCCGGTCGATTTCAAGAACCAGTTTATCCGTGAGGGTGAAATTACCCATCTGCAGATCGGTGTACCTGCGTAACATCTCATCGTGATTGCCGGTAATATACACTATACGTGTACCCAGGGTGATCAGCTGCATCAGTTCATTAATCACCTGCATGTGAAGGGATGGGAAAAACCGCTTGCTGAATTGCCAGCCGTCAATGATATCACCATTCAGTATCAGCATGTCCGGCTGAATGCTGCGCAGGTAGTTGAGTAATTCCTTTGCCCTGCATCCGTATGTTCCCAGGTGAACATCCGATAGTACCACTACATCTAATCGTCGTCGTTCCATTGAAGAGGTTTTTCAAAAGTCTGAAACAGGTATTACCAAATCATTACGCAGCGGTTAATGAATTGAAATTTTTACTTCAGACAATTTAATATTCCGGTAAAAGCATTTTAACATTCCGTTTATATTGCAATTTGAGATTGCAGCCTGCAAAATGGACTCCTTGCATCCCGGTTTATGATGGGATCCGGATCCCGGTTGCAGGATTTTTTTCTTATTTTGTTGATATGGGTAACGGGCATGCCATTCCGCTGCGTTTCCGGTATCCGGCGAATGAAAGAACTTCAAATACGACTTATAAAATAAATTCTGACAGGTAACATGAAAATTTTTTTTCTTTTCTTATTCGTTATTTCAGCCAGTGTAAGTTTTGCCCAGCAACACAAAACAGAAAACCTGATCGTTGTAACCCTCGACGGTATGCGCTGGCAGGAAGTGTTCGGGGGCGCCGATCCGGTACTGATGAAGGACAAACGCTTTACACATGATTCGGGTACGGTAGCCGCCCTGTTCGGGAGTGAGGAAAGAACAGAAAGGCGCCGGAAACTTTTTCCTTTTTTATGGGGAACGGTCGCCGTTCGCGGGCAGTTATATGGCGACCGGCTTTCGGGCAGTGAAGTGAATAATGCCAATCCCTATAAATTTTCTTATCCGGGCTACAATGAAATTTTTACGGGCTATCCGGATTCAGGCGTTAATTCAAACGACAAAATAAAAAACCCGAATACCAACGTGCTGGAATTTATCGGGAAGCAAAAAGGTTACCAGGGCCGCATCGCTGCTTTTACCACCTGGGATGTGTTCCCTTATATTTTAAACAGGTGGAGAAGCGGCATATATGTGAATTCAGACGTGGATACGTTGAAATTTAATACCCCTGCGCTGAAACTGATCAACGATATGCAGTTTCTTGAAGCCAAACCCATTGATGTGCGACTGGACCTGCTTACTTATTTCGCCGGCCGGGAATACCTGAAAGCCTATAAACCCCGGGTACTGTATATTGCCTTTGATGAAACAGATGATTTCGCGCATGAAGGTGCTTATGACCAGTATCTGAAAAGTGCGCATGCCGAAGACGGTATGATCGGGGATTTGTGGAATACGATTCAGTCCATGCCGGAATACCGGAATAAAACCACACTGATCATTACCAGCGATCATGGACGCGGTGATCAAATCAAGGAACAATGGACTGACCACGGGGAGCGTATTTTGGATGCCGGCCATATATGGATTGCGGTACTTGGTCCCGATACCAAAGCGGAAGGCCTGGTAAAGACCCCTGCTCCGTTATATCAGAAACAAATTGCGCCCACACTGGCTGCCCTGCTGGGCTTTCATTTTATTCCGGATCACGGAACCTCCGGTCCGATTCAATCCATATACCACTAAGCATTATATGAAATACGAAGAAGCATCCCGCATTGCGGATGAGATCATCCGGCTTTATGTTCAATATGGCGGAGCAGAATATTCAGGTGAACAGGTAACGCAACTGGAACATATGGTTCAGGCTGCCCAGCTGGCCCGGGCGCAGGGTTATGATGATGAAGTGGTACTTGCAGCCTTCCTGCACGACATCGGGCATATTGCAGAAAAACTCACGGAACAGAATGCCATGGACGGATACGGGATCCGGGACCATGAATCCATCGGAGCCGGTTTCCTGTCTCACAGGGGATTTTCCCACCGGGTAACCCGCCTGGTTGCTTCCCATGTTGCTGCCAAAAGATACCTCACCCTCCGGGATGCCGCTTATTATAATCAGCTGTCTGAAGCCAGCAGGCGTACACTCGAATTCCAGGGCGGACCCATGAGTGAAGCAGAGGCAGCTAAACTGGAAGAAGATCCTTTGTTCCGTGAAATCATTCAGATGCGGCGATGGGATGAAGCTGCTAAAAACGAAAACCTGCCCCTGCCGGCTTTAGAACCCTTCCGGGAACTGATTCTTCAACACCTCCGGGCACAACCTGAATAAGATGAAAAAACCCAGGCTCATTGTATTTGATATCGCAGGCACCACGGTCAGCGATCCGGGACATGTTGCGAAATCTTTTATGGATGCATTTTCAGAGGCAGGTTTCTCCGTCTCATTTGAAGATGCGCAACAGGTGATGGGATATAAGAAAACCGATGCGGTCCGCATGTTACTCCGACGGCAGGGAGGTGATTATTTAAATGATGAACTGATCGGAAATATCCATCATTCCTTCAACGACCGGATGGTTCGTTATTATCAAAAAGCCCCCGACCTGCAACCCTTTGATGATACGGAACCGGTTTTTGAATGGCTTCATGCGAACGGGATACGCGTCGCCCTGAATACTGGTTTCATCAGTAACATCACGGAAGTCATTTTAGAAAGACTGCAATGGGAAACCGGGAAAACCATTGATGCGGTGGTGTCCAGCGATGAAGTGGTTAACGGCCGGCCCGCACCGGATATGATCTTCCGGCTCATGAAGGACCTGGAGATCCCGGATGCCGGAACGGTTGTAAAAGTGGGCGATACCGAATCGGATGTGGAGGAGGGCCGCCAGGCCGGTTGCGGGCTGGTGATTGGGGTTACCACCGGGGCTTATACCCGGGAGGCGCTGGAAAAATACAATCCGGATTTCATCATAGACCGGCTGCTGGTATTACAGGAGATTTTAAATCCCGATCTTTGAATACATTAACGTCAACGGTTAAACGAAATGACAAAACGATTGCTGTCTCTGCGGCCATCGTCAGTTTCCTGGCTTATACTTCGGTGTATGGATTCAGGAAGGGCTTTGCCGTTTGCGGGTTTGAAGGAATGGCTTATGCCGGTATCAGTTATAAAGTCTGGCTCGTGATCAGCCAGGTGGTAGGATATGCCTGCAGCAAGTTTTATGGAATCCGGTTTATATCTGAGCTGAAACGGTTTGGCCGGGGTAAAATGATCCTCATCCTGGTTGGCATTTCCTGGACCGGCCTGCTACTGTTTGCGATCATCCCGGCCCCCTGGAATATCGCCTGTATGCTGATCAACGGTTTTCCCCTCGGCATGATCTGGGGAATCATTTTTTCTTATATCGAAGGAAGGCGGGCTACCGATTTTATTGGTGCGGCCCTGTCTGTGAGTTTTATATTTTCTTCCGGCTTTGTAAAAACCACGGCCGGTTTTATCAGGCTGGAATTGGGTGTCAGTGAATTCTGGATACCTTTTGTAACCGGCCTCGTGTTTGCCCTTCCCCTGATCCTAACCGTTTACCTGCTGGAGAAAATTCCCGCACCTACGGATGCCGATATAGAGAACCGGAGTATACGGGAGCCCATGACCGCAGATAAAAGAAAGGAATTTGTGAAGATGTTCCTGCCCGGCCTGATCGCATCGATCGGCATTTATGTGTTTGCAACGGTCTTCCGCGACATCCGTGATAATTTCATGGCGGATATGTGGAAGGAGAATGGCTACGGAAATCAGCCGGCCCTGTTCACCCAGACCGAAACACCGGTTACGGTCATGCTGCTCATCCTGATGGGCAGCATGATCCTGGTCCGGAATAATATTAAAGCCCTGGTATATACGCACTATATCATCATCGCGGGATTTTTGATAACGGGATGCACCAGCATTCTTTTTTTGCAGGGTCAGATTACGGCTTTCTGGTGGCTGACCCTCGTCGGACTCGGATTATACACAGCCTATATCCCCTTTAACTGTATTTTTTTCGAAAGGCTGATTGCCAGTTTCAAATTTCCCGGCAATGTGGGATTCCTCATATATGTCGCGGATTCATTTGGATACCTGGGCAGTGTAGGCGTGCTGATCACGAAAGAAGTGCTGAAAATAAAAATGCAATGGACATCCTTTTATTCCCATAGCGTGGTAATCCTTTCCATCCTGGGCATTGCAGGCGCTATACTGTCATTGATTTATTTTTCGTCAAAATATAAAAAGCAGGAGGTGGTTCATGTCTGATCATTCGGCTGTTGTAGTCGGGGCGGGTATTGTCGGACTGGCAGCTGCCAGGGCCCTGGCCCTGAAGGGATATACTGTGGACCTGTTTGAACGCAATCCCGTTGCCACCGGTGCATCTATTCGAAACTTCGGTATGGTATGGCCGGTCGGCCAGCCGGCGGGGGAATTATACAACCGCGCGTTACGTACACGCCATATATGGGAACACCTGGCGAAGGCAGCCGGCATCTGGTCTGATCCGGTGGGAAGCCTGCATGTAGCCCATACTGAAGATGAATGGACGGTGCTTCGGGAAATTCATGATCAGTTCCTTTCGGAAGGCAGGGCGGTGGAAATCCTGGATGCTGCTGCCCTTCACAGGAAATCTGCGATTGCCATTCAGAAAACTGCCAGGGGCGGATTGTATAGCCCGGACGAATTGATCGTTGACCCCAGGCAGGCCATCCGTCTGTTACCGGCTTATTTAAGCGAAAAATATCCCATTCGTTTTCACTGGGGAAAACCGGTAACACAGGTTTCCGGCGGACAGGTTATCGTTGAGAAGAAAAAAATGCAGGCAGACCTGATCATGATATGCAGTGGTTCCGATTTCGAAACCCTGTATCCACTTGAATTTGCGGCATACCCGCTTACGAAATGCAAATTACAGATGATGCGTTTTATGCCGGAAGAAAAAAATCAGAGAATCGGGGCGGCTTTATGCGGTGGTCTGTCTTTAATTCATTACAACAGCTTTAAACAGGCGCCATCCTGGGAAAAATTAAAGCGCCGTTTTGAAATGGAGATGCCTGATTATATCCGGAAAGGTATTCATGTGATGGTATCGCAAAACGAAACGGGAGCACTTACCATTGGGGATTCACATGAATATGGATTATCACCCGATCCGTTCGACCGGCAGGAAATCAACCAGTGGATCCTGGAATACCTGTGGACTTTCGCCGATTTAAAAAATGCCCGGTTTATTGAAAGCTGGAACGGGGTATATGCGAAGCTGACGAATGGCGGGGCAGACCTGTTTTTCTCTCCCGAACCCGGGGTATATATCCTGAATGCCACCGGCGGGGCGGGAATGACCCTTTCTTTTGGCCTGGCTGAAGACCGCCTCAGTTCAATCCTTTTTTGATTCCAGTGTAAACCCGATGGAAGTGCCCACATCCGGCGTGCTGCGCGCGTGAATGGCCTGTCCGTGGGCCTCGATGATATGTTTACAGATCGCCAGGCCGAGGCCGGTACCCCCTTTATCGCGGCTCCTGGCAGAGTCGGTGCGGTAAAATCTTTCAAAAATCCGCTGGAGATGTTCTTCTTCGATACCGATACCGTCGTCCGTGATTTCCACGAGCACATGTTTGCCATCCGTGTTATACACACTGGCGGTAATGCTGCCATTTTGTTTTCCGTATTTGGAGGCGTTTTCAACCAGGTTCAGCAATACCATCCTGATTTTTTCCTTATCTGCAAAAACCATGATGGGATATTCGCAGCCTTTTTTGATCCCCGTGCGCAGATTTTTATCCTGCATGGTGATAGAGAGGGATTCGAAAACTTCCCGGATCAGGTCCTGGATCACAAAGTTCTGTTTGAGCAACAGCTGTTCCCCGCTTTCCAGTCTGGAAATTTCATCCAGGTCGTTCAGGAGATTTACCAGTCGCTCCACGTTGCGCTCCGTATTTTCCAGGAAACGTTTGCTCACTTTCGTATCTTCCATGGCGCCGTTCAGGAGCGTGTCCACATAGCCCTGGATGGCAAAAATGGGTGTTTTAAATTCATGGGAAAGGTTCTGCAGGAATTCTTTCCGGAAGGCTTCATTCTTGCGGAGCAATTCAATTTCTTCTGTTTGCCTGTTTCCCCATCTTTCCACGTCTTCACCCACCTCGTCGATCGTTTTTTTGGGAAGAATGTATTTGAAATAGACTTCTTCTTTCCGTGTGGCCTTGGTTTGATAGATGAATTTATAAATCAGTTTGATCTTCCGGTTGATGAATTTTTCGAGGGTATACTGTATGAGGAAATAGGAACCTGCAAAAACAAGCAGGAAGGAACCGAGCCCGTATTTCAGGCTGTATGTCATGATTAAGATTCCTGCTGCAACGAACGCTGCAATCACAACGGCTGTTAAAGCTGATAACTGTTTGGGTGTAAGATTCTGGGTGTTGAACATTTAGATCACGAACTTATAACCCACCCCCTTTACGGTCGTAATGCAGTCGAGTCCGAGTTTCTGACGGATCTTGCGGATATGCACATCGATGGTGCGGTCTCCTACAATAACATCATTACCCCATACCTGGTTCAGGATTTCATTACGCAAAAATACTCTTCCGGGCCGGGAAGCCAGCAGATAAAGCAATTCGAATTCTTTTTTTGCCAGGGTTACCTGCCGGTCATCTACCAGGACTTCAAATTTTGTCGGATCAATGCTGATGTTTCCCCTTCTGAGTATTTTTTCGGCGGACTCTTTATTGGATCGTCGTAATAAGGCGCCGACCCGGCTGACGATTACTTTGGGGCTGACCGGTTTGTTCACATAGTCGTCTGCGCCGCTTTCCAGTCCCTTGATGTGAAAACCTTCATCACTCAATGCCGTAAGCATCAGGATGAGGGTGTCGTGAAAACTGGGCTGGGAGCGCAGGATCTCGCAGACTTCCACCCCGCTTTTCTTAGGCATCATGATATCCAGGATGATCAGGTCGGGATGAGTCGATTTTGCCATGGTCAGGGCGTCTTCCCCGTCTTTGGCGGTTACTACCTCATAACCCTCCCGGACCAGGTTGTATTGAAGCAGTTCAAGGATGTCGGGCTCATCATCCGCGATCAGAATTTTCTTGCCTTTGGCATCCATTAACAAATAATTTACGCAAACCTAATCGAAATCCTGCTTTGGGACCGATTATTGGGCTGAGTTTACAATTTTTTAATACAGGATTTCCTTTTAACTGCAGCCAAACCCGGCTTTACAGGCACTTGCACATCCCGGAAATGGCCGTATTTTTGTTTTAACGGGTCGGACCGCCTTT
>DHWT01000076.1:0-4222 GCA_002413325.1 Chitinophagaceae bacterium UBA5175 | reverse complement strand
ATCCGCCCTTTAAAATTCAACAGGAGCGCAAATTATGGCACGACAATATTGACCGGGAGCAAAAGCGCCTGCTGGCCCTCGATGGCAAACCGGATGAAATCATCCAGGCTACCCGGGATGAAAATGTCAATCTCCAGATCGCAGATGTGATGATCCGGCAGGTGGACCAGCTCCAGGAAAAAATAGAAACCGATTCCACCCTCAGCGGGCAGATGAAGATCAAGAACCTGCGGTCACTGGAGACCATGCTCAGGGGATATAACAATCATTACCGTCGTAAGGATTTTCCAGCTTCCATGGCCCCGTCGCTTTTTGACGCTTTTGTGCAGGCTATGGAACTGGACCGGCAAAATTACAGCATAGAGCCCGTGATTGCTGAGAACAGCTACGGCGTGGGCACCGTCCTGGTGGATTGTTTTTTATTGCCATCAGAAAACCCGGGTGTAAAAGCTTCGCGCGTTCTCCTGATCCGTAAATACTGTGAACTGCATCCGGATGAAATTTTCAGTATTCTCAGTGCAAATCCCGGACTGCCCTTTGCAGACAGCCTGATCATTACCGGAGGGAAAAAGAATATTCGCAAACTGTATGATTATGCTTCCGGAAATTCCGTTCTGGCTTCCCGTATCCGAGGCAGCAGTGACTCCCTGGTCAGGATGGTCGCGAGGATCGCTTCCAGCAGGAGCGGTCAGTTATACCTTCCCTTCCTCGATAACCTGATCAACCACCGGATTACCATTGCCGATATCAATCGGGTGAAGGACAATAACCTGCTCTATTACAAATTGCTGGTCCGGACACGGATGGATTATGCCGCCCGTATGCTTCCCCCGCTCCAGGACACGGCCCTGGAAATGGAAGCGCTGACGGGTATGCTGCAAAACAAGGGTAAGGATGTGTTCGTACGCGAGATCAATGCCCTGCACGATAAGCCTGCTTCCGTCCGGTTTAAGATTCTCGACCCCCTGACCCCGGCAGAACTCTATTATCTCATAGTGCTGAGTGAAGATGAAATATATACTTCCAGTTACCTGGGCGTTTACGACCGGATTTTTCAACGGATGCCGGTACCGCGCGGGGACAGTCTCCTCATAGAAATGCATGGTGATTATTTCAGGAAATTTATCAAGATGGCTGCCGCCTATAATAAGCTGGATTATTTCCTGGGCACCATGGATAAGGACAATGCGGCGACCGTTATGAAGGCCTTTATCATCGGGCTGGAAAGGGCCAATGAAGAAGACGCCGTGGATGTGGCGGATTCCTACAGCAGCATCTTCGATAAAAATCCGTCCCTGGCTGCTTTTGTTCTGAATGAAGTGAAGTGGAACTATAAACGAAACCTGCTGAACAGCGACAAGCGGGGAACCGTGATCTATCACCTGATGGAATCCCTATTTGAATCGGCCGATACGAACCAGGCCATTGACCTCTCTGCCAGGCTCGGCATTCCGCCGGTATACAGTCTGAACTATGATTCCCTGAAAGACGACAGCGGGCGCGTGATACAACAGGTCTTTTTCTATGGGGACGAAGACAAGGACGGACAGCATTCCTACCAGGATTTCCTGAAATTATTTTTGAAAAAACCGGAATGGAAAATCACCATGAATCCTACCAAAGAATGGATACTGATCCAGTCTGTCATAGGAAAGCCGGTCTGGATTTTTGCCAACAGGCCATTGTACGGCGAGGATGATCCGGATGATAAAGCGCAGCACCACCTGGATGATTATCTCTATGATAACAAACTGCAACCTTCCATCTATATCCATCGCGGGCATAGTTATCATGTTCGTTATTCACTGAAGCAGATCCAGCCCTCGGCCAGGATTGTGATCCTGGGATCCTGCGGAGGTTATAATAATTTAAGTGAAGTGCTCAGCATCAGTCCGGATGCACATATCATTTCTTCCAAACAGGTCGGAACCCAGTCGGTGAATGAACCGATCCTGCAGGCCATCAACAAAGACCTGCTGGACGGAAGCAATATCGAATGGATGCCGATCTGGAAAACGTTAACAGAGAAATTCCGCAAAGATCCGGTTGCAAGCGAACGGTTTGATGATTATATACCTCCCTACAAAAACCTGGGCGTGATCTTCATTAAAGCGTACCGGAATGCCATGGGCGAAGAAGATTAAATAAATCTCCGCAACTTTGCACGATGCCCGAACGGATACACAAAAAGAAGATTTTCGATTTCAGCCAGCTGCGCAGGGTTCTGCAATACACAGCCCCTTATAAAAAATGGTTTTACGGTTCGATCACTTTGTCCATCCTGCTGGCCATAATAACCCCGCTGCGTCCTTACCTGATCCAGTATACCGTGAATACGTATATCAGCGGGGGGCTTTCCGCGGATCTGTCGGTCCGCGACCGCATGATCCAGATGATCATTTATGTAACGATCCTGCAAATCGGGATCCTGCTGGTTGAAACCCTGCTCAGGTTTTATTTTTCATTTATCACAGCCTGGCTGGGCCAGACCGTTGTAAAAGACCTGCGCATCGCCGTATATAAAAGGGTGCTTTCCCTGAACCTTTCCCAGTACGACCATACGCCCATTGGGACTCTCACTACGCGCACGATCAATGATATTGAAGCCATCAATGATATTTTTTCAGAAGGACTGATCCCCATTGTTTCCGACCTGCTGTCCATTATTTCGATTTTACTTTTTATGTTCCTTTCCAACTGGCAGCTCACGCTGATCTGCCTGATTCCTTTTCCCCTCCTGATCCTGGCCACCTATTTTTTCAAGGAATCGGTCAATAAATCATTTATCCGGGTGCGGAATGCGGTGGCTGCCCTGAATGCCTATGTACAGGAACATATCACCGGGATCCAGATTGTACAGGCTTTTGCTGCCGAAGAAAGGGAGTATCAGCGATTCAGGAAAATAAACAGGGAACACCGGAATGCCAATATCAAAGCGATTTTCGCTTATTCTGTGTTTTTCCCCATCGTGGAAATCGTACTGGCTTTTTCAACGGGCCTGCTCGTATGGTGGGGTGCCAGCCGGGTATTACATCTTCCCGAAAAGCAGGCGGCATCCCTGCCGGGTGAAATCATGGCCTTTTACTTATACCTCAATTTACTGTTCAGGCCTTTGCGGCTGATTGCAGATAAATTCAATACCCTGCAGATGGGTATGGTAGCCAGTGAACGTGTTTTCAGGGTGCTCGATAACCAGGATATGATGCCGGATGAAGGGGTATATGCGCCCGGCAGGCTCAGGGGTAAAATCAGGTTCGACCATGTTTATTTTGCCTATGTGGATGATCGGTATGTGTTGAAAAATATTTCGTTTCTGATTGAGCCGGGAGAAACCCTGGCCATTGTCGGACATACCGGCAGCGGCAAAACCTCCATCATCAGCATCCTCAACCGGATGTATGCCATTCAGAAAGGCAGCATCCTGGTTGATGACCGGCCCATCGAGACCTATAAGCTGGAAGCACTGCGGGCCCATATCGGGGTGGTTTTACAGGATGTATTCCTCTTTTCCGGTTCCATTCTCGACAATATCACCCTGCGCAATAAGGAAATCCCCTTTGAGCGGGTGGTCCATGCGGCCAAACTCATCGGGATGCATGAATTTATACTGCGCATGCCGGGGGGCTATGATTATGACGTCATGGAACGGGGAAATACCCTTTCCCTGGGTCAGCGGCAGCTCCTGTCTTTTATCCGGGCATTATTATTTGATCCTTCCATTTTAATCCTGGATGAAGCCACTTCTTCGGTGGATACCGAATCGGAAAGACTGATCCAGGAAGCCATCGGCAAATTGATCGCGAACCGTACCTCGATTGTGATTGCCCACAGGCTGTCAACCATCCGGAAGGCTAGTAAAATCCTGGTGCTGGATAAGGGAGAGATCCGGGAAATGGGTACCCATGACCAACTGATGCAGAAAGAGGGGTTTTATTTCAAGTTGCACCAGATGCAGTTTGAGAAGGCTTAAAGTTCAATGCCTGCTGCTAAGGGCATTTTCGCTGACCAATGACCGTTGACCATTGACCGTATTTTTCGCCGGTTACTCCTAAAAAAGACTTGCAAATTAACCCCCCTCCCTTATCTTTGCGGCAAAATTAGGTACCGCATGTTCTCAGGAAGGTTCAAATCTTTATTGGTAGCGGGTTTCGGCGTTTTTTTTCTTTTAAATTCCGGGGTCGTTAAAGCCCAGGAAAAAGAGTCCGGAAAACAGCCTGAAAAA
>DHWT01000064.1:12898-14602 GCA_002413325.1 Chitinophagaceae bacterium UBA5175 | reverse complement strand
GGCCACTTCGTTTTGCTGTCAACAAAGGAATTTCTGCAAATACTTCTGAAGAGGAATTACTGCAAAAAATGATCCTGGATATACTTCCGGCCCTCAGCCGGGAGGCAGAAAAAATGGAAGTGACAGAAAACGCGGTATGGGCCATTGACTGGTTTAACGGCCGACGGACCCCGGATGCCAACCAGGCCTTGAAGGGAGCCATCAACGGCATCAGCCTGGCCAGTGATGCACCGGCACTTTTTCGCGCAGTGGCAGAATCCACCTGTTTTGGTGCCAGGGCCATTGTGGACCGGTTTAATTCAGAAGGAATACCCATCAAAGGACTGATCGGCCTCGGCGGCGTTTCCAGGAAGTCGCCTTTCATCATGCAGATGCTGGCAGATATAACAGGGATGAATATACGTATTCACCGGTCTGAACAAACCTGCGCCCTGGGTGCCGCGATGTTTGCCGCAACGGCCGCGGGACTGCATCAAAACATTGCATCTGCCATGCAGGCCATGGGAACAGGCTTTGAAAAAACCTATCACCCGAACAATACGTATAAGATGATTTATCAAAAAAGATACCAGCAATATAAAAATACCGGAGCCATGTTAGAAAATATGTCATTGCAAAATATATGAGTCGATATCAGCAAATTCGTGAAGAAGCATACCTGGGGAACCGGCAATTACCGGCCCTGGGACTGGTTATGTTTAATTTCGGAAACCTCAGTGTGGCCGATCCCCTTCAGCATGTTTTCGCCATCAAACCCAGCGGCATTCCTTATGATGAGCTGATGCCTGAAAAAATGGTCATCGTTGACTTTGAAGGGAAAACCGTTGATGGTAACTTAAAACCCTCTTCAGATACAAAAACGCATGCGGTATTATATAAGAACTGGAAAAATATCGGAGCGATCGTACATACTCATTCCACCTATGCCACTGCCTGGGCGCAGGCACAGCGGCCGATTCCCATATATGGCACCACGCACGCGGATCATTTTACCGGACCCATTTCCTGCACACCGCCAATGGATGATGAAATGATCAGCGGGAATTATGAATACCAGACGGGATTACAGATCATCAACCACCTGAAAGAAAAAAATCTTTCTTACGAAGAAATAGAAATGATCCTGGTCGGCAACCACGCTCCTTTTACCTGGGGCAAAAATGCGTCGAAGGCATTATACAACAGCGCCATACTGGAATCCATTGCACAAATGGCCCTGCTTACGGAACAGATAAATCCAAATGCCGAAACGCTCAAAGCGTCTCTGATAAAAAAACATTTTGAAAGAAAACACGGACCGGACGCTTATTACGGTCAATAATCTACATATCATGGCAGATTTGAAACATTGGGAAGTATGGCTCCTCACGGGCAGCCAGCATTTATACGGAACGGAAACTTTAAAACTCGTACAGGATCATGCGGGCGTTATTGCCCAGGCACTGAATGAAAACAGTTTAATGCCCGTCAGGGTGGTTTGCAAATCCATCGTCACAACGCCGGAAGAAATTTACAGGGCATGCGCAGACGCAAATAACCAGACAGCCTGTATCGGACTGATCACCTGGATGCATACTTTTTCGCCGGCAAAAATGTGGATCACCGGATTGAAGATATTAAGAAAACCGATCCTCCATTTACACACGCAGTTTAACCGCGAAATTCCCTGGAGCAGCTTGGATATGGACTTCATGAACCTGAACC
>DHWT01000064.1:10950-12649 GCA_002413325.1 Chitinophagaceae bacterium UBA5175 | reverse complement strand
ATGAACCTGAACCAGTCGGCCCATGGCGACCGGGAATTCGGGTTCATGATGAGCCGTATGCGTACCCGCCGTAAAGTGGTAACCGGTTACTGGCAGGATCAGGAGGTGGTCCGCCAGATTGCCGACTGGGCAAGAGCCGCTGCCGGCTGGAACGACTGGCAGGGTGCGAAGTTTTTACGGATCGGTGATAATATGCGGCAGGTGGCCGTTACGGAGGGAGACAAAGTGGAAGCAGAATTAAAATTCGGGTACTCGGTAAATACCCATGGCGTAGGCGATCTGGTGGATATCATTCAGCGCGTGTCGGAGGCGGAGGTCAGTGCACTCACCGAAGAATATGCGCAGCGCTATGAGCTTACAGACGGCTTGAAAAAGGGTAATCCAAAACATGAAGCATTAAGAGACGCTGCCCGCCTTGAAGCCGGAATCAAAAAAATGCTGGAAGCCGGAAACTTTAAGGGATTTACCGATACATTCGAAGACCTGCACGGCCTGAAACAATTGCCGGGCATTGCCTCCCAGCGGCTGATGCAGTCGGGTTATGGTTTTGCAGGCGAAGGAGACTGGAAAACGGCAGCCCTCGTGCGTGCCATGAAAACGATGGCTACGGGATTGCCTGGTGGAAATTCCTTTATGGAAGATTACACCTATCACCTGGAACCCGGGAATGAAATGGTGCTGGGTGCGCATATGCTGGAAATCTGCCCCTCCCTCACTTCGGAAAAACCTTCCTGCGAAATACATCCCCTCGGCATCGGTGGCAAAGCTGACCCCGTGAGGCTGGTTTTTACCGGCAGCGAAGGCTCTGCACTAAATGCAACCCTCATTGATATGGGAGAACGTTTTCGCATGCTCGTCAATACGGTAGAGGCGGTAAAACCTCCCGCAACCATTCCCAAACTTCCGGTAGCCCGCGTTCTTTGGAAACCCCTTCCGGATATGAAATCCGCCTGTACAGCCTGGATCCTCGCCGGCGGTGCACATCATACCTGTTACAGCCAGAACCTTTCTGTTCAATGCCTGGAGGACTTTGCGGAGATGGCAGGAATTGAGTTTGTATTAATAGGAAAGAATACAGATATTTATCAATTAAAAAATCTCTTGAGATGGAATGACCTGTATTACAAGCTGAATTCATAAATTTCTGCCGAAACCATTTCCTTAAACGCGATTGCTGACGCATGAATAATCAACTGGTCTTTTCAGATTACCTGATTTTTTTCCTGTACCTCGTATTAGTCGGGTCCTACGGATACTGGATATATCATAAACGTAAAAGCAAGGAACACGATTCGAAAGGATTTTTCCTGGCAGAAGGCTCCCTGACCTGGTGGGCGATCGGGGCCAGCCTGATCGCATCCAATATTTCAGCCGAACAATTTATTGGCATGAGCGGCAATGGTTTCTTTGTCGGCATCGCCGTTTCAGCTTATGAATGGCTGGCTGCTCTATCACTTATCATCATCGCCGTATGGTTTATCCCGATCTACCTGAAGAATAAGATCTATACCATGCCGCAGTTCCTCAAAACGCGGTATAACGAAACTGTGGCCATGATCATGGCCATACTCTGGTTATTCATATACATTTTCGTTAACCTGACTTCCATTTTATATCTCGGGGCTGTGGCCATCAGCGGGCTCCTGCCGCCGGGTAGCAATGTAGACTATCTGCATATCGTCATGATCGCCCTGGCCGT
>DHWT01000064.1:6732-10598 GCA_002413325.1 Chitinophagaceae bacterium UBA5175 | reverse complement strand
TATATGGCACTGGATAAAGTGGGTGCCGGTCATGGCGCCCTGCAGGGCTTTTCGACCCTGATGCAGGAAGCGCCGGAACATTTTCATATGATATTTAAAAAGCCCACCGCACTGTCGACCCAGGAGGATATTAATAAATATCTGATCCTGCCGGGCATTCTCATGTATGCAGCCGGTCAGTGGATCGTGAACCTGAATTACTGGGGTTGCAACCAGTATATCACCCAAAGGGCTCTGGGAGCTAATCTGCAGACAGCCCGCAATGGCTTATTGTTTGCGGCCCTCCTGAAAATGATCATGCCACTGATCGTTATGCTTCCTGGCATCGCAGCTTTTGTGCTGGTGAAACAGGGGCATCTGCATCCGCTGGAAAAAATGGATGATGCTTATTCTTCCGTTCTGGGTTTTCTGCCCGCCGGATTGAAAGGTCTTTCCATTGCAGCTTTAACAGCCGCTATCGTAGCCTCACTGGCCGGTAAGATCAACAGCATTTCCACGATTTATACCCTGGATATTTATAAGAAGTACATCAATAAGGATGCGTCTGAATATAAGATGGTCTGGACCGGCCGTGCGGTTGCCCTCGGGGCATTGATCATCGCGATCCTGTTTACCTGGAAAGATGTACTGGGCATCAGCAGCGCAGGCGGTTTCACCTATATCCAGAAATATACCGGATTTATCAGCCCGGGCGTATTTGCCATGTTTATCCTCGGCATGTTCTGGAAAAGAACGACGGGCGCTGCCGCTGTTGTGGGCGTGATTACCGGGCTGGGCCTTTGTTTTTTCTTTAATGAATATGCCCCGGCTGTTTTTGGAAACGACACCTGGTTGTACACAGCTTATCCTAATGGAAATGGCGGTTATGAAATTCCCTTCCTGATTGCCATGGGCCTTTCTTTTTTCTTTACCATACTGGTGATGGTATTGATCAGCCTGGCCGGGCCTAAAATAAATCCCAAGGCGTTCGACCTGGATTCTTCCATGTTTAAATTAAAGCCGCAAACAACCGCACTGATCGTTTTGATCCTGCTGTTGCTTACGGCTCTTTATATTAAGTTCTGGTAAAACTTAACTTAATGATGAGTTATGAACAAACTATTATTCATAATTCATAACTCATAACTCATAACCAAACTACGGTTTCATCTCATCAATCTCCGCCGCCGGCACCAGAACCTTATTTAATTTCTGCAACTGGATTTCTTTTGGCAGTGTAAATTCCTTTGTCAGCCGGATATCTTCTGCACTGACCCCTATTTTTACCTGGTAGGTTCCTGCATCGGCCACCCACCTGGTCAGGGAGGTATTAAATGAAGCCAGGGAGGCTGCATCCAAAACCATTTGAACGGTCTGTGATTCGCCCGGTTTCAGCAAACGGGTCTTAGAGAATCCTTTTAATTCTTCTTCGGGTTTGTTTATTTTACCGGAAGGCGCAGTCAAATACAATTCCACCACTTCCTTTCCGGCAACATTTCCTGTATTGGTCACCGTTACACTCACCGGCATTTTGTTGATGAATGAAGGACTACCCAGTGTAAGATTGGAAAATTTGAATTTCGTATAGGACAAACCGTATCCAAAGGGATAAGCCGTTTTTACGTGAAAGCTTTGGTAATAACGGTATCCGACATAGATCCCGTCTTCATAAATCACTTCAGAAGGCCTGCCCCTCATAGGATTCGCGGATCCTGTCGTATCCAGCACACGGCCCGGAAAATACTTTGCGGAAGGAACATCATCATATTGTAAAGGAAAACTGGTAGCCAGTTTCCCGGAAGGATTCTGTTTCCCGGAAAGTACATCGGCCATGGAATTACCACCTTCCAGCCCGGGCTGCCAGGCAAGCAGGATGGCGTCTGCTTCATCTCTCCAGCCGGCTGTTTCAATCACGCCTCCGATATTCAGGACCACGATCAGTTTTTTCCCTTTTTTATGAAATGCTTCTGAGACCTCTCTGAGCTGGTTTGCTTCAACGTCCGTCAAATTAAAATCATTTTCCACTTTCCTGTCCTGACCTTCCCCGGCATTCCTGCCCAGCGTAAAAATGGCGAAGTCTGATTCTTCTGCCGCCTGATTCAGCAGGTCAGCACCCGGTTTCATTTCCGGAACCGGTGGCGGAAGCATAAAGAAAAACCGTGGCTTGGGGCGTTTGGCATTTTCTTCTTTTAGAAAGTTTTCATAACTGCCAGTCAGTTTTTCACTCAAAACATATCCGGCATTTTCAAGTCCCTGTTTGAGAGAAACAGTATATGCTTTATGCACGTCACCGCTTCCTGTTCCGCCGGCGATCAATTCATAGGAAGTATTTCCAAACAGGGCTATGTGTTTCTTTGCTGCAACCGGGAGGGCATTTTCATTTTTCAATAAAACCATGCTTTCAGCTGCTGCCATACGGTCTAAAGCTGCATGGCCATTCAGATCGGGCTTATCAGAAGCATGGAAATTTTTGAAAGAAGGGGAAAGCAAAATGATATGCAGGATTTTTTCCACATTCCGGTCCAGCAGCTTTACGTCCAGCTTCCCGGCTTTCACTGCATCTATGATTGAGTCGGTCTGAGGTCTGGTCCCCGGCATCAACAGGTCATTGCCTGCTTTCATTTGTTCCACCGGTTTTCTACCTCCGAACCAGTCGGACATCACCATGCCCTTAAATCCCCATTCATTCCGAAGTATGGTGGTAAGCAGTTCGGGGTTTTCCGACGTATAGATGCCGTTTATTTTATTATAGGAACTCATGACGGTCCAGGGGCTGGATTCCTTCACAGCGATTTCAAAACCTTTCAGGTAGATTTCACGCAGGGTCCGCTCACTCACAATGGTATTGATCTGGTTCCGGTTGGTTTCCTGGTTATTGGCAGCAAAATGTTTGATGGAAGTTCCCACGCCGTTGGACTGAATGCCCCTGACCATAGCGGCGGCCATTTTGCCTGTCAGCAGGGGATCTTCTGAATAATATTCAAAATTTCTTCCACCCAGGGGATTCCTGTGAATATTCATACCGGGCCCCAGGATGATATCAATACCATAATCGCGGATTTCAGCACCGAATGCAGTTCCCACTTTTTGAACGAGGGCGGTATCCCAGGAAGAAGCCAGTAAGGTTCCTACCGGGAAAGCCGTTGCGTAATAGGTCCTGCTGCTATCCCCGTTACGAATGGGATTGATGCGTACGCCGGAAGGTCCGTCTGATACGGTTATACTGGGAATCCCCAGCCTGGGAATGGCATGTGTTCTGCCAGCAGCTCCCGGAACTTTTTCCGGAATCGCTGCGTCGGCCGGGTCGATGGCCGGCAACCGGAAACCTTCCTTGCTGACAGAATCTGTTTTCGGCTTTTCAGCATTCGCCTGTTTTGCCGGGGCTGGTGCGCCAGGCATTCTGAATCCCATACCCACCACCATTTTCGCCTTTTCTTCCAGGGTCATGGCAGCAACCACTTGTTTAACGGAAGCCTTACCCAATTGCGGAGCCTGTTCCTGTGCGATACCTGTCGTATGCAGCAACAAGGCTGCAGCAATCGTTGAAATCCATTTCATATGCAGTTGTATTTAAGAATTAGAAATTATTATTGCATTCCCTGCATCGCATCCTGGGACCCGGTGCCATTCATATTCTTTCTTTTGAAAAGAGAAACATCCATTTTCCCGAATCGATAGGTAAAGTTAATCCTGACCAGCTGGGGATCCCGGAGCCGGTTGTATTGCTGGTCAAAAAGACCTTCCTGGAAGGAATACTGGTCAGACCAGCGGCTGCGAAATATATCACTGATGGAGATGCTCACCATACCGGCATCGTTTTTAAGAAAATTCCGGCTCATGGCTGCATCTACAGCCCAGAAGGAAGCAATATATCCCTGCGATGCACT
>DHWT01000064.1:0-6390 GCA_002413325.1 Chitinophagaceae bacterium UBA5175 | reverse complement strand
CTGAAGTTTTAACTTCCAGGGAAGTTTGAAATTCGTATTGAGTTTCCCGTACCAGCTCCATAAAGCAGGCTGGGAAGCGGCAGGCAGATTATTGGTGTTGATATAGGAATTGTATACGTTCACATTGGTCGTCAGGTCCCACCAGCTGGTGATTGTATTGACCGCGGTAAATTCGGCCCCGACCATCTGGCTGTAATTTGCGTTGACCCAGGTATTCACCAGGTCCTGTTTTCCGGAGATCGCATTGGTAAAGGTATCCACGTACCGGGTGATCAGCTGGTCGGTCTTTTTATAATACAGTGATGCGAGGAACGTATTATTTCCGGTCATCGTTTTCAGGTAAGAAAATTCCAGGGAATTGGTGAACTCCGGAAGCAGGTCGGGGTTACCCCTCGTAATATTCAGACTGTCTGAATAGTTTGTAAACGGTATAAGCTGAAAGAAATTCGGGCGGTTTATACGGCGCGTATAACTGATTTGCAATTCCTGTTTATTCTTCAGTTTCTGACTCAGGAATAATGAAGGGAATAAACTGATGGGATACGAGTTGTTGTAATTTTGCTTTTCATTGATCAGTTCACCTGTATAATTGGAACTTTCAGCCCGCAAGCCCGCCTGGTAGCCAAAATCCTTGATGGCGCTGGTAAATGAAACATAGCCGGCATATACATTGTTGGTATTCTGGTAGTTGACGGTTGCTGCAGAAATCGGGTAGTAATTGCCCTTGCCGGTTGTATCATAGTACGTGTAAGAATTATTTTCGAGGTGCTGGGAAAACATTCTTAAACCGGTTTCCAGTTTCGTTTTTGAATTAAAAGGACGCACATAGTCCGTCTGTATGGTAAGGAACCTGTTGGTGCCGTTTCCGTCCACCATCTGCTGCTGGGTAAATGCAACCGGCGACCCGGGCATTCCGGTCAGGTAATCTGTACTGGTTAACGAATTGTTGTGATTCATACCCCCGAAATAATTCGCATCGGCCGTAATATTTTCTCCTTCCCTTGGAAACAGGTGTTTGAAGGCAAACTGCAGCCCGTTGGCATCAAATACCCGGCTGCTGTTTGCATTCCGCTGGCTGTAATCCGTTTCTGTTGTACCGGGGTAATAATAACTATTGGTAACATTCATGAGCTGGTTGGGTTTGAATTCACCATGAACATGAAGAGCGGTTAATGAAAATGTGGTCCGGTTGGTTGCAAAAAAATCCAGGCCCAGGCTTCCAAAGGCAAAAGCGCCATGGTTCTTGTCGTAAAGGGTCTGGTCAATGGATGTAGGCGTATCCGTATAATTATACCGGCTTACATCTCCATTCGTAACACCCTTGTTCTGGTTAAAAAATCCATTGGCCGTAAAATTGAATTTGTTCTGGCGGACATTAAAATTCAATCCGGCATTGATGGCACCGTGGCTGTCAACACCACCGCGGACGTTCCCGTTATAACCGGTTTTACGGTTTTTCTTAAGGATGATATTGACGATACCGGCACTGCCACCGGAGGCATCGTATTTGGCAGAGGGATTGGTAATCACTTCCACGCTTTCGATGGCATCGGCAGGAATCTGGTCCAGCGTAAGCGTGGTGGGCCTGCCGTCTATATATAGCTGCGGCGGGGCATTTCGCAGGGTGAGGTTCCCGTCAATATCCACGTTTACAGACGGAACGTTTTTCATAACGTCCAGCGCAGTTCCGCCAGCATTCACAATGTCTTTCTCTACATTATAAACTTTTTTATCAATATCCATTTTCAGCGTGGGCTTGGTAGCTGTAACGGTTACGGTTTGTAATTGGGCTTCGTCAACTTTCATCCGGATATTTCCCAGATCCTTATCAAACCCGTTGATGGTGCCGCTCATGGCATTGGCGGCCTGGGCAGGATCCGTTACATTTTTCGGAACACCCCCGGCAGGCATTTTTACCTGGAACACCACGTTCTGTTCGATGGGTTTATATCCTGTTGCGGATATTTTCAGTTTTAAGGGTCCGAAAATAGGCAGGTCCTCAAAACTGAATTCACCTTTTGCTGTAGTGGTGAGACCTTTTAACAATACCTGTTTTGTTTTCTTCGTTGCAGAATCATATTTATTATGCAGCAGGAGTACCGTAGCATCTGAAATCGGCTTCCCTGAACTATCCACGAGTTTTCCGTAGACATGGCCCATATTCGGAGCGGCCTTTCCGGGCCCGCCTCCAGGAAACTGGGCCTGAAGGGTAAATGTCCCCGCAATAAAAAACAACAACAGCGTCAAATTTTTCATAATATCTTATTGTGGACGTAAAACTAGTCCGGCATTTTTGCATTTCATGTTGATTTGAGACGAGTGGTTAAAATCCAGCGACCAAATGCAGGATCATTTGTTTCCCTGTCCTATCTCCCGCATCAAATCGTCTTTATACAGGTCGCTCAGGGGCAGTTCCAGGTCCCCGAGGAAAACGGAATTTCTGCGGATGGCAGTGATATGCGAAACCGAGATGATATAGGATTTGTGAATACGGAAGAATTTCCCCGCCGGCAGTTTTTCTTCAATGGTTTTTAAACTCATACGTATGACCAGCGGTTTTGATTCTCCCAGGTGTATTTTAATATAATCCTTTAATCCTTCGATCAAACGGATATCAGAAAAAACAATTTTCACGAGGCCGTATTCCGCATTCACGAAAAAATATTCCGGAGCAGTATTTGTTTCCGCCGGTACATTTTTCTTCAGGCGGTAAAAATCGATCGCCTTGTTGCAGGCCTTTAAGAAACGCTCAAAAGGTACCGGTTTCACGAGGTAATCAATCACATCCAGGTTGAATCCTTCCAGGGCATATTTTTCATAGGCCGTGATCAGGATGACCATGGGCCTGACCGACAGGGATTGCAGGAGTTGAAGGCCTGTCAGACCGGGCATTTGAATATCCAGGAAGATCAGGTCCACTTCCTGTTCATTCAATACCGCCAGGGCTTCCATGGCCGTACTGCAGGATGCCACGAGTTCCAGGCCGGGCACCTGCCGGATATTATCCTGCAGGAGGGCGAGGGCCAGTGGTTCGTCGTCTACCGCAATACATTTCATTTTTAATGAAGTTTAATCTGAAGCGAAACCATGAACCAGCCAATTTCCTTTTTTATGGAAAGGATATGTTTCTGATCGTATAATAAATTCAGCCTGCGTATCACATTGGGCAAACCAATTCCCGAAGTTCGGTCTTTAATCTCTTCGTTTGCAGGATCATACTTGTTTTTCACCCGGAAATCAATCAGTCCTTCCGCAATTTTCAGTGAGATCTCTATAACCGGATCGGCAATGGCACCGGTACCGTGTTTAAAGGCATTTTCAATAAAGGGAATGAGCAGCATCGGCTCAATCAGCTGGTTGTCGCCCGGATCCATATCCACCCGGATATTCAGCGTTTTTGCATACCTGATCTTTTGCAGTTCTATATAACTGTTAACGTATTCAGTTTCCCGGAGCAGGGTAACGGAAGCTTCATCCGATTCATACAACATATACCGCATCAGTCCAGAAAGCCGGATCAGGGAAGGCTCCAGCTGGTCCGATTTGAGCCGCGCCATGGCCACCATATTGTTCAGTACATTGAACAGGAAATGCGGACTCACCTGGGACCTCAAAAAGGAAAGTTCGGTTTTCAGGTTTTCATTTTCCTTTTCTTTCAATAATTGTTCGGTCTTTATTTTATCAGTCACAAACCAGTAGACGGTACTCATGGCCCAGATAAACAAATAAGGGAAAATGGCGAAAAATGATTCGCGCTGAATGCCCCGTTTATGACCCTGCATCGGTATGATGTTCAATAAGTTCAGAAAAACGATGAACAAAAAGATGATGATTGTGATATAAACGCCAATTTTTTTTCGGTTTAAAAACCGGGGTATCAGGACCCCCGAATTCAGGTAGAAAAACAAAATGCAACAGGCATCAAAAATCAGGGATCTGGGATTGAGGATGGCATTCCAGTTCAGGCGCGTCTGGTCGGGCTCGCGGTGGAAAAGCAGGGGCAAAGAAAATAATACCACCCAGGCGAGGATATGAAAAAAAACAATAGCAAACCGGGACCTGTACCAGGGGGTGTTCATAAAAATTTTTTATCTCCTGCAAGGTCACGATATATTATGTGTACGAAACCCCCTATGCGACAAAATGCTCATTTTCTGAGATGAAAAGCCTGGAAAAAGCCTGAGGCCTGCGGTTAATCGCTGAATGCCTGACGCTTTTTCTCAAATTCAATGAAACCGGCGAATCATTTGAATAAAAACCCCCGCCTCAGACAGGCAGGGGGGGTATTCATAAAATGCTTTAAGCTTTGGGCCTTCGGCTTTAAGACTTCGGCATTTCAAATATCGCCGGATCGATCGTCTTATTCAGTTCTATTTTTTTGGTAGATGTTGTTACGCTGAACTGACCGCCATAGCTGATTTCGGTGGAATACGGGAATACGACTCCGAAGTCCGTCTTCTTGAAATCAGAAAAACTGAGGGTTATTTCCATGTCCTGTCCCATCATAGTGCCCGTTTTTGATATCTTGGTCAGGTAATAGGTTGCGGTATCAATAAAAGCCGTGGTTTCTCCTGCATCCGGATTGGTAATTTTTATTTTATACGCATTGCCTTCCTTACCCTCGAGTTCCACTTTATTTCCTTTAGCAGCATAGTTATACAACGGACCTGTAACGTCAATCTGGCCCTTGCTTTGTTTGTATACTTCATCGGGCATAGGTTGTGGTGTGGTGGCTCCCATATAAGGATTCACCTGCCAACCGCCCTTATCTGTCAGCACCTGTATCATCTTTTGTCCGTTCACTTCAGATTCAACCCGGAAATCTTTTCCGTTCACGATATTGGTGGTACTCGGCCCCTCGTTGCCCATCACCTGTACCGTGTTTTCAATGTATACCGTTTTGACCTGTTCCAGTTTATCCTTGCCGCCAATCGCGTCCACATATTTATTAATGATATCATCAACTGTCTGGGCCCGAATGCCACTGAAACTTGTTGCAGCCAGCAAAAGGGACATCCCTATTTGTTTACATTTCATAAGAGTGTTTTTTTATTTAGTGTTAAAGATCCAGATTTTTTTTAAAACGCCCGCTGCCCATTTTTTCCGCATTGTGTAAATGCATTTACCGAAACCGTAACAGGATACCCGGATAAAATAATTCTTTTGCCGGATGAAATACACCCTTTTCCTGTGTCTCCTTCCGGTTATAATGAGTCTAAACACTGAGGCTCAAAAATTTATAACGACCAGCGCCCAAAAACTCGCCATGACCGGCGAGGATTCACTCGAGGCCGGATCCAACACCCGGAAGACCGTTATTTCGGGATACGGAAGTGCTTTTTACCAGCGAAATTTTAACGAACAACAATCGACTGCAACCCTGGAAAGGGCCGTACTTTTTGTGGGACACCGGTTCTCCCCGAAAATATCTTTTTTTTCTGAACTGGAACTGGAAAATGCCAAAGTGGAAGGCGGGGTCAGCAACGATGCCGAAATATCCATGGAACAGGCCTTTCTCAAATTCAGCCTCAATGCCCGCCGGTATATCGTCGCCGGATTATTTACACCTCGTATCGGCATCCTCAATGAAAACCACCTGCCCGTCAATTTCAATGGTGTGGAACGGCCGATGGTGGAAACCCTGATCATTCCGGCTACCTGGCGTGAACTGGGAATCGGGTTTTACGGAAACAGTGAACGAATTCCCCTGAATTACAGTATCGCCCTGTTGAACGGACTGGATGGTGCAAATTTCGAACATGGCACAGGCATCCGGGGCGGACGCGCAGAAGGTAATCTGGCATCTGCAAATAATATTGCCGTCACTGCCGCTCTCCAGTATTATTGGAAGAACTTTAAATTCCAGGTATCAGCATACTGCGGCGGCACCGTAACCGGCAGTCCTAAAAAGTCCGACAGTCTTGGCCTGAACAGTGGAGCATTCGGTACACCGATTTACCTCGGTGAAGCCGATGCGCAATATGAAAACAATGCGTGGTCAGTAAAGGCCCTGGGAGCATATATCCATTACCCGGATGCGGGAAAAATGAATTCGGTGTATGGAAATAATACGGCCACGGGCATGTACGGTGTATATGCGGAAATCGCGTACAACTGGCTGTTTACACAATCAACGAAAGCCAGTTTCATCAGTTTTGCCAGGCTGGAAGCCCTGAATATGAACTCCGGTATTGCCGGGAACGGAAAAGGCATATATGACGGAACTGAAAAACAAACCCACCTGATCCTGGGGTTGGGTTACCTGCCCCTGCCAAACGTGGTGATCAAAGCGGATCTGCGGCTCCTGCATACCGGGCCGCAGAATCCGGCACTCGTAGTAAATCCCGATCCCAATGCCCCACCCTACCAGCAAAATAACCGGTATTTAAA
>DHWT01000082.1:13002-13156 GCA_002413325.1 Chitinophagaceae bacterium UBA5175 | reverse complement strand
TCAGGCATTGAACATCCATCCAGCGTAAACCACCACGCAGGGGCGTTTGATGTTCGGGCATGTCTTTTACAATGAACTCTATAAAAGCCGGAACTTTCGCTTCAGAAGCGCTGCCACTCACTGCGTCCCGCGGGATAATGATATCTCCCAGGAT
>DHWT01000082.1:0-12629 GCA_002413325.1 Chitinophagaceae bacterium UBA5175 | reverse complement strand
TCTTTTTCCGTGGGCGCCACCGGGCTGTTCTCATGCAGTTTGCAGGCTTCCGCCAGTACACTGATTGAAACACCTCCGATAACCAGGGTCCTGATTGATTTTCGTCTGTCCATAACCGTTATTTTAAATGTTTTGTTTTTTCATCTGGTCCACGATATACTCGCTCGTTCTCATGGAAAGGGCCAGAATGGTCCATGTAATATTTTTATCAGCCTGGGAAACAAAGGGACCCCCGTCCACGCAGAACAGGTTTTTGCAATCGTGTGCCTGGCTGTATTTATTTAAAGGAGCATTTTTCGGGTCATTTCCCATGCGCACCGTTCCGGCTTCATGAATAATGTTTCCCGGTGCGTGCAGGCCGTAATTATTATGTTTCCCGTCGTCATTCCCCCAGGTTGCAACGGCGCCCATGCTGTGCAGGATTTCAGCGAACGTTTCTTTCATGTGTTTGGCCTGGTTAATCTCATAATCGGTATACGTGGTATTGAAACGCAAAACAGGTATTCCGTACTTATCTACAACCGTCGGGTCAATTTCACAATAGCTGTCCCTTCTGGCGATGGCTTCACCACGGCCCGACATACCCACGTGGGAACCAAAAATGGCCCGGTAGTCTTCTTTTAAAGAAGCACCATAACCGCCTGCTTCTTTTTGCGTTCCTTTTATTTTGTAATCACCGTTCAGTTTTTCAATATCCCATTGGAAGCCATACAAGGGCATACCGAAACCGCCGCCATATTCAATATGGTATCCGCGGGGGAAGTCGAGTTTTTTGTTGTCCAGCCACCAGGGACTGTATACGTGCATACCGCCTACCCCGTCTTCGTTATATCTTTTTCTGTCGAAGAGTTCGGGAATGATACCACCCATATCTGCCCCTGTGGAATCGTGCAGGTATTTTCCAACCACATCACTGCTGTTGGCCAGGCCGTTCGGATGCCTGGCTGATTTTGAATTCAGCAGGAGACGGGCGCTTTCGCAGGCACTGGCGGCGAGAACTACCGTGCGGCCACTTACCTGGTATTCCTGCATATCCTCCTTATTGATATAAGATACACCGGTTGCCAGTCCGTCCTTGTCTGTCAACACTTCGCGGGCCATTGCGTTAGTGACCAGGTCGATATTTCCGGTTTCCAGCGCGGGGATGATGAGGCAGGAAGAAGCAGAAAAATCTCCGTATACTTTACAACTGCGCCCGCACTGTGCGCAGAAAAAACAGGCGCCTCTTTCTTTATTGATCTGTTTGGTCAGGATGGAAAGCCGGGAGGGGATTACCGGGACACCAACCCGCCGGCCGGCATTTTTTATGAACAATTCATGCAGCCTGGGTTTGGGTGGGGGAAGAAAAATACCATCGGGATCATTGGGAAGTCCTTCATTTGTTCCAAACACACCCAGCATCCGGTCAATCTGGTCATAGTAAGGTTTAACATCTTCATAACCGATCGGCCAGTCGTCTCCCAGTCCGTCGATACTTTTTCTTTTGAAATCCATTGGGCCGAATCGCAGTGAAATTCTGCCCCAGTGATTGGTTCTTCCACCCAGCATGCGGGCGCGCCACCATTCCCACTTGGTATCCCCCACATGGGTATAGGGTTCTCCGTCAATTTCCCATCCCCAGTAACAGCCGTCGAAATCCCCGAAAGGTCTGAATCGGGTACCGGCTCCGCGCCGGGGAGATTCCCAGGGATTTTTCAGCTGGTTGGAATCTTTTTTAGGGTCGAACATGGGACCGGCTTCAAGCAGGCAAACCTTTAAACCGGCATGGGCCAGTACATAGGCGGCCATACCTCCACCTGCGCCGGATCCGACGATTACCGCATCATATTTTTTTGGCTCTTTGTGGATTTGTAAATCTCCCATGGTATCGCTATGTTGAAATAATTTTATGAAAGTTTAAATTTAAAGTATATAAAATGATGGTGAAATTTTTTTATTCAGGCGGCAGGCTACCCTTCATTTGATATAACTTGCCTTAAAATTTACCATGAAAACACCTGTTGTATATATTGTAGCTGCAGTCCGTACGCCGATCGGGAGTTTCGGAGGATTTCTGAAAGATATTCCGGCAACACAGCTGGGGGCCATTGCGATCCGTGAAGCGATTGCAAAAATCAACCTGGATCCTTCGGAAGTAACCGATGTGCTCATGGGATCGGTACTGCAGGCGAACCTGGGACAGGCACCCGCCCGGCAGGCTGCAAAATATGCCGGTCTACCTGATTTCGTGAATTGCACAACCGTAAATAAAGTCTGCGCCAGTGGTATGAAATCGGTTGCCCTTGCTGCGCAGGGCATCCTGTTGGGCGATTCGCAGGTTGCCGTGGCCGGTGGCATGGAAAGTATGAGTAATGTCCCATTCTATGCCGAACAGATGCGATGGGGAAATAAGTATGGGAACAGTTTGCTGGTTGACGGGATTGCAAAAGACGGGCTCACCGATGTGTACGACGGGAAAGCGATGGGTCTTGCAGCAGAACTCTGTGCAGCAACCTGTGGTATCAGCCGTGCGGAGCAGGATGCATTTGCAGTTGAAAGTTACCGGCGGTCGCAGGAAGCCTGGAAGACGGGTAAATTCAAAGAAGAAGTAGTGCCGGTGGAAATTAAGAAAAAGGGGGAGACCCTTCGCCTCGAACAGGATGAAGAACCTTTCAATGTAAAATTTGAAAAAATTCCTTCACTGAAACCTGCATTCCTGAAAGACGGAACCGTAACGGCCGCCAATGCCAGTACCATGAATGACGGCGCGGCGGCGATGATCCTGGTTAGTGAAGAAAAATTAAAACAGCTCGGGCTCGTTCCCCTGGCCCGGATCCTCTCTTATGCCGACGCCGAACAGGCGCCGGAATGGTTTACGACTTCTCCTGCCATCGCTGTGCCAAAAGCCGTAAGCAAAGCAGGGTTAAAAATGGAAGACATTGCATACTGGGAACTCAATGAAGCTTTTGCCGTGGTGGGTATTGAAAACAGCAAGCGTATGGAATTGGATCCGGCTAGAGTAAACCTGCACGGTGGTGCCGTTTCGCTGGGTCATCCCCTGGGTTGCAGCGGCGCCCGGATACTGGTAACCCTGATCCACATCCTGAAACAGCAAAAAGCACGTTACGGAGCAGCTGGCATTTGTAATGGAGGCGGTGGCGCCAGTGCCCTGGTGATTGAGAATCTTTTATAAACCGTATAAAAACTGGTCGTGGATATAATCCACCACTTTCACCAGGCTTTTGCTTTCTTCAAATACTTTTAACTGGCGGTCGGCCCCGGTGCCATGCTCGAACATCTTCGGGATGATACCAACGGCTTCCCGGCTGCCAAGCGGATCGAGCACATCATCAATAAAATCCAGGAGTTCATAGATCAAAACGCGGGTATTGACTTCTTCCTCCTTGCCGAAATCAATCAGGTGGCCGTCAATACCATAGCGGCTCGCCCGCCATTTGTTTTCATTGATAAGTGCCCGCTGATAAATAATGAAATTCAGGTTCTGCGTTCTGAGTTTATAAATTTTGGCACATACTGCCTGGAATAAGGCAGCAATACAAATGGTTTCTTCCACCGTCATCGGCACATCGCAGATGCGGAACTCCACGGTGTTGAAGAAAGGATGTACACGCAGGTCCCACCATATTTTTTTTGCATTGTCGATGCAATTCGTTTTAACCAGCAGTTTGATGAAATTTTCATAGGCTTCGATACTTTCAAAATATTCGGGGATGCCGGTGCGCGGAAATTTATCAAAAACCTTGGTCCGGTAAGATTTATAACCGGTGCTGCGTCCTTCCCAGAAAGGGGAATTGGTACTGAGTGCATAAATATGCGGCAGAAAATATCGTGTTGAATTGGCGATATGATTAGCCATCTCGCGGCTTTCCATTCCCACGTGCACGTGCAGGCCAAAAATCAGGTTGCTGCGTGCTGCTTCCTGCAGTTCATTCACGATCTCATTATACCGTGCATGATCCGTGATCAGCTGGCTTTCCCAGTGACTGAATGGATGCGTACCGGAAGCACCCACCCATAGTCCCTGATCCGCGGCGATCTGGGAGATGGTCTTTCTTAAAGTGGATACATCCTGTTGTGCTTCTGCAATATCCCGGCAGATATCGGTACCTACTTCAACGACGGCCTGGTGCATTTCAGCCTTTACCTTATCGCGGATCATTTTCTGGCCCTCGATAACAATTTTCTGTTCATGGCTCCTGAGTTCCCGGCTTTCGGGATCAATGACCATATATTCTTCTTCAATTCCCAGTGTGAAATTCTGATAATTGATGTTCGCCATAATAGGAAAGGTTTGAAGGGGATTAGCCCATCAGTGGTTTTTGAACAATGCTTCTTTTAATATATTCCCCCCAGGTCAGGTTGTCGAGACCTTCTTTCGTGTCCAGTGCCCTTTCAATGGCATAGAGTGCAGCTGTTTCAACCACCCAGTTGAAATTATCTTCGCCCACGCTGGCCCTTTCCGCATCCGGTGCGGGATTACAGAAATCGATGGCATAAGGGATCCCGTCTTTTACGGCAAGCTCAACGGTATTGAAATCATAGCCGAGGTATTGATTGATGCGTAAAACGATCTGTTCCATTTGCCGGAGCCTTTCTTCAGGGGGGCTAAAATCCGCAACATAACGCAGGTGATGCGGGTTACGGGGTTCATAGGGCATGATGCGAACATATTTTCCGCCGATACAGTAACAACGATAGTATTCTTCAAATACTATTTCTTCCTGCAGGAGCATCACCAGGCGGCCGGTTTCGCTGTGTTTCTGATAAAAATCTTCTGCATTCTGAATCCGGTAAACATTTTTCCAGCCGCCGCCGGCAAAGGGTTTCATATAAGCCGGGAAGCCTACGTATTTGAAGATCGATTCCCAGTCGAGCGGATAAGCCAGGTTGGAGAAAGACAAATCCGTCGTGTCTTCTGGCAGTTCGCGGGAAGGAAGGATAACCGTTTTCGGAACAGGCACCCCGATTTTGGTTGCCAGGGCATTGTTGAAAAATTTTTCATCTGCACTCCACCAGAAGGGATTGTTGATGACGGCCGTACCGCTGATGGCGGCATTTTTCAGGTAAGCCCGGTAAAACGGAACGTCCTGGGAAATGCGGTCAATGATTACACTGTAACCCGTTGAATAACCCTGTATGACTTTATCGATCAAAACCGATTCGGCCATGATACCCCTGATATTTTTCCCATTTACGGCTTCGATGAATGCCATGGGGAAACTTCTTTCTTTACCATACAGAACGCCGATTTTTTTCATGCAGTTTAATTATTTCAGGAAGTTAATTGATTAACGAAAGATAATGCGGAAACATTTCACGCCATACCGGCCAGTCGTGCGAGGCATTCGGCCGGAGGTCAAGCCAGTGGCGGATATTTTTTTGCTGCAGGATCAGATCGAGGCGTTCATTATCGGTTTTGCAGATATCAAATTCGCTGGTTCCGAGTATAATGCCCATCTTCCAGAGATTCGGGTTGTTATCACCCGGGATATAGTCTACCGGATTATTAAAGTAAATAGTATCATTATAATAACCATCCGTAAACTGTTTTATATCGAAGGCTCCACTCATCGAAAAACAATAACTCGCCAGGCTCGGATGCCGGAATGCGCTGTTCACCGCGTGATAACCGCCAAAACTGCAACCGGCAAATGCCATTCGCTCAAAACCCGTTTCGTGCTGGGCCCAGGGAACAAGTTCTGTCGAAATCAAACGGTCGTAACGTTCCTGGTTATAAGCCCGCTCCGGGGGTGAAATGGATTTATTATACCAGCTTTCCGCATCAATGCTGTCCGGGCAGTAAATTTTCACTTTGCCGTTTTCAACAAACCATTGGGCCGCTTCGATCATTCCCTGGTCCTTATTCTGATAATAAGCGCCCCTGGATGTGGGAAATAAAATAACCGGCTGACCGGCATGACCGAATACGAGCATCTCGATATCACGGTCCAGGGATGGGGAATGCCATTTATAATATTCTTCCTTGATATGCATGCTAAAAGGAGTTGGTGGGCATTCAAATTTATTTTTAAAATGCTATAAAAACAAATGAACTCCTGATTCTTCCCTATTTTTGAAAATATGCTATCCGCAGGCCCGGAAATAAAAACGCCCGAAACCCTTTCATTTCCTTCAGAAATATTGGGAAGAAACCTGCGCATCGATTTTTATCTGCCACCTGATTCAGGAAACAGGACTTTAGACGTATTGCTGATCAATGACGGCCAGGACCTGCAAACCATGCATTTTGAGTCCATTCTCTGCAAGATGCACCGGACACAAACCATCAGGCCCCTGCTTTGCATCGGGATTCATGCAGGCCCCCTTCGGAAATTCGAATATGGAACTGCCATTGCGGCTGATTATAAGGGAAGGGGAAACCTGGCCAGCCGGTATATGCATTTTATTACGGAAGAACTGGTACCAGCCATTCATTTGCTTTTTCCAGGCCGGCTGAATGCACGATGGGCATTTGCGGGGTTTTCCCTTGGCGGACTGAGCGCCCTTGATATTTCCTGGAGGCATGGCCGGCTTTTTAATATGGCCGGTGTATTTTCCGGTTCCCTGTGGTGGCGTACCCTGGATAAGGATGATCCGGAATACCAGGACGAACAGCACCGGATCATGCACAATCAGATCCGGGACGAAGTTTTTGTGCCGGGCATGAAATTCTTTTTTGAATGCGGAACGGAAGATGAAACAGAGGACCGGAACGGGAACGGGGTCATCGATTCCATTGACGATACCAGGGATCTGATCATTGCATTAACAGACAAAGGGTACGATCCGAAAACAGATATCCTGTATCATGAAATAGATGGGGGTAAACACGATGTGGCCACCTGGGCTTCAGCCATGCCTGTTTTTCTCAATTGGGCTTTTGGTAAACAAAAAGCATATTAAGCCATTGTAAAAAGATAAACATGGCTTATGTCAAAAAGGATACCGCCTTCTGGTAAAATGAGACGGTGATTAATAAATTCTAAATCAATTAGTCAAATATCGATCCCGGATTGCATCTGCCGGCGGGATGCCGGTCTGATATCCTTTTAAATGGTTTTACGTTCGGAAATGATCAACACCGGCCGGGTCTTATAATTGATATATGAATTATTTGTAATTGTAAATCAGTAATTTAGTGATCTGTGTTCCAGGGCGATTATAAGTAGTAACTTTATGTACAAATAAATTTCATGTTAGACAGAATAGAAGAAGCAGTAGAAGCGATCCGGCAGGGCAGGCTGGTGATCGTGGTGGATGATGAGGACCGGGAAAATGAAGGGGATTTTATTACGGCCGCCCGCAATGCAACACCTGAAGTGGTCAATTTCATGAGTAAACATGGAAGAGGCCTTATCTGTACGCCCCTGATCGAAGAACGCTGCGATGAGCTCGGTCTGGAACTGATGGTCAATAATAATACCGCATTGCATGAAACCGCTTTTACCGTTTCTGTAGACCTGCTGGGTCATGGCTGCACGACGGGTATCTCGGCTCAGGACCGTTCACTTACGATCCAGGCCCTGGTAAATCCGGCTACCAAACCGGGAGACCTGGGAAGGCCGGGACATATTTTTCCGCTGCGTGCAAAAAAAGGGGGTGTACTGAGAAGGGCCGGCCATACGGAAGCGGCCATTGATCTTGCCCGGCTAGCCGGATTTGAACCGGCAGGTGTACTGGTTGAAATCATGAATGAGGACGGAAGCATGGCCAGGCTCCCTGAACTGAAAGAAATCGCCCGGCGTTTTGATTTCAAGCTGATTTCCATTCAGGACCTGATTGAATACCGGCTGAAAACCGATTCCCTGATTGAAGAAATCGTACGAGTGGATATGCCAACCAAATACGGTCATTTCAAACTCATCGCTTTCCAGGAAAAAAACACATCCAACGAACACCTCGCCCTGATCAAGGGTACATGGAAGGAAGATGAGCCGGTTTTGGTGCGCGTGCATTCCTCCTGCTTTACAGGAGATATTCTCGGATCCCTGCGCTGCGATTGTGGGGACCAGTTGCACAAAGCCATGCAAATGGTGGAAGCCAACAAAACCGGCGTCATTTTATATATGAACCAGGAAGGCAGGGGCATCGGCCTGGTAAATAAATTAAAAGCCTATAAACTGCAGGAAGACGGGATGGATACGGTGGAAGCGAATTTACACCTGGGATTTCCGATGGATAAAAGGGATTATGGCGTTGGTGCCCAGATCCTGCGTTACCTCGGTGTACGGCGTATTAAACTGATCAGCAATAATCCCCGGAAACGTACCGGACTTTCAGCGTACGGTCTGGAGATCGTGGAAACCATTCCCATCCAGATTCCTTCCAATCCCTATAATGAACGCTATCTGAATACGAAGCGGGATAAGCTGGGGCACGAGATGAAAATGTGAAAAAATTGAAAATGTCTGTTTTGAAATGATTTCCAATTTTTCAAACTTTCAATTTACCCGATTTTAATTCTTACTCGCTGTACTATCCGTAGTTTTTTTCTTCTTCTTGAATAATTCATCCAGCCTGTCGAAGTCACGCCGGTAAGAAATGCTGGTCCCCGAGCTGTTCATCGTATGATTTCCCACGTTCAGATAATTGTAGGAATCCCTGTAAAAAAACGTGAGTACCACACGTCCGTTTTCGGTTAGTTTCCAATCTGCCGTTACATTGGGTAGAAACTGCACCGAAGCATTCGCTGCCTGCTGGGGTGTCAGCCCGATATCTAAAGCGCTGCCTACTGTAAAAGTCAGTCGTTCATTCAGGAAACTTTTAATGACGGAAAGATTGAGATTTGTACGGTCGTAATCGGTGGAACTGGTAAGTGCGGTTGTTTCCAGGGCCGTCCCGTTATATAAAGCGGTATTGAAATTTACCCGTATGCTTTTATCCTTGAATAATTTTTGAAAATAGTTGGAGAACTGGGTGCTCAGCGCACCGGAAATATAACTTGAAATACTGGATACGAATATTCCACCGACTGCTTCATTGGCTGTATAAACAGCTCCACTTGAGCTCATGGGGCCGAAGCTGTTGAATACAAGCAGGAAGGCAACCTGTTTGTTCAGTTCACTGGGATCCTGGTTGATCTGGCTGAGTACAAATCCGGCGCCTGCATCATTACGCATTTCACTGTTCGGGGGAAGTTTTATTTCAAAACTGATGTTTGGATGCATGAGTTTGTCACTCAAAGTGGCAACCACCCAAACCGGGCCGCGGTATGTTTTAATTTTCCCCGTATTCAGTGCGGAAGGATCTTTCAAATCACTGAACTGTATATTCTCCGCTTCATAAATCGCCTGCACATAAATGTCCGCATTGTAAGGATCCCCGGTCCATTGTATATAATTGTCCGCCCCCTGCATGAAAATAAACGGCTTCTTGATAAAAGACTGAAAAGAAAAATTGTAGTTTCCCCTGTCAATTACATACCGGCCGCGCATACTCATATCTTCATTGGTGCCCACGCGCATTTGAAGAACCCCATGGCCGGTTGCCTTCATAATGTCTTTGGTGAGCGGATCAATGATCACATAAACATTTGCATAATTATTGGCTGTTACATCCAGGCTTACGGTAAAATTATTTTCGGAAGAGGCCGGCTTCTGGGTTTTCATTTCCTTCCCGTATACTTTCCATACGATGAAATCCGCATCTGCACTCTCGCGGCTGGTTGTTGTGGGCAGGTATATGTTGGAACTGTCCGTCGGTTCGCCCCTGATATACATCCGGAGGTCTTCCTGCGGCCCGGTAAGCCTGATATTTGCCTTCCCGATCATAGTTCCGTAAAACTGGTTATTGTCAGTTATTTTGGTATTGAGCAGTAAAAGTTTATTGGTATTAATGGCAAAATCATAACTGAGGTCCCTGAACGAATGGTGAAATAATTTTCCTTTGGTCACTTCCGCATGATTTCCCAGCGAATCCAGGATTTGAAATGATCCGAAATCAATCTGGTCGGCACGCATATGCACCATGGCATCAGGTATATGATACGTGCACCGGGTGTATTTAACATGCAAACGGGCATCGGTCAGGCGGATGTCGCCAATATAATCCAGGTTACTCCCAGTTCCGGCAATCTGCAAGGAGCCCGTGGCATACCCGGTAACATTACTGAAAATCTCCCCGATATATCTTTCAAGCAGGTCAATTTTAGTATTTACCATGTTCGGGATCGTGATATTGACCGGTTGTGCCGCACTGTCGCTGGTATTGAAAATTCCCCTGAGATCGAAATGATAATCCTTATTGTCAGAATGGACCGATGCATTTACGATGCCGTTTTGTTTGTTGTATTCTGCCGTCAGGATCATTTTCCCGATGGAATCGTTGGAAAACCGGAAATATTCAGCGGTTCCGTTGAAACGGGCATCGGTATGATTAAAGGGATCCGAAACATCCACATTCCCGGTCAGCACACCTTCAACTCTTTCATCACTGATCAAGAAGGGCGAAAAATCGCCGATATTAATTTTATGCAATTCCAGGTGGATATCGTTCCAGTTACCTTCGCCTGAAGGGGTGGTGCTTATCAGGAACTGCTGTTCCCCGCTGTAAATCCTTACGGCTTCTGCGCCAACGATATTTTTGCTGAACAGCAATTCCCCGTTTTTGTCAATAGTCCACGTTTTACTGTTGATATCAAATGTGGATGGATTGAATTTTATTTTAACCCCGTCGGTGAGTGTCTGGACCCTTGCGGAAATATTGGCTGCATTGAGGGTCTGGCTGGCACTGGTACTGATATTGACATCTGAGATATCATTAAAAGAGCGCAGCCCGATATGGGTCTGGGGAAAATGGAGACTGTCATTCACATATACTTCCCCGATATTGGTTTCCATGGAAAGGCTGTCGTAGTTCCCGTTTCCAATGAGGTCCACTTTATAAAACGAAATGTTTTTGTAGTTGAACTGGGGCACATCTGCGTTCACATTCAGGAGGTTCCGGTCACTGTTGATACGTCCGTTGATATTGGTATTATTGAAACCGCGGATGTCTTTGGTAAAGAGGTCGAGATAAGGGCCCACCTCGCGGGTGGTAATCACGAAACTGAATTTTTCCCTGCTTAATTTTACCGTGTTTGGTTTTATATAACTCGGGTAATACCGGTGAAGAAATTCCTGGAAGGAAGCCGGCAGTTTTAAAATGGAGAATTCTCCCACGATAGCTCCTTCAAATTCGTTACTCCTGACTGTGATCGTCTTGCTGCTGTCGATAATATCGGATTCGACTATCAGCGAGTCAAAAGACATCCGTTCACCCCGTTTATAAATCGACGCATCGAAGATTCTCGCCCTGCCCAAAAAGTGGTCAATATCGTTACCCGTGAAATTAAAACGCAGCTTGCCGTTAAAATTGATACTATCCCGGGTTAAATGCAGGGCATGTAAATTCGCATTGTCAACAACGGCATTAAAGTCGAATTTGGGCACTTCCTTGCTTAAATCAATCAGCCCGATGAGTGTGGCGTGCAAATTGGAATCGTTGGAAATGATTTTTCCATCGAATCTTTTTTTCCTGACCTGGCCGTTGACAAAAATATCCTCATAGGTATAACCCTGGTAATTAAACTCGCGGATATTACCATCGAGTGATGCATTGATAGTATTCAGGGCAAGACCGTTGCCCTGCACAGTACCTTTAAAAGAAATCTTTCCCAGGCTGCTGTCATCCAGAAACCTGCCGAGCTGAAAATCGTTGGTTAGTAAATTGCCTGAATAGATCGCGGGGCGGTTGGGTGGAAATTGCATGCTCACACTGGTAACCAGGGTTCCCAGATTGGTCTCGATGGTTCCGGAAGTAATAAAATGATGGACGGTCCCCTGGAAATTCCCGACGAAGTGCAGGTTCTCTATGCGGTCTATCCGGGGATTGCTGATATTTTTGAGGGAAGGAACGAATGTAATGATATCCCGGTAGGTGGTCCGGAAATCATTCGACCTGAAATCAATAATGGTTTTATCAATGTCTGGCAGTCCCGCCAGGTGAATATCACCTTTCAGTTCGGTATGCAATCCCGCATAGATCCGGATATTTTTTCCGGCCAGGTCCGAAACCGAACCTTTCAGTTTTCCTGTGATGAGAATATTTTTTTTCCAGGTTTTCAGGTCGGCTGCGAAAAATCCGATATCGTCACTGTCAATGGTTGCGTTGGAAAAATCAGCCTCCATTTTGACCCTGGAGGTAAAGTCCGACAGGTCGTCAAAACTTTTAAACCGCATGGCAAAAAAATTCCGGATATGGCTTTTGCCTGCCAGCAGGTCAAAATTGTAAAATTCCATTCCTTCCGGATAGAACCTGATATGGGCATCCAGCTGCTGAACCGTGAATCCCGATTTTTCCCGGGTTGACAAACGAATAATTGCTTTGAGACTGTCCTTGATAAGGGATACTTCTTTAAAGTCGCCCTGAATCCCGGAAAAATACATATGGTAACTGTCAAATACGGTAGAAACCGTTTTATCCAGGATCTGGTCATCGCGGAAAGAACCGTCTTTGATAATAGCATGCCTGACAATAATATTCCAGTTGGCCGGGTTCCAGCGCAGGTGCCGGGGATCATTTACAACCGCTGCGGTATCCGGGGCCGGTTTCGGCCGTTTGCCACTATAGTTGCGGATCGCAAAATCCGG
>DHWT01000146.1 GCA_002413325.1 Chitinophagaceae bacterium UBA5175 | reverse complement strand
GATTTTGCCGGACTGCAGAATTATACAAGAGAACTCGTACGGCATGCCCCCTTCGTGCCTTTCATCCGGGCAAAGCTCATCAGGGCCAGCAAAAGAAAGGTGGAACACACCGAGATGGACTGGGAAGTATATCCGCCCGCGATCTATCACGCCCTCATGCGCTGGAGTCAATATAAAAACCTGAAGGAAATGATTGTGACGGAAAATGGCGCCGCCTTTGAGGATCATTTAATCCAGGGAGCAGTGTCTGATCCGAAAAGAATGAACTACTTAAAGGCGCATATCACACAGGTTCTCCGGGCCAGGCAGGCCGGCGCGCGGGTAAACGGATATTTTGTGTGGACCTTACTGGATAATTTTGAATGGGCAGAAGGATATCTTCCGAAATTCGGACTGGTGCATGTAAATTTTGAAACCCAAGAGAGAATTGTGAAAGCCTCGGGGAAATGGTATGCTGAATTCCTGGCCGGTATGAGTTCAGCGGATTTCGCTTAATCCCACCATCCGGTGTTTTTCCTGGTCCCAGATTTTCAACCGGAGACAGGCCGCAACTTCTTTTAAATGCAGGGATGTGCGCTTGCATTGCTGCAGTTCTTTAAAATCAGCCATCACTTCCGGCAGGCGGTAAAAAGGAATTTTCGAATTCAGGTGATGTATATGATGGTAACCGATATTCCCGGTTAACCAGGCCATGACCGGATTCATCTCCATATAACTGGATGATTCCAGGGCCGCTTTTTCATAAGCCCATTCGGTATTTTCCGAAAAGCTGACACCCGGGAAATTATGCTGGGCATAAAACAGGTAGGCCCCCATGGCAAATGCGATAATAAACGGCAGGAAAAATAAAAAAAACCAGACCTGGAAGCCGAGGAAAATAAAAAGCAACACAGAAACCGTAATGTGCAGAATCAATGCAATCAGGGAATCATAATGCTTACGGGGATTGCTCACAAAGGAGGCAATACACATTCCGAAAATAAACATGGTAAAATATCCCAGGGCGATGGTGACCGGGTGCCGGATGGCCAGGTATTCAAACTTCTGGCGCCTGGTCATCTCTTCAAATTTTTTACGGGTGGCAATCGGATAGGAGCCGATGCTGGCGCTGAACAATTTTGAATTATGATTATGGTGATGATCGTGAGATCTCTTCCAGATACTTGTTGGTGAAAGGATAAAATATCCAAAAGCCGTCATAATCCATTTCGCCGGTTTTGAATGCACAAGGATGGAATGATGCTGGTGATCGTGATAGATGATGAACATACGAACCATTAACAGGCCGGACAGGATGCTGAAGAATAATCTGGCCGGGAAAAATGGAATCAAAACGGTAGAGGTAAGTGAAAGCGCCAGGAACAGCAGGGTAGAAAGCATATAATACCAGCTCTTACTCCTGATTTCCTTTGCGTAGGGTTTTGTTGCCAGAATCAGTTCTTTACCGGAAAGCATGTACTTCATTTAAATTTTAGGTCTTTGGTGTTTCCATCTGCGGTGCGTCCATAACCAGATTTCCGGCTGACTCCGGATATCGGCTTCCAGCCGCCGGGTATGTATTTCGGTAATTGTGCCTGTTTTTTCAATGAGCGAAGGTAACTCAATTTTCTCTGCAAACACTTTGTAGTAGCCCCTTTTAACCCTCCGTATACTAATATAAACAAGGGGATACCGAATCTTTAACGCAATTTTTTCAATCCCAAGAAAAACGGGTGTGTCCTGGTTCAGGAATTCCATCCAGTACGCCCGGTCCGGCAGGGGCGTCTGATCAGCGATAAAAGCCGTAGCCGTCAGTTCGTTCCTGTTATTCAGCATATCCCGCATCGTATCTTTCATGGCGATCAGGCGGGTGCCAAAACGGGTGCGCATCCGGTATATCAACCCATTGAAATACCTGTTCGATAAGGGATGATAAATCACGTATAACTGGTGCTTACAGCAGATGCTGAACGTATTTCCCCCCCATTCCCAGTTCCCGAAATGGCCCATGACGACCATGAAACTCTGTTTCTCCTCCGCCAGCCGGTTGAAGATGGAAAGTGTTTCCGGCACAAATTCACAGTGCTTCACCATGTTTTCCTTTGATATGGTGAGTGTTTTAAAAGTCTCCAGGAAAAGATCACAGAAATAACGGTAGAACCGTTTTTCTATTTCCAGGATCTCCTGTTGATTCTTTTCCGGAAAGGAATTTGCCAGGTTCTGATGCACCACGTTCCGACGGTAACCCATCACATGAAAGAGAATAACATAAACGAAATCAGAGAAAAGATACAATACGGGGAAGGGCAAAATGGCAAGCAGGTAAATAAAGGGGAGGCTGACGTAGTAAAATAAGGCTGGTAAAGGATTTTTCACTGGGAAAAAGCCAAAGATATGGCAATAATTCATAGTAGATTGCGTTATCATTAGTTATGAATTACCCGATGCGATTCAGAACCTTCAGTCTATTAGCCCTCTCCCTTCTGGTCACCTGTATTATCAGCTGTAATAAAAGCAACCCCCTGGTAACCGATACACCAGCCGATTATTATCCCATGCATATTGGCAATTACATTATTTACCGGATGGACTCCTTAAAATTCATCAATGTTGGATCGCAGGATACCGTGATCAGCTACCTGGCCAAAGAAGTGGTGGAAGACAGTATCACCGACAACCTGGGAAGGCCTAGCTTTCGCGTGACCCGTTACCTGAGCGATACAAACGGAATCAGTCCCTGGACGCCTTCCATTGCCTTTATGGTAACGCCGCTCACGGGTTCGGTGGAAGTCGTGGAAAATAACCTGCGTTATATCAAAATGGTCACACCGGTACAGGACGGGATCTCCTGGCTGGGTAACGCTTATATTGATACAAAATCAGACATTTCCCAGGTGCCTTATATGGACGGATGGAACTACACTTATGCCAGTACCGGTTTGCCGTTCGATGTGCTGGCCGGAACGATTCCTGAAACCGTTACTGTAAGTGAAGTCAATAGTGTTACAGGCTTGGGTGACGGATCCTATGTACAAACTTTATACAGTGCGGAGATTTACGGAAAAAATATCGGACTCATTTATAAAAGGTTTCTGTATTCCGTCTACCAGTCTCCCAACGTACAATATCCAGCCGGGGCAACCATCGGGTATGGCCTGACATTTAATATGATTTCCCATAATTAATCAT
>DHWT01000059.1 GCA_002413325.1 Chitinophagaceae bacterium UBA5175 | reverse complement strand
CCGTGTCGCCCATAAATATTTTAGCCGGCTGGAAATTGAATATCAGAAAAGCAAGCAGGCTGCCACAGAGGGAGAATGCCAGCACATAATAAGGTTCCATACCAACGAACATAAAATAGATTCCGAAAAAGGCAGAGGAAATCAATCCGAGTGTGGCCGCCAGGCCGTCAACGCCGTCAATCAGGTTAAATGAATTAATAATCACAATAACGGAAAAATAGGAGATCAGCAGACTGAACATTTCAGGAATTTCATGAATCCCGAAAAATCCATGCATACTGTGGATCTGTACCCTGCCGTAATAAATAATCAGAAAGGCTGCCAGCACCTGTCCGATGAATTTTTTTATGGGAGAAAGCACCAGGATGTCATCTTTCAACCCCAAAAAGAAAATGACCATGGTAGCCGCAATGAAATATTGGAATTCAGGAGCGAATTTAAAATTAATAGTCAGCAGACAGCCAAATACAAATCCTGCAAAAATGCCAATACCACCTAAAGGCGTAATGGCCACCTGATGAATTTTGCGTGCATCGGGCACGTCAAAAAGCTTCTTCATTTCCGCTACGTTAATAATTACCGGAATTGCTAAAAAAGTAATGGTAAAGGAAATGGACAGGGAAAGTAAGACATCGAACATGTACCTCGGTTTACATTAGAAAATTTCATTCATTGCTAAAATCAAGCCTTTCCCTGTTTTCACGCACGATCAGGTCAGAGTGTTGAAATTCAAGATGTTCGGACAAGCAATGTTATAATGTCACTGAGCGCATGAACTAGCAAGTTAGAACAAAAGTTTAATATGTTCCGGTACACAGGTAAATTAAATTCCATTAGCTTTGCGCAGTTTAGAATAAATCATTTTATATGGCTGATTTAAAGGCTATTGCTTCGCAAATCCGAAGGGATATTCTCAGAATGGTTCATGGTGCATCCAGCGGTCATCCAGGTGGTTCGCTGGGTTGTGCAGACTTTTTTACCGCCCTCTATTTTGAGATCATGAAACACGATCCGAAATTTTCAATGGACGGCAAAAATGAGGACATCTTCTTCTTAAGCAATGGCCATATTTCACCAGTTTTTTATTCAACCCTTGCCCGGTCAGGATATTTTGATTTAAAAGAACTTGCCACATTCAGAAAACTCAATTCCCGTTTACAGGGACATCCCGCAACCCATGAACACCTCCCCGGAATAAGGATCGCCAGCGGCTCCCTGGGCCAGGGTATGAGTGCTGCGATCGGTGCGGCTCTTACCAAAAAACTCAATAAGGAGTCAAATATTGTATTTTCCCTCCATGGTGACGGGGAGTTGGATGAAGGTCAGAACTGGGAGGCCATGCTTTTTGCTGCCCATCACAAGGTGGACAACCTGGTTTCCACGGTAGACTGGAACCACCAGCAGATTGACGGGACAACGGATAAAGTGCTGAACCTGGGTAATATCCGGCAGAAATTCGACGCATTTGGCTGGAAAACCCTGGAAACCAACGGAAATGACATGGAAGTACTGGTAAAAACCCTGAAAGAAGCCAGGACGCTGACCGGCAAGGGCCAGCCCGTGGCCATCCTCATGCATACCATTATGGGCAAGGGAGTGGATTTTATGGAAAATGACCACAGCTGGCACGGGGTTGCCCCCAACGACGAACAGCTGAAAAGGGCTCTTGCCCAGCTACCGGAGACCCTGGGAGACTATTAAAAGTATGAAAGCAGGGTGTGGTATGTTTTGCGCATATTCTCATACTCCCATATGCCTATACTTTTCTATGACTTCAGTTCAAAAGGTTGCAAAGCCGCCTTCCGTGCGGGCAGCCAGGAGGCCAGTAGCACCACAATCAGGATGGTGCTCCCGACCAGCATAAAATCTCCGGGAATCAGTTTCACCGGGTAATAATCAATCAGGAAATTTCCCTGCAGGGGAACGAGCTTAAAATGTACCTGCATCCAGCAGAGCAGGATGGCGAGCCCGAATCCGATTCCCCCGCCCAGGATGCCCAGCAGAATGCCTTCACTCAAAAAAATCTGCTGAATAAAACGGTTATCGGCTCCCATGGCTTTCAATACCTGGATGTCTTTCTTTTTTTCAAGCACCAGCATGGTTAGTGCACCCACCATATTAAATGCCGCCACAATTAAAATCAGGGTCAACACGGCATAAATCACCCATTTTTCCATTTTCATAACCCCAAACAGGGTCTGGTTCTGCTCATCCCGGGTCTGAACCAGGAAACCCTTTCCAAACAAGTCCTGCAGCTTTGATTTGAGTTCCCTGCTTACAGAACCACCCCGGACTGCAATTTCAATCGCCCCATACTGGTTGGAGTCAATACCCAGCATACGCTGCATAAAACCCAGGTTGGTAATTACGTAATGATCATCAAAATCCTGCTGTATCCGGAACGCTCCGGATGATACAATGGCTTCAGAATGCACGGCAGACTCGGGATCAGCCGGGTTGATACCCCCGCTGCGGAAAAGATAGACCATCATGGGTGCGATGGCGCGATCCGATTCAATATCCAGGGAATATTCGATCCCTGAACCCAGAATTGCCGCCGGCCGGTCCGGCGTACCCACCAGGTAATCCCCCTTTGAGATATTTTTAGAAAGCCCGTTTATATTCCGGTAATTTTCATCCACCCCCTTTAGCATCACCGGCTGCAGGTTGTTATTATATTGGAGTAAAGCCTGGTCTTCTATCGTTAATGAATAACCGAGAATCCCATCGGTCTGTTTCAATTTGAGCAGGCGGGTATAAGGTACCTGCATAAATTTTCCGGAAACCGGTGAAATCCGGACATCTGTATAAAAAGAAGAATACAACGACCTGACCAGCTGCTCCAGCCCGTTGAACACGCTCAGCACAACAATCAGGGAAGCAGTTCCGAGAATAATCGCACTCACACTAACCCATGAAATGATGTTAATGGCATTCGTAGATTTTTTTGCCTTAAAATAACGCCAGGCGAAAAGGAACTTCAATGCAGATATATTAAATCAGGATTCATTACCGGTATGGGGCTTGGTTTCTTTGATCTCGCGGAACAGCGTTTCCATTTTGTCCACATACTCCAGGGAATCATCAATATAATAGGTGAGCTGGGGCATGGTTCTTAACTGATTCCGGATCGAACTCACCAGGTCCCGCTTGATCTCCCAGGCCCGGTCTTCAATCAGTTTCATTGCCTCCGCCGGTTTCGGCACCTGGTAAAAACTCAGGTAAATACGGGCTTCAAACAGGTCCGGGGTTATTTTAACGGACGAAATGGAGACCATGCCACCCTGGATCATGTTCAGCCCCAGCTTCTGAAAAATCCTGTTAACCTCTTCCAATAATAAGGCACTAACCTGTTTCTGCCGTTTACCTTCTTTCATATCATTGCCGATTTCAGTGTAAATTTACGGGTTTACACACCATCCGGAAATAATGAAAAGATTTTCGACAATTCTAAAGTACTTAAGGGACCAAAAAAGATTCATAGCCCTGTATTTCATTTTTAACCTGCTTTCCGTATTATTTTCACTGGTTTCCCTTACCATGCTGGTTCCTTTCCTTCAACTTTTGTTTGGCAAAGAAAAAAGGGTGGAAACCATGCCGCATCTCTCATTTTCTGCTTCCAGTTTGCTTGATTCTATTAAATATATTCTTGGCCAGCTGATTGACCAGCACGGACCTGTTTACGCTCTCGGTGCAATTTGTGTAATCATTATCTTCTCCATCTTCTTGAAAAACCTGTTCTTTTATCTGGCATACAGGGTTCTCGCACCGATGCGCAACCGCGTATTGACCAGGCTGCGCGCAGATCTGTATTCAAAAATCCTTGTCCTGCCGCTGGGGTTTTTTACTGAGCAGCGAAAGGGAGACCTGATCAGCCGCATGAGCAATGATGTAAATGAAATCGAATGGAGCGTAATGAGTACCCTCGAAGGTATTTTTCGCGAGCCCCTGACCATCCTGGTTATCCTGGCCACACTGATTTTTCTCAGTCCGCCTTTATCCCTGTTCTTATTTGTTCTGCTCCCTTTAACAGGATTTATCATCGGCCGCGTGAGCCGTTCATTGAAAAAACAATCAAATGTGGCACAGGAGCAACTGGGCATATTGATGTCCATCTTAGATGAAACACTAAGTGGCCTTCGTGTGATTAAAGCTTTCAATGCTGAAAACCTGTTACAATCCAAATTTTTTAAAACAAACGATTTCCTGAATAACCTTAGAAATAAGATCATGTTCCGCAGGGATATGGCTTCACCTATGTCAGAAATGCTCGGTGTGATTGTGCTAAGTTGCATCCTTTTCTTCGGCGGACAAATGATCCTCAGTCATAATTATGCTTTACAACCTGAGGGCTTTATAGCCTATATTGCCATTTTTACCCAAATCATTAACCCGGCGAAATCTTTATCCACCGCATTTTACAATGCTCAGCGCGGATCTGCTGCCATTAAGCGGGTAGAGGAAATTTTACATGCAGACATCGTAATTAAAGAGCCTGCTCAACCGCAGTTGATATCATCTTTTAATGATTCAATAGAATTCAAAAATGTCAGTTTTACGTACAATGATGTTGAAGTACTGCATAACATCAACCTCAAAATAAATAAAGGGAAAACAGTTGCATTGGTTGGTTCGTCCGGAGCAGGTAAATCAACACTTGCCGATCTGATACCTCGTTTTCATGACGTCAGCGGGGGAGAATTACTGGTAGACGGGGTCAACATTAAAAATTATTCATTGCATTCATTACGCGACCAGATGAGTATTGTAACGCAGGAACCGGTTTTATTCAATGATACCATTGCTGCAAATATCGCCCTGGGAACACCGGATGCTTCGATCGGGGAAATTGAAGAAGCTGCACGAGTGGCCAATGCCCACCAGTTTATTATCCAGAAAGAAGATGGATATGAGACCAATATCGGGGACCGGGGTTCCAAACTGAGCGGGGGCGAACGGCAAAGAGTTACCATTGCCCGCGCGGTTTTGAAAAATCCGCCCATTTTAATCCTGGACGAAGCTACATCTTCCCTGGATACAGAGAGCGAGCGGCTGGTGCAGGATGCCATCAATAACATGATGCAAAACCGGACATGCGTGGTGATTGCCCACCGGCTTAGTACCATCCGGCATTCCAATGAAATTATCGTATTGCAAAAAGGAGCCATCGTGGAAAGAGGAACACATGAAGAACTCGTTTTACAAAACGGCTTCTACAAGAAGCTGGTAGATATGCAGGAGATCAAATAAGGTGGTTTACTTAGGTTTGATTTTCGGTCTTATAATTTTTGATTTATTTGACAGTAAAATCATTAAAAAATAAGACAGGTCATTGCTTAATGGTATCGCAGGGGTGATAGGTGTTATAATGGTGCTTTCGGATAAAACCCCGGCATTCCGGTGAAGATCCGGGTGATGGTGCGATTATAAACTTATAAAATTTCGTTTAGGGGTTTCGAAATGGAAAGCAGATGGTCATATACATGCTCCATCTCAAATTCCTTTTCGAAAACAACGAAAGTATGCCTGTCCAGCAATACCTTGGGACTTATGTTAATTTGCAGTTGTTCCTTATACACTTTCTTTTTAGCATCATAATCGATCGATTTGTTTTTCCTTAATGCTTTGAAGTAAGTAAAATAAGAAGATAAAAAAATAAATGGATACCAAAACGGGAAAAGAACCAGGGCGGTTTTGTTTATTCTCATGAAGATGATCTTACTGATTTTAAAACCTGAAACCCTGCCGATAACCCGCATTTTTTGCATACCGATCAGGAAAATATGCCCGTAATAAATTTTTTTATTGGTTTTATCACCAAACCATACTGAATCTATTTCGTTCGGTGGCATCAGTTTATGAAAATATTCCGATTCAAATAATGTATAGCTCAGTTTAGCAGCGAGGTTTGAAATACTCGGGGTTGTGATAATCAATTTGCCTCCTGTTTTCAACACCCGGTTAAATTCGGAAAACATTTTGAGCTGATCATTAAAATGTTCTATGCCTTCCTGGCAAATAATATAATCAGCATGATTGTTTTCTATTGGCAGCCCCGTATTTATATCCGCTTTTTTACACTCTATATCCTTTAATAAAAAATACTCGGGAAATAAATCATACGCTTCCACCTTACTTCCTAATTCCAGTAACACTTCACTCGTTACCCCATTACCGGCAGGCATATCCAATACAATTTTCCCCCTGAGCTCTTCTTTAATACTGGTGAGGTACCGTTTAACAGCAAATTTCGGGCTCTTGGGATTGTTCACTTGTGTATCTACCATAATAGTTAGTGGATTTGATAATAACGGTCAGCTAATATTTACGGATCAGGATCACGCCGATGATGAGCAGGATGCAGCCGGCGATTTTTCCGGCGGAGATTTCGCGAACAGCTGTGCCCAGCCATCCAAACTGGTCGAATAAAACCGCAGCGAACATTTGTCCGGCCAGCACCAGGCTAAAAGATAATACCACGCCCAGTCTGGGAAGTAACACCACAATTCCTGCAACAAAAAAAGTTCCCAGCAAGCCGCCTGTCCAGATCCACCAGGGTGATTGCGTAGAAAGAAAACGGAATTGAAACCGCCCGGCAATCATCAAAAACAACATCAGCGCAATCGTCCCGATGGCGAATGACAGAAAAGCCGCCATTACCGGGTCGCCCGATGTTTTAGCCAGCCGGGCATTAATTGCAGCCTGCATGGGGAGCACAGCTCCCAATGCCAGGGCCATCGCCATAAATAGGAGGCGGGACTGCATATGGGGATTAGAACAAATACTATTTGTTCATAGTTTGTTTGGCTTCTATGCTGAGTGTAGCATGAGGTACAGCCTTCAGCCTCGCTTTATCGATCAGTTTCCCGGTAACCCGGCAAATTCCATACGTCTTGTTTTCAATCCGCATCATGGCCTTTTCCAAGTGATCAATGAAAGTAATCTGCCGGCTGGCCATCTGGCTCAGTTGTTCACGTTCCATGCTCATGCTTCCATCTTCCATTGTCATGTAACGGTTATCCGTTTCATCTCCTCCCATTTCGTCCCGTCTGGTTATCAGGCCCTGGAGGTAAGCCAGTTCTTTTTTCGCTGAATCCAATTTTTTTGTAATCAGATCCCTGAATTCGGCTAATTCTGCATCACTATATCTCATGGTGGGTCCGGTTTGTTCCTGCTGGTGAATATCCAGTACAGATCTTGTGAATTCCGGTTCGTATTTGCGAACCGTTTTAGTTTTTATTTCGGGTATGACTACTTTAACAGCCTTCACGGGCGGTGGAACCGGTTTTTTAGCCTCCGGTTTCACGGTAACAGGACTGGTGTTTTTAACTTGTTGTTTGAAAACCGGCTTCTTATCTTCGGCCTTATGACCGGCTTTGGCTGCCGCAGCAGCGGGCTGTTGTACATGCTTAGCCGCAACAGGCGCATGTGAAGCAGGAGTTGAATGGTTTACCAGTTTGGACTGATGAACAGGTGCTGCGGGTTTTTTGGCTGCTGCGCCTGATGGTGCTGGTTTTTTACCTGAATGAGAAACGGTCGCAGGTTTTTTTGCTGGAACACTAACTTTCGGATGAACTGATTTACTTGCTGTCGCTACAGGTTTCTTTACCACAGGTGTGTGTTTTTTGGGACTCTCCTTTTTTACAGTTTTTACCGGTGCTACCTTTTTGGCAGTAGCTTTTTTAGCTACTGGTTTAGCAGCATTTTTGGGTTGCACTTTTTTAACCGGTTTAACCGGTTTTTTCTTGATTGCCATATGGTTTTAGGCTTTTTTTGTGACAAACACTGTTAAAGGGACGTCATTAACTTCAATTAAGGTGCCATTGGTTACTTCGGCAACCAAATCAAGTTTGTCTGCCAAAATTTCCGCGCAAATATAATAATTAAATTCTCTTATCGTCTCTTCCAATGTCTGGGCCCCGCCAATTTGTACGTTGATCCGGTCAGTCAGCTCAAATTCCTGATCTTTCCTGATTTTCTGGATCCGGTTCACCAGTTCCCGGGCATTCCCTTCCCTTTCCAGTTCAGGGGTAACCGTAACATCCAGGGCAACGGTCAAGGGACCTTTTGAGGCCACCATCCAGCCGGGAACATCCTCACTGCTGATTTCCACCTCTTCCAGGGCAATTTCAACGGAATCCCCCCCCTCAACAGGAACCCTGATTTTGCCTTCCTTTTCCAGGTTATGAATATCCTGCTGGGTGAATTTAGCCAATGCCCCGCTAACCGCCTTCATTTTCGCCCCAAGTTTTTTGCCAAGCAACACAAAATTCGGTTTAATCCGCTTATGAATAAATTCATTATTGGCTTCCAGGTACTCAATTTCCTTAATATTCACCTCTGAACGGATCAGTTCTTCTACTTTTTCCAGTTGCGCCTTCATGCCCGGGTTTAAAACCGGAATCAGGGCTTTTTTAAGTGGCTGGCGTACTTTAATATTGATTTTTTTCCGGAGGGACAGGATCAGGGAAGAAGTGTCCTGCGCCAGTTTCATTCTTTCTTCCAGATCCTGATCAATGGCAGCGTTTTGAACCTCAGGAAAATCAGTAAAATGAACGGACTGAAATGCGGACCTGCCGGTAACCTGGTTCAGGTTCTGAAAAAGCCAGTCTGCAAAAAACGGGGATACGGGCGCTATGAGTTTGCTCAGGGTTTCCAGGCATTCATATAAAGTCTGATACGCGCTCCGCTTATCCTGTTCATATTCCCCTTTCCAGAACCGGCGCCTGCTGAGGCGTACATACCAGTTACTCAGTTCTTCATCCACAAAATCCTCTATCAGGCGGCCGGCAACTGTAGGTTCATAGTCATCCAGGCTATCAATCACTTTTTTCACCAGGCTGTTCAGGGATGAAGATATCCATTTATCAATTTCGGGTCTGTCTGCCAGCGGTATATACCCTTCTTTGAAAGCAAAACCGTCCACATTGGCATAAAGCGCAAAAAACTGATAGGTATTATATAATGTGCCGAAGAATTTTCTTTGTACTTCCCGGATCCCTTCGGGGTCGAACTTCATACTATCCCAGGGAGAGGCATTGGTGATTAAATACCAGCGGGTTGCGTCAGCCCCGAACTGATCAATGGTTTTAAAGGGATCCACCACATTACCCACCCTTTTGCTCATTTTATTACCGTTCTTATCCAGGACGAGCCCGTTGGACACGACCGTTTTATAGGCGACCCCGTCGAATAACATCACGGCAAGTGCGTGTAATGTATAAAACCAGCCCCGGGTCTGGTCCACCCCTTCGGCAATAAAATCAGCCGGGAAGCTTTTTTTGAATTGCTCCTTGTTTTCGAAAGGGTAGTGCCATTGGGCATAGGGCATGGCCCCGGAATCAAACCATACATCCACGAGATCGGGGATACGGTTCATTTTTTTTCCCTCGCTGCTGGCCAGGATGATACCGTCTACAAATGGTTTGTGCAGGTCGAGCGTCCGGATGCTGATCCCCTCATTTATTTTTTCACCGAATACTTTTTTTGAATGCTCCATTTCATCCAGAAGCTCCCGGATGGAACCGATGCATTTCTCTTCTTCCCCGTTTTCCGTTCTCCAGATCGGCAGGGGAGTTCCCCAAAAACGGCTGCGGCTCAGGTTCCAGTCCACCATATTCTCCAGCCAGTTGCCAAACCGGCCTTCGCCGGTGGATGCCGGTTTCCATTGGATGGTTTTATTGAGTTCCACCATACGGTCTTTCACTGCTGTCGTTTTAATGAACCAGGCATCCAGCGGATAATATAGAATGGGTTTATCTGTTCTCCAGCAATGGGGATAGGTATGTTCGTATTTTTCGATTTTAAACGCCCGGTTTTCTTTTTTAAGTTTTACACAGATGTCCACGTTCACATCCACATAGTCGGGATCATCCTTATAATTTTTTACAAACCGGCCGCTGAATTCATCCACACCATCCACGAATTTGCCTTCCTTATCCACCAGGACGAGGATCCCGAGCCTGTTTTTCTTTCCGGCCTTAAAATCGTCTGCTCCAAAAGCAGGCGCGGTGTGCACGATGCCGGTTCCGTCTTCGGTGGTAACAAAATCTGCGGTAACGACCCGGAAAGGATCTGCATCGGGGGTCAGGCTGCGGATATGATCCAGGCTGCCCGCTTCGCTGGGTATGAGCTGTTCATATCGACAGTTCTCCATCCGGGTGCCGGTAAAAGAAAATAAAATCTTCCAGGGAAGTATTTTGGAAGCAGGCTGCCAGGCTCCAAAATCTGCGTTCTCCTCTTCCGGTTTGAAATATTTACCCAGCAGGGATTTAGCCAGCACGATATGAACCGGAGAGTGGGTGTATGGATTGAAGGTTTGAACCAACGAGTATTCAATGTCCGGTCCGACGGCCAGACCCAGGTTGGAAGGCAGGGTCCAGGG
>DHWT01000175.1 GCA_002413325.1 Chitinophagaceae bacterium UBA5175 | reverse complement strand
AGGGGTAAGTTTACTAAAGCGGCAGACAGTCAGCTGGGGGACTGTATTGATTGCCTGCAATGCGTGAAAGTTTGTCCGACAGCCATAGATATCCGCAACGGGACACAAATGGAATGTGTCAGCTGTACGGCATGTATAGATGCCTGTGACCATATGATGGAAAGTGTAGGCAGGCCGGTCGGACTGATCCGGTATGCCTCTGAAAACGGGATTGCCAAAGGGGAACCTATTCGCTATACAACCCGTATGAAATTATACACGGGTTTGCTTTGTGTGCTGATTGCCATCCTCGGCACTTTGCTGATGACGAGAAAGGATGTGGATGCCACCATCATGCGGACGCCCGGTATGCTTTACCAGGAAAGGGGAGTTGATAGTGTATCAAATTTATATAATATAAAAGTTGCGAACAAAACGGTTCATGATGTTCCCCTGTCGTTAAAACTGGAGGATGAAGAAGGCAAGATTGAAGTAATCGGCGGGGAAACGATCCGCATAAAAAAAGAAGAGGAAGGTTCAGGCTCATTCTTTATTGTTCTGCCCCGGAAGGAAATCGGTCACCGGAAAACGAGTATCCGACTGGGGTTGTATGAAGGGGATAGAAAAATAGACGAGATCAATACAAATTTTTTGGGTCCGGTTCCTGATAGTGAATCAGAATAAAATTAAATTATGAATTGGGGAAACAGGCTTTTACTGGTATTTATTGCATTTGCCGGGCTGATGTCATACATGGTTTACCGCTGCGTCCAAACACCGGTTGAACTGGTGACCAAAGAATACTACCAGGATGAACTGGCTTATCAGCATGTGATTGACCGGACAAAAAATGCAAATGCGTTAAGCAAAAATATAAGTATCTATAAAGATGCGGATAAAATCGTTATAGAGTTCCCTCCTGAAATGAAAAACAGGCCTTTGAACGGGAGTGTGCTTTTTTACTGTGCTTCGGATGAGGCAAAGGACAGGAATGTAAAACTGAATATTCTGACAGGAGGAAAACAAGAGTTGGATCATACTATGCTGGTTCCGGGTCATTATACAGTTAAAATATCATGGCATGCCGGTAATAGCGATTATTATACTGAACAACCCTTTATCGTTTTATAAAAGATGATACAATTGATATTAGCGGGATTTATGCTGGGAACCCTGAGTAGTTTTCACTGTGTGGGCATGTGTGGTCCGCTTGCACTGGCACTTCCGTTGCAGCATATATCCGGCATGCAAAAATCAATATCACTGATCCTCTACCATCTGGGTAGGATAACCGTATATGCCGGCTTCGGTTTGATCTTTGGGTTAGTGGGCAGGGGAATGTATTTGGCCGGATTCCAACAGGGGTTCTCTGTCGGGTTGGGAATCCTGATGCTTTTTTTCCTGGTTCAGTTTATTGTTTTCAAAAATTTTCCACAGCCGGCCCTGGTAAGGGAAACGTATCAGCTAATTCAAAACCTGGTGTTTCGGCTCTGGAAATTACCCTCCCGGACCCATTTTATTTTATTGGGAATGGCGAACGGGTTACTGCCCTGTGGCATGGTCTACCTGGCGATTGCCGGCGCATTGAATGCCTCCAGGGTGCAATCCGGCGTACTGTTTATGGTTATGTTCGGTCTGGGTACCCTGCCGCCCTTGTTCGCTTTGAGCTATTTTGGTTCATTGATCAGGTTATCTTTCCGCAACCGGATAAAACAAATGACGCCGGTTATTGTGGGGATCATGGCCATTATCCTGATTCTCCGCGGGTTGAACCTGGGGATTCCCTATATCAGTCCCTTACTCGGTTCGGGCCGGGCGACTGCGGTCTCCTGTCCCAAATAATTTTCATCCATAGAAATTAATCATGTTCTGGTATGATTAAAATCAGCCGGAACAGCCCTGAATGGCAGTAATTTTATTTTTTCGACCCTGAGTGGGGTGGGAAAATCATATAGGTAAAAGGATTAAAAGTGATTGAAAAGCAGGAGTTTGTATCAGATATTGTGAAAAGGGATTATCGGACAGCCCAGGTATTTCGCCGTCATGGTATTGAATTTTGCTGTGGCGCCCGTTTTCCGCTGGAGTTGGTCTGCTCATTAAAAGGGCTTGACCTGCAAACCATACAGGCAGAACTTGACAGGGCAACCCGGCAGATTTCCGTATCAAATTCTTTAAATTTTGAAGACTGGGATCTCTCTTTTCTGGCTGATTATATTGTACATATTCACCACGAATATTTAAGGTCGATGTTGCCGGCAACCCTGGTCTCCATTCAGCAGTTTTCGGAAGGCCACCGGAAAAAATTCAGCTACCTGCCTGACCTGGTCGTTGAATTTTCTGCACTGGCTAAAGAATTACTCAGTCATATCCAATATGAAGATGAAATCATTTTCCCTTATATAAAACAGATCGATTTTGCCCATAAGGGCCGGGAATCCTATGCCAGTTTACTGGTACGAACCCTGAGTAAACCGGTGGAAGAAGTCATGCAGCACGAGCACAAGTTTGTAGAAGATTCATTGGCCCGGATCAGGGAGCTTACCCTGCATTATTCCGTACCCCCGGATGCCTGCACCAGTCACAAAGTGAGTTTTCTTACCTTGCAGGAAGTGGATCATGATATTATGCAGCATTTATACCTGGAAAATGATATTCTTTTTCCAAAAGCCATTCTAATGGAAAAAGAACTTCTTAAAAACAACTATTAATAAAAGGTATGGTTGCGGATAAAAAACTAACCATGGAATCCTTCGATCTCCTCAAAAAATATGATATACCTGTACCAAGGTATACCAGTTATCCTACCGTGCCTGTTTGGAATCAGACCATCGACCCTACCCGATGGAAGAAGACTTTCAAAGATCAGTTTCGTATTTCCAACCAGTCCAACGGCATCAGCCTGTATATACACCTGCCGTTCTGCGAGTCCTTGTGCACTTATTGCGGGTGTAATAAGAAAATTACGACCAACCACAACGTGGAAGCAGAATACATTGAAGCGATAATCCGGGAATGGCATATGTACTGTGAACTGATGGAGGAAGTCCCTGTAATCAGGGAAATACACCTGGGTGGCGGAACCCCCACTTTTTTTTCTCCTGAAAACCTGACCTGGCTGATAAATGCCATCCTTGAAAACTCGATCATCCACGCTCATGCCAATTTCAGCCTGGAAGGCCATCCGAATAATACCACCCGGGAACATCTGGAAGCCCTCTACCAGTTGGGTTTCAGAAGGATCAGTTACGGGGTGCAGGATAATGACCCGGTGGTTCAAAAAACCATCAACCGGATACAGCCGTTTGAAAATGTGAAAAAGGCAACAGAAACGGCCCGGGAAATCGGATTTCAATCCATTAATTTCGACCTGATTTACGGCCTTCCGCATCAGACGCTGGAGAGCATTAAAAAAACCGTCCGGGAATGCATTTCCCTGGCGCCTGACCGGTTCGCTTTCTACAGCTATGCCCATGTTCCCTGGACAAGCCGGGGACAAAGACTGTTCGATGAAAACGATCTGCCCGATGCAGCTCTTAAAATGGCTTTGTACCAGGAAGGGAAGAAAGTATTTATAGAAAACAATTACCAGCACCTGGGTATGGATCATTTTGTTTTACGGGACGACGAATTATTCCATGCCTGGGAACAGGGGACCCTGCACAGGAATTTTATGGGATACACCGCCCAGTATACAGATTTACAGCTGGGCCTGGGCGTATCGGCGATTGGCGATGCTGTCCATGCATTTGCCCAGAATGCCAAATCGCTTCATGAGTATTACGAACGGATACAAAAAAATGAACTGCCTGTTGAGAAAGGATATTTTCTGAGCCAGGAAGATGAAGAATTCCGGAAATATATCCAGGATATCAGTTGCCGCGGAGTTACCTATTTTAATAACCGGCACCAGGATCAGCTAAAGGAATTCACATTTCCGGAACTTGAAAAACTGGAACAGGATGGTCTGGTGCATTTTGATGATAAACATGTTCAGGTAACCGGAACGGGCAGAAGTTTTATACGAAATATCTGCAGGGCATTTGATTTGCACCTGCTGATGAAAAATTCTGATTCGGATAAGCAGCGGTATAGCAAGGCTATATAGATAAGTCATCCGGTTCCGTCAGGGCCGGAGCTGTAACTGTTATACGGGTGCCCTCCTGAAGTTTACTTTCCAGTTGTATGTCTCCCTGCAGCAATTCCGCATATCTTTTTACAATATGAAGGCCCAGCCCGGTACCTTCAATGTTGACTACATTCTTGCCCCGGTAAAAACTGCTGAAAAGATGCTGCTGGTCCTCTTCGGAAATTCCGATTCCTTCGTCACGGACGATTAATTCCATGCTTTCTCCGGAGTTTTTGATTTGAAGCCAAACTGCGCTGTTTTCAGATGAAAACTTAATCGCATTTCCCAATAAATTGATCAGGATATTTTTCAGGAGGCGCTTGTCGGAAATGAATATGTCCTCACCTTCATGTTCTGCCTGGATGCTCTGGTTGAATTTTAGGAGGGATTTCATCTCATCCACCACCTCTTCCATAAAATCCTTCACGTTGAATGGAGCGGAAACCGCATTGATTCGACCTTCTTCCAGTTTGCCCAGGGAAAGGAAATCTTCCAGCAGCTCGTTGAGGTGTTTTACCGAGTCCTTGATGCGGTTGATATGTTTATCTCTTTTTCCCTGCTCTTCGGATAATTTATATTTAGATATCAGCGATGCAGAGGATAATACCGTACTCAGGGGTGTTCTGAATTCATGGGACGCCATGGAAACAAACCTGGATTTGATCTCGTTCAGTTCCTTTTCTTTATTAAGCGCTTCATTCAATTCAAGCTGTGATTTTTCCAGCTCCTGCAGGGCTTCCCGTAAAATCAGGGTTCGTTGCTCAACTTTTGTTTCCAGTTCGGCATTGAGTTTTTTCATCGCATCCGTAATTCTTTCCAGTTGTTTTTTCTGATTCAGTGTTTCCAATTCAGATTTCTTCCGGGCGGTAATGTCCACAACAAAAGCAATTACATAGGATTCATTTTTATGGTTGTAATAACTCAGGCTGACTTCTACCGGGAACTCCCCGCCGTCTTTGGTTCTGGCATATAAATCCCTGCCCTGCCCCATGGTGCGGTTGGAAGGATGATGGTAAAAGTCTTTCCTATAGTCCAGGTGAGCTTTATGAAACCGCCCGGGGATGAGCGCTTCAATCGTTTTACCCAGGAGCTCCTCTCTTTCATAACGAAACAATGCTGCAGCTGCCGGGTTGATCAGAACAATGATTCCCTTGCTGTTGGTTAAGACAATCCCTTCGGTGGCATGATCGAAGAGGGCATTTACCTGGCGTTCATCCGACTCAATGGACCGATACAATCTTTTAACATATAAAACAGCCAGGGTGGTCAGCACTACGATGATTCCGGAAAACAGGTGCTGCATTACAACCTGCTGCTGGGTCATGTTCTCGTGAGAGTAAAAGGCGGAAAGGATCATAAAAAAAACACCCACACTGCCGAATATTTTGGTGTAGGAATCTTCTTTGAGAAATACCGTCAGTAAAATGGAAATAATCAGGCCGGAATCAAATAAGCTGATCTCCGGATTCAGGTATTGAAGAACTCCGGTACAAAGGGTTACGATAAAACAAAATAGCAGGACGTTAAAGGGTTTTTCTGCAAACATCTATACAAAGTTTGAAAAGAATAGCCCAAATTAAAACAAAGTTTCTTTATCCGGGGGGCTTTTCATTAAAATCCGGACATTGTTTCCTGCCTCATCCTGATATATGGATCCGCTGTTTCCGAAAAGAGCTGCCGGGGTTGAAAGTCATAAGTGTCATATTTGGAAATTGTGGTAATATTGTCCGGGTGGTTTTTGTTTCCCAAATTCGGTTATGCATAACAGGAGAAATAGTGCTGTCTTATTATTTATGATCTTTATCGGGTCTGGAACCATCCTGGTTCAGCAGTGCAAACCCAATGAATCTCCGATTCCCTTGCATAACACAGAAAATGCTTTTGTGGGCGACCAGCAGTGTAAAACGTGCCATGCCCCTGAATACAAAGCGTGGTCCGGTTCCGGGCATTTCAAAGCAATGATGGCAGCAGGGGATTCCACCGTGGAAGGTGATTTTAACGGTAAGACCCTGGTTGCAGACGGCGTTACAAGCCGTTTCTTTAAAAGAGAAGGGAAATTTTTTATGAATACACAGGGCGAAGACGGCCTCAACCATGACTATGAAGTGAAATATACGTTTGGCTATTATCCCTTGCAGCAATACCTGGTGGAATTTCCTGGCGGTAGAATGCAGGTTAGCCGGGCAAGCTGGGATCTGAAAAAAAGAAAATGGTTCCATCAGTACGCGGGACAAAAAATTCCGCCGCACGACTGGTTGCACTGGACGGGCAATGCGCAAAACTGGAATACCATGTGTGCAAGGTGCCATAGCACCAATCTGCAAAAAAACTATAATACGGAAACCGACAGTTATCAAACCAGTTTCAGTGTGTTGAATGTAAGCTGCGAATCCTGCCACGGGGCGGGAAAACAACATATTGATTATGTGTCGGGCGATGATTATAAAAAAGGTAAAAAAGTGCCCGGCGCTTATATGAAAGAAGGGAAAAATGCCGGGCAAACGGCGCAGATTAACAGTTGTACGCCCTGTCATGCCCGGGTAACAGAGATCAGTCCTCATTTGATACCCGGCGATGAGCTCCTGGATAATTATATTCCAGAAATTCCGACGACTGAGCATTACTATGCCGACGGACAGGCACATGACGAGGATTTTATCTATACTTCCTTTGCACAAAGCAAAATGTTCCGCCAGGGAGTGAAATGCAGCAACTGCCATGAGCCCCATACAGCCAGACTATTATTTTCCGGTAACACCCTTTGTGCCCAATGCCATGCCAAAACCTACGATGACCCTTCACATACTTTCCACGCCATGGGATCAACCGGAGCTGAATGTAAGAACTGCCATATGCCGGGCAGGTTTTATATGGGGAATGATTTTCGTTATGATCATACGTTCCGCGTACCAAGGCCCGACCTGTCGGTAAAATACGGTACCCCCAATGCCTGTAACAACTGCCACAAGGATAAAACGGATCAATGGGCGGCGGATGCGGTTGTGAAATGGTATGGGCCAAACCGAAAATATCATTTTGCAGAGGACCTGATACCGGGAAGCCGGATCGATGAAAACAGCGAAGCGCACCTGGTCAGATTGCTGAAAGATACCTCAGTGCCGGATATTGTAAAAGCCGCTGCTGCAAATTACCTGGGTAATATTCAGACCGCAGGGAGCCTGGATGCTTTGCTGAATTGCCTGAATCTGCCGGATGCCGGTATCCGGTACCGGGCGTTGAAAAGCCTGACCGGTTTTCAACCGGATCAATGGTTGTCTGCAGTGGGTCCGTTGTTGCAGGACAAAGTACGGGCTGTTCGTATCGCGGCCGCTGAGTTGTATGTTACAATTCCGGCCAATCGAATTCCACCGGGTGACTACAATGCTTTTGTAAAAGCGAAAACCGAACTGGACGGGTATCTCATGTACCAGTCAGACTTTGCCATGGGAAAAGTTATGCTCGGAGATTATTATCTGAAACAGAATAATTATTATGCTGCAATAAAATATTATCAGCAGGGTTTAAAAAAGGATTCTGCACTCAATTATGCCCGGCTGAATCTTTCAGTCGCCTATAATTTATCCGGGCAGAATGCCCCCGCCCTGCAGGTATTACAGGAAGCTGTGAAGATTGATCCGAAAAGCGAACGTGCCTGGTTTAACCTCGCCTTGCTATATAATGAAATGAATAATAAGGAAGAGGCTGGAAAGGCCCTGGCGAAAGCGGTTGCATTGAAATCAACAAACCCCCGGGTATATTATAACTATGCGCTCCTGCTGCAACAGGAAGGGAAAAACAAACAGGCTATTGACATGTATTCCCGTGGGATCAGGCTGGCCCCGGAAGATGAACAGCTGAATTATGCTTTGGCTTTATTATACCTGCAGACCGGCCAGAATGAACAGGCCAGAATGCCTGCTAAGGTTCTTAAAAAGTATTATCCTGATAAGCCCGATTACCAGAAAATATTTCAATATTTAAAACTATAAGCTGCCTTGTACATCCGCCCTTATCGGTCCGCGTTAATATTCATAAAGGTATAACCACTCGGGCCGGTCAAAATTATACTGATTTCTCCCTTGTCAGTCAATTTTTTTGGTTTGAATATCCAGAAGCCCTGCAGGTTTTACAGGTAATCATTAAGCAATAGAGGTTTTATTTAACGATATGGAATTGTTATATATTGATTAATTTTGTAATGGGTTGAGGAAAAATTAAAAAAGTGAGTGCTCAAGGGAGAATAGGGAAAATTTGGGTTTGCTGCATAGCCATATGTACATCCAATTTTTTTGGAATCGCCATCGCACAGCAGACAGAGATGTCCCAATTGCCATCAGATCAAAACCGGGTCGCTGTGCTGATACCTGTTTTTACGGAGAGAGAAGCTGATGTAGGAAGCCCGTTTCTGTCAAAAAAATGGATCCGTGGAACTGTTGAACTGGAGAATCACAATCTCATTCCGGCAGCCGGTCAGGTGCTTTTGTTCAATTATGATAAAATCAATAACCGGGTATATGTTATCAATGAGTCCAGAAAGGAATGGTATTATCCCATTGATTCTGTTTCCCGTTTTGACCTGGTGGACAACAGTACGATATATTCATTTGAGAAGGTCCACTGGATCAGCACCAAATTCTTTCTGATCTCTGTACTTAAATCCGGGCAAGGGTATTCCCTATATAAAAGGTTAATTACAAAACATATACGCGCTTCCTATTTGAATGAAGGATATTTTTCAACAGGGAAAAAATATGACGAATATCTGGACGATTATGAATATTATTTAGTTTATCCGGGCAATCCTTTCTTCCGGAAATTATTTTTAAGAGAAAATGTGATACGCCGCGTGCTCAGGAATGAATCCGCGTTGCTGGATGAATTCTTTTCCCTGCACGATCATGAGATCAATGAAGAAAGCCTGATTGGAATCATTCAGTATATCAACGATAAAAAGTATCCGGAATAAGCTCGCCGGCACTGACTCTTATTGTTACCTTCAGCCCTGAATCTGTATAAACCGTCCCCGGGTTCCCTAGAAATCCTGGATAGGGATAAATGTCCGGTTTTTATACAGCGCTGTCCGATTTGTTCAAATGATTTATATTAACATCTTAATCCGGCGGAGGATATTTATTTTCTGAAGCCTTACGGTGATCCATATTCAACTTTAAAATTTCACTCACATGCAATTTCTCAAAACCATTTTAATTTCCTTGCTGGCACCCGTATTTTTCTTGGATGCATATTCCCAGAATCATGCTTCCAATGAAGGCGGGAAAACAAAGGGCATCCTGCTCACCGGCCAGCTTGCTCCCAGACCTCCTATGGGATTTAATACCTGGAATACCTTTCAAACGAAAATAAATGAAGGCATGCTCAGGGAGATGGTGGATGTTTTTGTCAGTTCGGGCATGCGGGATGCCGGATATCAGTATTTTGTTCTGGATGACGGATGGATGGCCATGGAGCGGGATCAGAACGGAAGCCTGGCTGCCGATCCGGTAAAATTTCCCCATGGTATGAAAGCTTTTGCCGATTATGTGCATTCCAGGGGATTGAAATTCGGGATTTACAATTGTGCCGGATCCAGGACCTGTGCAGGTTACCCCGGCACCCGGGGCCATGAATATGAAGATGCCAGGCTATATGCGTCCTGGGGTGTGGACTTTTTAAAATATGACTGGTGTAATACGGATAGTCTCAATGCGCCCGAAGCCTATAAAACGATGAGCGCTGCGTTAAGGGCAACCGGACGACCCATTGTTTTCAGTATCTGCGAGTGGGGGAATCACGCACCCTGGCTTTGGGCCGGAGGTGTGGGAGAACTATATCGCACGACGGGCGATATCGGAGCCAGTTTCATTATTCCTAAAACGACGGGCGACTGGACGCCCCAGACGGTCATCAGTATCCTGGACAAACAGGAATCCATCCGGCAGTATAATGGTCCGAATCACTGGAACGATCCGGACATGCTGGAAGTGGGTAACGGGATGAGTTATGAGGAAGATAAATCCCATTTTTCCCTGTGGTGTATGCTTGCAGCACCGCTGGCCGCCGGAAACGATTTGCGAAACATGTCGGCACAGACCCGCGGAATATTAACCAATAAGGAAATGATTGCCGTGGACCAGGACAGTCTCGGAATTTCCGCTTTTAAAATGAATCTGCCCGACAGCCTGGAAGTATGGATAAAACCTTTACAGAATAGGGAACTGGCTCTTTGTTTCTTAAACCGCACAACCAGCGAAAAAAAAATAAACCTGGATTGGAAAAATTTCGCGATCACGGATCCACGATCCGGTTTGGATATTCGTTTTGACAAGCAGACCTATAATATACGGGACCTATGGCTAAAGAAAAATTCCGGGACCACAGAAAAAAACTTTGAACAGTACATACCAACCCATGCCGTGATTGTATTGAAATTGGAAACGATGGTTCATTAAGTCATTGGGAATTCCGTGAGATATGGGATGCATGTCCCGCTATTTGTTTAAATTCAGATTCTAAATTTTTTTTATGAACGGATTAATTCAGTCATTACAGGAAAAGACCGGGTTAACCGGAGAGCAGGCGAATGCCGCCATCAACCACGTCATGGAATACCTCAAGGGGAAAGTTCCAGCGTCCCTACATCAATACCTGGATGGTGCCGCGCCCGGTGATACCCGCGGAACCAAAGGCACCGCATATCTTACCCTGGCCCGGTCTGCCCGGGGGTGATATTCTAAAAGTCACGGTGGAAAAAATTTCCGGCTTACTGCATACTAAGTAAGCATAGAAAATTTGGGAATGTTGTGCGGTAGCAAGACATCATTGCAGGGGACCTTTAAGATTCAATATTTCAAATTTCCAAAATCCAAAGTTTTCTCCGGGTCTTTCCGGGTAAAGCCGCTTTTTTTATCCAATTAGGTAAGGATCGGCGCATAATAGTTAAATAACTTCTTATATCGTCGTTCAGTTAAACATGGGGTCTATTTGTAACTATGGCCCCGGGTTTTACCACTTTACGCTCGTCAGACAGGCGGTTGCCCGAATGGGCCAGTTTGTTCCGGGCTGCGATGGATCCCATCCGGTTTTGCCAGTCTTTCATCCTGTTTTGTAAATGCTCCGGTGCAGGTTGTATGCCGCCTGTTTTGAAATCTCTCCGGAAGATCAAGAGGAACGCTTTCATTTTTTTTGATTTTAATTGTTAAAAGATCCATGACGAATGGGCGCTGGAAAACAGGACAGACAATTCCAACTATTTCAGGAAGTTAACAGGAAGGCGGGGGCCATGCAACATTTTAACATATATCGTGTCTTTTCCTGGGGGATTATAATATAAAAGCGGACAGTAGTGTATCGAAAACGGTCAGTCTGATGCCCGGAGCGAAACCCGGTAATCTGATATTTAATCATTTGCCCGTCTGGCACCGGGTTGGAAGGGGAACCTGCGGAAACAGGGCCGTGTGAGAATTACCGGATGCATTTATTGGAAGCAGGACTAGGCGACATTCAAAAGGCACTCAGATTCACCAGTAATAAAATAAATATTTTAAACCTATAAAAATGCAGAACATGAAAGTCATCCTGAGTTTTCTATTCGTTATTTCCGGAATTTTTGCAAAGGCACAGGATTCCCATAAAGGCCTCCTTTATTTAAGCAAAAACTTATCTGCCGAATCCATAAAACAGGTGGAGGCAAGAACCTCGGGCGGGGGTATTGAAGTGACCGGCGTAAATCCATCTGAAGCACGCATTGAAGTATATGTTACAGAGAATGGCCATCGGGGGTCTTATTCAAAGGAAGAGATGCAAAAGATTATTTCGAATGATTATGATCTTACCGTAACGGCTTCCGGAAATAAACTGACTGCCATTGCCAAACCGAAAGAGAGTTTCAGAAACTGGAACAGCAGCCTGAGTTTTTCCTTTAGCATCTATGTGCCAACCAACTGCGCCACCCAGCTCAATACCAGCGGCGGGGGTATCCGTATCACGAACCTGAACGGCGAACAGCATTTTAGCACGAGTGGCGGGGGACTGGATGTAAAAGGCCTGACAGGTAAGATCCAGGGTCATACTTCCGGAGGTGGCATTTCGGTTTCTGATTGTAAAGATGATATAGACCTGGAAACCAGTGGAGGCGGAATTGAAGCCAGCCGTTGTTCCGGCCAGATCAAACTGAATACTTCCGGCGGATCCATCGAAATGAGCAGCCTGGATGGGAATATACGGGCCCATACCAGCGGAGGCAATATCGACGCCGAAAAAATTTCAGGCGAACTGGTAACCCATACTTCCGGTGGAAATATTTCCCTGACCTCCATGCGCGGTACACTAGAGGCTTCCACCAGTGGGGGAAATATTGATATTCAAGTAATAGAAACCGGTAAATATGTTAAACTGAGCAATTCAGGTGGAAGCGTCGGTTTACAGATCCCGAAAGGAAAGGGTCTTGACCTGGACATTCACGGTGGCCGTATTAAAACGGAAGGACTGAGCAACTTCAATGGTTCCGTAGAAAAACAGTCCATCAATGGAACTGTTAATGGAGGAGGTACGCCCATAGATATCCATGCAGGCAGTGGTGGTGTGACCATCGCTTTAAAATGAAATTTAAAAGCTGGCATGGTTTTTTCAACTCATGTATTGATATGATTTTTGCAAATCTCTTTATCATGATAATAAATCGCTGAACCCCGGGTTGTAGGATTTTTTGTGAACCTTAAATTTATTTTATGAAAAAAGTGTTATTTACGGCTTTTGCAGGCTTCTGTCTATTTTCTTCCATTTTGGCCACTTCTCCTCACCAGGGAAAAATAAAAGGTAACCAGCGGTCGGATCAGTACCTGAGGGATAGTATACCGGTTAAAAAAGCAGATACAAGTCATATTCCAAAGCAGGATACGATGGCCATGCCGCAAGTTAAAACACAGGGAGTCGGCAAATGATTGTAAATTAATTCAATCCTGCATTACATAATGCAACCAAATCAACGATGAATTTAAAAGATCCGTCGTTGATTTTTTTTATAGCGTTATGTGAAAAACGGTTGTCCTGTTATTCCGGCCTGAATGCTTTTTCCAATCAACGCGACACATAAGCGCATCCACGGCGTTTCCGGAAATGCCTTTCAGCTTCAGGGGCGTAATGGATTCGATATATTTTTTATACTTCCAGCGCTGGCGGCTCGTCATCAGCCACCAGGCAGATTATTTTGTTAGTGGGTTGCGCAGGCAACAGGCTGGTTGTTTTCAAGCGTTGACTTTTTTATCAGGATATTGTTTCCGATAATATAAATTCTGTCAGGAAAATTTGTATTGGCGTTGTAAAAGCATCATCTTCAGTCAGAATCAGAGTCGATATTTATATTTTATAATATGGCGGCCTGTTATTTTCAAGATCGAATTATTTTAATAAAAAAGTCTTTTTATACCGATGGATAGAGCATTCGCAGGATCCTGCTCCAGGGCCATTTTTTTTAATCCACTTTACTGATTTCAGGATTAAGTTCCGGTTGTCCGGTTATCCGCGCAGGTGCCAGGCTTTAGGCCGTACAAAGGACCGCAGACCTGCATGGGAGAGCGTAACCCCGAATCCTGAGTGTTTTCTTCCGCTCCAGGGAAGGGGGGCGGATACACGGTCACAGCAATTCCAGTAACCGGATCCTGCGTTTATCTGATGCAAAATATTTTCAGCTCTTTCTTTATTTTCTGAATAAACCGCAGCTGTCAGACCATATTCCGTATCCTGCATGAGCCGGATGGCTTCTTCATCATCCCTGACTTTCATGATACCAATAATGGGGCCGAATGATTCTTCTTTCATCACATCCATTTCATGGGTCACATCCACCAATATAGTAGGCTCGAAATAATATCCTTTTCTTTTCATACGTTTACCACCCAATAAAAGGCGGGCCCCTTTTGCGACCGCATCCGCTACCTGGTTTTCCATCACGTCCAGCTGGGCTTTCCGGGTCAGCGGACCGAAATAAACACCTTCTTCTGTTGGTACACCGGTTTTCCAGGAACCCACTTCCTTTGTAAATTCACGGATGTATGCATCATAAACGGCTTCATGTACATAAATCCGTTCTACCGAACAGCAACTCTGCCCGTTATTATAGAATGCCCCGTCGGCGGTTGCTGCAGCCACGGACTGAATATCTTTGATATCCCGGGCGACATATAACGGGTCCTTACCGCCCATTTCAAGCTGACAGGGAACCATTTTGGATGCGCATTTTTCATAGATGTATTTCCCTGTTTTATAGGAACCCGTAAAAAAATAACCGTCGAAGGGGAGTTTCAGTAATTCATTTCCAACTTCGGCAGCGCCAATAGCTACCTGAAAAACACCTGCAGGCACCCCGGCCTGCTTAAATAATTTTTCAATTGCGAGGCCGGTCAGCGTGGCATATTCTGACGGTTTATACATCACGGTATTTCCTGCCAGCAGGGCACTTACAAATACATTCACACCTACCAGCCAGGGGTAATTCCAGGCGGAGATATTGCAGATAACGCCCAGGGGTTCATAGGAAATTTTTTCCACGAGGTCATTGTCCCTGGTCATCAGCTCTTCACCGAGGTATTTTTCAGCATTTTCTGCCAGCCATTTGATTCTTGTTCTGGCCCCGTTGATTTCATTACGGCTTTGCTGTAATGGCTTCCCGACTTCGGAGGTTAACAGGGAAGCCAGGGATTCAGCCTGGTTTTCCAGATATCCTGAAAACTGCTTTATGATTTTTACCCGTACATCCATTCCCGTCGCAATCCATTCCCTTTGTGCATTTTTCAATAGCTGAAATTTTGCAGCAAGCGATTTTGTATTGTCTTCCGTGACCTCGCAGATAATTTCCTCTGTTGCCGGATTGATGATTTGCATGGGCAGTTAAAAATATTTTGTTATTCTAAAGGGCTTTTAAATATAACTGTTTAAAATCCGCCCGGCTGACCGGTTTGGGATTATTCGGGTGCGCAAAATCCGCAATAGCCAGGTCGGCCAGCGTTTCGATATGTTCGGGTTTAACGCCGATGGCACTCAGTTTGCGCGGAATGTGTATTTTATCATTTAATTCAAACAGGTAACTGACTACGGCCTGCCCGGATTCTTCCTTCAGGTTTAAAGTACGCGCGATTAATTTAAACTTATGTTCAAATCCTGTTATATTAAAATCCATTCCATAAGGTATATTGACGGCATTGGCCAGTCCGTGGTGTGTATCCAGCAGGGATGAAAGCGGGTGAGCGAGCGAATGCACCACGCCCAGTCCCTTCTGAAAAGCCACGGCGCCCATCAGGGAAGCAATCAGCATTTTACTCCTTGATTCGAGGTCCGGATGATGTACTGCTTTTTCCAGGGAATCGTGGATCAGGGAAATTCCCTGCAATGCAATGCCGTCGCACATGGGATGAAACATATTTGTCAGGAATGCCTCCATATGATGGGTAAGCGCGTCCATGCCTGTGGCAGCCGTAATAAAGGAAGGAAGTTCCATGGTAAGCAGCGGATCTGCAAAAACAATCTTCGCCATGAGTTTCGGAGAAAACAGGATTTTTTTCTGATGGGTTTCATCATCCGATATAATGGCGCTTCGGCCCACTTCACTGCCGGTGCCGGCCGTGGTGGGAA
>DHWT01000290.1 GCA_002413325.1 Chitinophagaceae bacterium UBA5175 | reverse complement strand
CCACCGAGTACCACTTCATTTTCCGCGTTTTGAATCGCTTCATCCATAAAATCCACCAGCCCGCTCATATGTTCCGTTTTCATACCCCGGGTTGTAATGGCAGGCACACCTACGCGGATCCCGGAAGTAACAAAAGCTGATTTATCATCGAAAGGGACCATGTTTTTGTTAACCGTAATATCTGCTTTGCCCAGGGCGATCTCCGCTTTTTTACCACTGATATTTTTATTTCTCAGGTCGATCAGCATCAGGTGATTATCTGTTCCGCCCGAAACAATATCGTAACCTTTCTTCGAAAAGCAGGCGCTCATGGCCTGGGCGTTTACAATGATCTGTTTTGCGTAGTCCGTAAATTCTTCTGTCAGGATCTCGCCGAATGCAATGGCTTTGGCGGCGATCACATGTTCCAGCGGGCCACCCTGTATGCCCGGGAAAACGGCCATATCCAGCAGGTTGCTCATGGGGCGGATATTTCCTTTATTATCTTTTAATCCGAAGGGGTTGTCAAAGTCCTTCTTCATCAGGATGATGCCACCCCGGGGACCACGCAGGGTTTTATGAGTGGTGGAAGTTACAAAATGACAATGTTCGAAAGGGGAACTTAATAATTGTTTGGCAATGAGGCCTGCCGGATGTGCCATATCACACATCACGAGCGCCCCGGCTTTATCGGCAATCTGCCGGATACGCGGATAATCCCAGTCGCGGCTGTAAGCAGAAGCGCCGCAGATAATGAGCCTGGGCTTTTCCTGCAGGGCAACACGTTCCATGCTTTCATAGTCCACGCGTCCGTCTTCCTTCTTCACACCGTAGAAATGAGGCTGGTACAACTTGCCGGAAAAATTCACGGCAGATCCGTGGGTCAGGTGACCACCCATGCTCAGGTCGAGCCCCAGAATTTTATCTCCCGGCTGAAGTACTGCCAGACAAACGGCTGCATTGGCCTGCGCCCCGCTATGCGGCTGCACATTGGCGTATTCGCAATCAAAAATTTTTTTCAGACGGTCAATGGCCAGCTGTTCAGTCTGATCCACAATTTCACACCCGCCATAATACCGGCGGCCGGGATACCCTTCGGCATACTTGTTGGTCATTACATTGCCCATGGCCTGCATCACCTGAACGGAGGTGAAATTTTCCGAAGCAATCAGTTCAATACCATGTCTTTGGCGTTCAAGTTCTTTTTGAATGAGGTCGAAAACGATCTGGTCTCTTTGCATGGCGCAAAAATAGGCCAACTATGAATAAAAGATTCAAGGGGTCCGGATTTGATAAAAGAATTATCGGGAATGGAAAGGATTTGATTGATCCGGGCCACCAGTTCTTCCAGGTCAATGTCTGAGCGGTTGGAGAAAATACTGATGCAGTAATCCAGCGACGGGACCAGAAAGACGACCGTGCGGAAGCCGCCATTGGATCCCGTGTGGTAAATGGTTTGCGTTGAACCGGCCGGCCGGTGGATAAACCAGCCATCGCCATACCAGAGGGAATGCGCGGTATCGATGAGGGTCTGTCCGGTCCAGGCCTTCCGGATCATCGGGGTCCGGGAAAATACTCCGGATTCCAGGGCCCTGCACCATTTGAGATAATCGTTCATGGACATGTATATCCCGCCGTCTGCTTCCGTGGAAAAAAACAGGGATTCATCTGCATCGGATTTTATAAACGTTCCATTTTCCGCCCGGTCATAACCGGTCACCCGCCGCGGAATGGGCCGGCCTGTTTGAAACACCTGCGCGTCCCGGATTCCGGCAGGTCCGAATACCTGTTCCCTGAGAAACCGGGGATAAGATATGCCACTGAGTTTTTCTATCAACAGGCCCAGCAGGCAGTAGGCGGTATTGCTGTAACGGTAATGGGTACCCGAAGGGAAATACAGGGTGTCCGATTTTTGAATGGCCGCCAGCACATCCTGATCCGTTGCGTGTTTAATCTTGGATGTGTCCGTGAAGCTGTAATGGTCTGGTATTCCGGAAGAATGACTGAGCAGCTGGCTGATCCGGACGGAAGCAGGACCTGGAGGTAGATTGAAAAATTTCCCCAGGGTATCAGTCAATGAAAATTTCCCCTGGTAGTAAAGATCCAGCAAAGCGAAAGCTGTAAACTGTTTGGTAAGCGATCCGATATTAAAAAGATCGTCGGACGTTATGGGTTTTCCGGTAAGAAGATCCGATTCGCCATAACCCTTTTTAAAAAGAGTTTTATGATGTTGCGCAATGGCAATCACTGCGCCCGGCGCAGATGATTTATAATAAACATGGAGAAGGGAATCAATCCGGATAACGGATGGCTGACTGAATCCGGAAAAGAATATGAAAAATTGAAATATCAAATACAGGAGCCGTATTTTCATAATTAAAAGTTGACGCAGAACATTTAATTTAAGACGTAAAACAGAATTTTCTTTCATTTGTTGAATTTTTACTGAACTTTACCACTACAGGATCAGCCATAGCAGCGACTCAAAACGAAAAAGTGTTGTTTTAGCCGGTGTGGCATATACTGAATATGAAAGCAATCATTCCAGTTGCAGGCGCAGGTACTAAATTAAGGCCGCATACATACACCCAGCCAAAGGCTCTGATTCCGCTAGCCGGAAAAACCATATTGAGCATTATCGTTGACCAGTTACTGGAAGGCGGCATAACAGAATTTATTTTTATTGTCGGATATCTGGGCACAAAAATCCAGGATTATGTGAAGGATAAATACCCGCAGTTGAAATCAAGTTTTGTTTTCCAGACGGAAAGGCAGGGTATTGGTCACGCCATATTGCAGACCAGGCAACTGGTAGCAGGGGATGAGATTTTCATCGTGCTGGGTGATACGATCTGTGAGTATGATATCCGGCCGGTCCTGGAAAATCCGGTCTCTTCCCTCGGTGTAAAAAGGGTGGATGATCCCAGGGATTTCGGTGTGGCTGAAATAGAAGAAGACGGAATCATCAGCCGGGTGGTGGAGAAGCCCCAGATTCCCAAATCAAATATGGCACTGGTCGGCATTTACAAGATTCGCGAAACTGAAGATCTTTTTACCTGCCTGGAAAATAATATCAGGAACCTGATTACGAGTTACGGGGAATATAATTTAACCGACGCCATAGAATGTATGATCCGCAACGGGGTGAAATTCGATGCCTTCAAAGTGCAGAACTGGTTTGACTGCGGGAAAAAGGAAACCCTGCTGGAGTCTAATGCCAAACTGCTGAAAAAATTCGGCAGTAATATTGCGCCTGATCATCTAATGGAAAATACCATTGTCATTCACCCGGTGAATATTGCTTCCGGCTGCAGTATAAAAAATTCAATCATCGGTCCCAATGTTGCCATCGGGGAAAAAACCATAATCAATTATTCGATTTTAAAAGATTCCATCATCGGATCCTTTGCCAACCTCTATGATATCGTACTCACCCATTCCCTGATCGGCAGTGATACCCAGGTCAAGGGCGAAAGCCGCAGCCTGAACATCGGTGATAATACGGAGATTGATTTGGGGGAAAGTTAGTGGTCAGTTAACAGTTGATTGTCAACGGTAATCGCCGTAAAAAAATCTGACAGGAGGTTGGACATAACAAGTTACAGGCGTTAGATTTAAGAAAGCTGCCCACTGCAAACTGTCGCCTGTTAACTTTATTGAATCATTTCATTCCCAGAATCCGCAGTAAAGGATATTCTGAATCGTCGGGCTGGTGGTCGGATCCGCTGTCGGGTAAAACTTCCACATTTACTTTTACCGTCTTTTTTTCCTGGATCTCGATCATTTCCTCGTATTTGTATTTCTGGTAACCCTTCTTCTCAAATCGAAGGTTTACATGGGAGGCGGGAAGGTCTTTGAAATGATAGTAGCCATCCACGTCTGTTACCGCTTCTTTGGATGTCGGATCTCCGGGAACTATGACAGAGACAATCACGCCGGGAACAGGTTTTTTTGTAATGGCATCTAACACCTGTCCTTTGATCGGGCAATGATCTGAATTGCCGTCACTGGCGTAAAGCCCGCAGGAAACCAGGCAGGTGAAAACAAAAAATACGAGGTAAAAAGAAATTTTCATGGCTTTTGCAGCTTACAAGGTAAAGGTTCAGCCCAGGTTTTCAAAAATTCAGACCATAAATTTTCTATAATTCCCCCCGCAGGGAGGATATCCCGGATCAGGGCACTGACCTGGCCGATTTCCAGTTCGCCTTCATCGAGGTTTCCTTCAAACATGCCTTTTTTAGCCCTTCCCTTTCCCAGCAGCGTTTTAAGATTTTCTGCGGAAGCTCCCGCCTGTTCTGCAGCAGCAACCTGCTTAAAAAATTGATTTTTCAGGAGCCGCACAGGCATCAGGGATTTCATGGTAAGCATCGTATCGCCTTCCCCCGCTTTCAATACATAATTTTTAAAATCGGGATGGGAACCAGCTTCTTCACTCAGCACAAAGCGGGTGCCAATCTGTACGCCGGAAGCGCCCAGGACCATCGCTGCAAACATTTGCCTTCCCGTTGCAATCCCGCCGGCGGCGATCACAGGAATCCGCACCGCATCCGCGACAGCCGGGATCAGGACCAGGGTCGTCGTTTCTTCACGGCCGTTATGGCCACCGGCTTCAAAACCTTCAGCGACCACTGCATCACAACCCGCATCGGCAGCTTTGCGGGCAAAACGACTGCTGCTGACCACATGCACCACTTTGATTCCCTTTTCCTTTAAGATGCCGGTCCAGGTTTGCGGGTTACCTGCCGAAGTAAAAACTATTGGAATCTTCTCTTCCATCACGATATCCATATGCTTTTCAATATCGGGGTACATCAGGGGGATATTCACCCCGAACGGAAACGATGTGGCGGCCCGGCATTTACGGATGTGTTCACGTAACACTTCGGGATACATACTGCCACTGCCGATCAGTCCGAGACCACCGGCATTGCTCACCGCGGAAGCCAGGCGCCAGCCGCTGGTCCACACCATGCCGGCCTGAATAATCGGATAACGGATCCCGAATAAACCGGTAATTGAATTGGAGAATTCCATCCGGATAAAGGTAAGAACGGGGTAGTTTGTTTTTTTTAATAAAGTATAAAAAACTATATTTATGTACAACTTCAAGCTTAAGGCATGCATAAACCCTTGCTGCTTCTGTTTAGTGCGGGTTGTTTGATTTCCTGCCAGAAAGAAGCTTCAAATCCGGTTAATAACTTTACCTGGTTCGGTACACAGAACGACGCTGTTTACAATTATGTTTTAATCAATGCCAACCAGGTGCTCAGCAAAACGGACAGCGAGGAATTACATGTTGGGGTGAGTGCTGCCTTTATTGACAGCAACAACCACCAGGTAACTGCTGTTAGGGCATTGTCTGTCAATAACCTGCTCATCCAGCCCGGACAGGACTCCACTTACAGTTATAATTATGGATCTGCTGAAATCAATAAGGGCTTCCAGGTTTTTGGAACCCATGTGCTGATCACTATTCACGGTATCAATGAAGCGGATACCGTCAGCAGTTCCATTTACGTTCCCAAACAACTTACGGGCATCATAACAAGTTTTCCTGATACCCTGTCCGTCAGCAAAGGCCTGCAACTTCAGTGGACACCCGATAATGAAAACTCCTGGGGTCATGTCATGATCCAGTTATATTATTTCAGTACCCTGAGCAGGAAAAGTGATTCCACCTTGCCGGAAAAAATTTCAACCGTTAATCTGACGGTCCCGGATAACGGCAGTTACTATTTATCAAAAAATGAACTGGGTTCATTTCCCTGCCACGCATTTATCGGTATTACCATCGCCCGCGGAACCCAAACCGAAGCCATTCTCCCGCTCTCCCGCAAAAGAGTTTATTATTTTTCCAGCGCTTCCCTGAGCACCCAGCCTGTAAATCTGGCGCAATAAGCTGAACGCTGAACGCCTAACGCATTGTATATCGTATATCTATCCACTCATAACTCAGAACTCATCACTCATAACTCATAACTCTCAAACTACATGCTATTGCGCATTAAACGCCCACTTCCACATCGTCTTCCAGCTGGGTTTTTTCCCGTAAAGCAGGATACCCGTTCTGTAAATCTTTCCGGCCATCCAAGTCGTGAATAAAAACCCCCCTGCCAGCAGGGCCATACTTAAAAGGAGCTGCCAGTAAGGAACCGTGGTCGGCACACCATAGGGGATCCGGGCCATCATCACGATCGGCGAACTGAAAGGGATCATGCTGGCCCAAACAGCCAGGGGACCACCGGGGTCCTGTGCAGCGATGGTCATTATTATGAAAGAAAAAATGATGGGCATGCTGATGGGCAATAAAAGGGACTGCGCTTCCTGCGGGTCTTCATTCACCACCGATCCCACGGCGGCAAACAGAGAGGCATAGAATAAATAGCCACCGATAAAATAATAGATAAAAGAACCGATGATCAGCAGCCAGTTGGCATGCTGAATGGATTGTTTTACGGCAAAGATCTGTCGTGCAGCATCGCTGGACCGGGCCATGGACGCATTGCCCATGGCATTGGCCTGCTGAATGTCGTTCACTTCCTGCAGTAATTCATGCGGGATGAAGGCCTGGGCTACCATCACCAGCACCACGATCAGACCGATCCACAGAAGGAACTGGGTTAAACCCACGGCGCCGATGCCGATGATTTTTCCGAGCATCAGTGGAAAGGGTTTCACGGAACTGACAATCACTTCTGCCACGCGGCTGGTTTTTTCTTCCATCACCCCGCGCATCACCATGGCGCCGTATATAAAGGTGAGGAGGTAGATCAGGAATCCGCACACATAACCGATGCCATAGGAGAGCCCCTGGCTGGAGGCCTGTGATTTTTTCCCTTCATCAGAAAAAGTCTGCAGTTCCGCGATATCTGAAGCTGACCGGATAGAATCGAGGCGGCTGCGTGTAATATTTGTTTTGGTGTAAATGAGGTGATCCGTGATCGCAGCATTAATGCGTTTTTCCAGGTCGTCGATATTGGCCAGTCCCAGTTGTTTTTTATATTTCAGGCGATAAATTGTTTTCGCTCCTTCTTTCAGAATGGGGATGATCAGTACGGCACTGCAGTTTTTTTCTGCATAGTTGAGCGTATCAATTCCCGGGGTAAAATCAAAGAAGATGGAAGAATCACTTTTCAGGTAGTCCTTAAAATATCCGTTCTCGTCCGACACGGCAATGCGGTGGTTGGTCCGGCCCTTCATGGCAAGGAAAACGGTACCTGCAATAAAAAGAACGATCATCAGAGGTAAAAGAAAGGTAGAGAGCAGGAAGGTTTTATTTCTGACCCGGGTGATATATTCCCGGCGTATGATCAGGCCGATCTTATTCATAGCTTAAGATTGAACGGGTTGAAACTGGCGGGAAAGGGAAGTGCCTTCCACCAGTTTGATAAAGATTTCGTTTAAGGAAGGTAGCAATTCGGTAAAGGCCGTTATGCCGGACTGCCGGTCGATGAAATAACGAAGCACTTCATTGGGGGTATGACCTTCTTTGATCCTTAAGGTAAGCCCCTGTTCATTTTTTGAAAGAACTTCAAAAATTTCGTTTTGATCCTGGGCGGGAAGCGGGGAGGCTGTGATCCGGTAAAGATTTTCCTTGTATTCCTGTTTCACCCGGCTTACCGTTCCGTCCAGAATTTTTTTCCCCTTGTTGATCAGGATGATCTGGTTACAGATTTCCTCCACCTGTTCCATGCGGTGTGTACTGAAGATGATGGATGAACCATTTTTGGCGAGGCGGAAAATTTCATC
>DHWT01000266.1 GCA_002413325.1 Chitinophagaceae bacterium UBA5175 | reverse complement strand
CCCATTGTTGGCGGACTGCTTGCAGCCTGGGTTTACATGGCATGTCATTAAAAAGGGTTAACCCATACCGCCCGACCTTTTAAAACGCCGTTGAACCGTTAGACTGGTATGCGGGTGAACAGGGAAGGCAAAATCATATCTTAATGGTATTGCTTCAAAAATAAAAACTTTACACATGATCAGGCCAGCCTTTATCCGACTTACATTACTAACGGGCATGCTCATCTCCTGTTTATTTGGACATGCCCAGCAAATCACCACGCCCCGGGAACCCAGTCCGGCAGCATCTGTTTCCCAAACCATCGGTATTTCAACCGTCACGGTGAAATACTCCAGGCCTTCTGTAAAAGGAAGGGAGATCTGGGGTAAACTGGTTCCTTACGGTTGGACCAAACAGGGATTCGGAACCAACCTGGATGCACCCTGGCGTGCGGGTGCCAATGAAAATACAGTGCTCCGTTTATCCCATGCAGCCACTATTGAAGGCCATCCGGTTCCGGCCGGAGAGTACGGATTATTTTTTGTGATCAACCAGGACAATACAGGTGAACTGGTTCTTTCAAAGGATTACAGGTCCTGGGGAAGTTTCTGGTATGATCCGGACCGGGATGAAATGCGGGCAAAAATTGCGGTGCGGGATATGCCGGTTTCCGTGGAGCGTTTAACCTATTCATTTGAACCATTAAATAAAAATGCTGCGGAGCTTGACCTGAACTGGGAGAAAAAACAATTCCCGGTGAAGATTGAATTCGCGGTGGATGATATTGTTATGGCGAATGCCGCAGAGGAATTGAAAGGGACAACCGGGTTCACCTGGCAGGGATATAACAGTGCGGCCAATTATGCCCTGGCAAACAAAGTCAATACCGCCCAGGCTTTGAAGTGGGCAGACCAGGCCATTGCCATGAATCCGAATTTTGCAGACTTGAGCACGAAGTCCGGGCTGCTGGAACTGGAGGGAGATCATGCCGGGTCGGAAAAACTGATGCAGGATGCCCTGGCAAAAGGCAATGAGAATGAATTAAACCAATACGGGTATCAGTTACTGGCAGGGCAGCAGTATGATAAAGCCATTGCTGTTTTTAAAAAGAATACCCAGAATCATCCGGCGAGTGCGAATACATGGGATAGCCTGGGGGAAGGATATGCGATGGCCGGGGATAAGAAGAATGCCATACTGAATTTCAAAAAATCACTGAGTCTGAATCCGCCACCGCAGGTAAAAGCGAACTCTGAAAAATACCTGAAACAACTGGGGGCGCTTTAAATGGAACTTTACATGGAGAAGAGGGGAAAGGAAAGATCTTGTAACGGATCTTTCCTTTTATTTTTTTTGTCGGGCATGCTTTTTATTCAGCATCTGCTTTCCTTTCTTTCTGAAAAGTACTCCAACCACTGATGCCTTCGGATTTCAACACGGTGACATAGTCTGCATTTTCAATGGTTGCGTAATAGGCGGTGCCTGATTCGGTTTGTATTTCGAACAGGTCGCTGATCCAGCTGTCGGTATGCGTTTTTTTCAGGGAAGTCATCAATGCAAGGGGTAACTGGTTGGGACTGATGAAACGGGTAACGGCAATTAATTCTCCGGTTTTATTGAAGTAGGCAAACAGGACCATATCGTTCATGGTAAACCGGGCCTTTACGAAATCTGCCTGGCTTTCCCATTGGATGTCCCGGGCATTGGAGAATTGTTTGTTAAAAGAACTGATTACATTTTTACTGATGGCGGGGACGTCTGCGGCAAAGCTGAAAGCAGTAAAACTTATCAGGACGATGCTTACAAGCAGGATTCTCTTTTTCATTTTTTTGATTTTTTAGGTGGTTTGTTTTGATTGACAAGACAAAGATAATGGTTTAAGTATGTACTATGCAAAACATAGTAGTATGAATGGCATAATAATATGTATAAACGGTGAAATAAGATTGATGAATGTCATTTTTTTAAATTTTCTGAATATAAGACTACGTGTAAAATAGCTTTGTTACCTTTAATTCAAACTTTTTTACATGTCAAGGTTTGCATTTAAACTGCTGATAATCATTTTGCTACCCTGTTTCCTGCAGGCACAGGGTCCGGATACGACTTATGCCGAACGACTGGGGTTTCCCAAAGGGGCCCGGGTGCTGATCCTGCATGTGGACGATGCCGGGATGAGTTTTGACTCAAACGAAGGAGCGGAAAAAGCACTGACCCAGGGGGTATCCACCTCCGTCAGCGTCATGATGCCCTGTCCCTGGGTGCCTGCCTTCGTTCATTTTCTAAAGTCCCATCCGGAAATTGATGCCGGTCTCCACCTGACCCTGACTTCGGAATGGTCCGGGTACCGCTGGGGCCCATTGTCCGGCAGGAAAAATGTTCCCGGACTCACCGACTCAGCCGGATATTTATGGCCCAGTGTGGAAGAAGCCGTAGCGCATGCCAGTCCGGATGAAGTGGACATGGAAATGACTGCCCAGCTGGAAAAAGCAAGGTCCATGGGTTTTGAACCCACACACCTGGATACCCATATGGGAACCGTTTACGGTACCCCCGGATTTCTGATGCGTTATATCAATCTGGGTATGAAAAATCATATCCCGGTTATGCTGCCGGGCGGTGCCGATGTGCTGATCCAGGCCCAGATGAAATTTTCAGATGCGGTCATCTCCCAACTGCGCATGCTGGGTAAACAACTCTGGAATGCCGGACTGCCTGTTCTGGACGATCTGCACAATTCCACTTATGACTGGGTCATTCCGGCTGATGTTGCCTCAGACGATCAGAAACTGGATGCATATAAAACGGCAAAATATATTGAGACGTTGAAAACACTCAGACCCGGGCTCACCATGATGATCATGCATTGCACGGATCCGGGCCCGTATTTTAAATACATCAGCGACAGCGGACCCACCCGTAAAGGAGATTTGCTTGCAATGCTGAACCCGGCTTTTAAAAAAGCCCTGGCAGACCAGGGAATTATTTTAACCACCTGGCGTGAAATAAAACAACGAAGAGACCAGGTGAAGTCATTTTGAGCGTAATGTTGATTTGAGTTATGAGTTATAAGTTATGAATGATGAATGATCAGTCAGGCGTTAAGCGTTAGGCGTTAAGCGTTCAGCTTAATACAACCGGATGATGGCAAAACCGCTCCGGGGGTTATCCCGGTAAGGAACGGCTATTTCACCGGCTGTGACACGGTGTGCATTTTGAAAATCCAGCATTTTATTCATTCGCCAGAATACCAGGGCATTGTCAGTCACCTGCCCCTGCCGGTTCAGCGTGGTCGCAGTAGCCATCGGATCTGAAGATCCTTCCTGGCTGTTATAAATGATATAGAGTTTATTTTTCGCCGGAATCATTAAATAGGAGAGGTCCGGGTTATTCGATTCCGCGTGTTGCTCCATATCGAGTATACCGCTCCAGGTGCTGTCTCCGGATATCGCGGGGAAATAAAAAATATTTAAATCACCGCGGTTCCGGATAATGGGGATCGGACTCAATCCGGGCTCTAAGGTATAGCCTGGGTTCCATGCTGCTTTGTCAGGGTTTGTTTCCCTGTAATTTGCCAGGAGATAAGCGGTCTCCCAGGGATCGAAAAAAGGCAGACCGGGTTTGTTGAATTCATCAAAAGCATAACCGTATTCCTTCATTAACAGATAACCCCCTCCGGGAACGGCCATAAATCGTTCATGGCTCATCGTTTTACTCCGGGTATCGCGTGCCCGCGTATTAAAATGGTAGGACGAATCAAAATCAAACCTACCCTGTTTCATGGAATAATTGCATACCTGTACATTTTTTAAAGAAGTATTACGGTAACCGGATAAAAAGCCCACGCTCATTTCCTCCTGTTCGTTGTTGATGGACATGGCAATATCCTGCATTTTATAAAAAGGCGTCAGTGGTATTTCCCTGAAATAAAAATCACGGCCGTTGGCGCAGGCATGGAACAGGGAAAAATTCTGACTGATCCTGGAAAGTGAGGCCATCAGCCATTCCCCGTTATTTGCCAGTTTAATGGGCAGGTTATCGAAACTTTCTGCCGGAAATCCGATCTCATCATCCTGTATACAGGGTTGGGAAAACAGGGAACTGGAAATCACCTGGTGGTAAACAGGATTCCAGTCGGAATCAAATAACAGCGTATGTACCCGGGTATTTTCAGCATCCGTATTTTCAAAAGCGATCAACAGTAATCTGGACTGGTCTTCCGAACGTACCAGGAGCAAGCCGGACGGATCTGTTGAAAAAGGGAGACTGTCAATCAGCCTGACCTGAGGTTCCATAGTATCTTCCACATGGAAACGACTGCAAAGGATCTTTGTTTTTCCTGCGGAACGGGTAACCATCACCTGGTCCAGGCCAAGATTTCCCGCCAGCAGCCATTGTTTCAGCGTTCCCGGAATATAAGCAGGTGCTGCTTCCCTGAGCAGGCTGAGTTTTGCATCGAATAACTGAAAGCTTTGTATTCCCTGAATTTCCTGAACAGCGTGCCCGTTGTTTGATTTTTGTTTTTGGAGTTTTACTGCCCAGTAAAAATTTTCCGATTTACCGATTACCCGGAAAGGACCTGATCCGCGCGTATTGAAATGTTCGGAATAAACAACATGCTGGGCATGGATTCTGCAGGGAAGCCCCATGGTCAGGCCAACGATATATGGAATAATCCGGCGCACATCTTCAATTCCCTTACAAGTTAGGAAAATTAAATAACCGCAGCGTTCAGAGGCCTTTTGTTGCATTGAATTCCCGGGAAGCTCCCCGGGAAATGGAAGGGGATTTCCAGTTGCTGCCGCAAATCATTTTGCTGATAAACAGGATCTGCCCTACATGAGAAGCATAATGGGTCAGTTGCCGGTGGATCGCTTCCACGACCGTATGATTTTCATTCCGTATCCGGATGGTTTTCGATAAATCTTCCGGAGTCAGTGCATTCAGCATATCAAACAGGCAATTCCATCCTTCATCCCAAAGGGTTGTAAGCTGGTTCCTTGAAAGTTTTTCATTCTCAAATTCTGCGTCCCGGTTCCTCCATTCCTTTTCTCCGTCGCTGGTAAGAAAATTCGTAAAGCGGGACAGCATATTGCCGGCCATATGTTTCACCAGCGTTGCGATACTGTTGGATTCCGG
>DHWT01000095.1 GCA_002413325.1 Chitinophagaceae bacterium UBA5175 | reverse complement strand
TGATCACCCGGTCCACCATGGGACTACCTTTTGTACTGACCAGGAATCCCTGTTCATCGTATGTTTCACTGTAAACAGGTTGACGGTTCTGGTAAAAGGTATAGGATTTGAGGAATTCATTTGGATAAAAAAGATACGCACCGCCTTTTAAACTATCCCATCCCGCATCATAAAGTGCCGTTATTTTATAGCTGCTGTCTTTGATGGTTATTAATTTACCGGGGGCGGATTTGAGAATATCCGTGGCATCTATTAAACAGGCAGGTCCTTTTGTTTTGCATGCAGGCAAAGAGAATATCAGCAACAGGGTATACCATTTCATGTTGAACTTTTTAATATAGCCATGCACTTCAAAACCCCTTATCACCCGTTTAAATTAAGAATAATTCGCGAAATTATTTAATGAAAGCTGATGTTAATTACATGAAAGGAGAATACAAGACGAATCCCGTATCGTTTTTTTATAATGATAAGTTTTCAAATCAGTAATCCTGAGAATCTATTGCTGTTTGTAAATCAGGTCCCATAATCCGGACAGATCCGGGTTCAGGATAATATCGGTTCTCCTGTTCTTTGCCCTGCCTTCGGAGGTTATATTTTCAGCAACCGGATTGTATTGAGCTCTTCCGCCGGATGTAACCCGGTCCATGGTAACCTGGTATTGATCCCGCAATACACGCACTACACTATTGGCTCTTTCCGTGCTTAGAGTCCAGTTATCTGTAAATCCTTTGGTAACCTGTATAGAATCGGTATTCCCGATAACATAAATTTTCAGATTTGGATATTCATTCAATACTCTGGCGACCACCGCAAGCGCTTCCTTTCCCTTTTTACCCAGCCGGGCACTTCCCGCATTAAACAATAAATCGTCCTGCATGGATATATCAACCACGCCACTTTTATAGGATACTTCCACGCCGGCATTGGCAAATTCATTCAGGGTGTCCGCCACCTTCCTTTGAATTTCTTTCATGGATAATCCATTTGCAGCCAGGGCCTGGTTCAACTCCTCCATCCTGCCGGCTGCTGCTTCTTTTGCCCGTCTGCAATCGTAAGCCTCCTGCATGACTACGGCATTTTGATTTTTCAGCCGGGTGATCATAGAATCATTTGCAGACTGCAAGACTTTCAATTGACTTACCTGGCTGTTGCACTGGTCAACCTGGCTGTTGAGCTGGTTAATCACCCCCCCGAGGCTGTCTGATTTTGCCTGGGATTCTTTCAATTCTTTTCCGGATCCACAGGAAGAAATGCAGATGGTTATTAACAGCAATAATGCACCCGTAATCTGTTGCATATAAATTTGTATTCTTATTTTAATATTTAAAAATACAAATGATCCCGGCTCATACAACTATTTTTAAATTCAAAACCCTTTTAACACTTGGGCATTACTGCCTGGAAATTCACCAAATTTTGCGTCCTTTTCAGGTTGCCGTGCTATAAGCTTATTATACGGAAAGGGTACGCGGATCAGGCTGAAATAACTTTAAAATTACCACTAAAGCCCGGGCAATCCTTACCGGAAGATAATAAACTGCAAAACGCCGGTGTTACGACCTGCGAATCCGGTAATTCACAATGAATAATCAGAATCCAATATTCAGGCGGGCTATTAAAAATAATCTGCATCTTGCATATAAAAGAAGCATGAAATTTTTCAGTCAGGACAGGTTCTATCTGAACGTGCTTTTTTCATTATTTGTCAGCATTCAAACCGCTTCATCTCAGGATACCTTTCATATATACCTCGTGGGTGATGCCGGGGATCATACAGAATCCGGGGAAACGCTGAAGAATCTCCGAAGGGAATTAATCAGCCATCCGAACAGTGCAGTTATTTTCCTCGGTGATAATTGTTATAAAAACCTGTTAGGGGGTATCATTCCCTTTGGATTCAAAGGATTTGACAGCTCACGGAATACAATGGATAAAATAAGGTCTCAACTCGGGCTGGCGGATCACTACCAGGGTGCTGTTTATTTCACACCAGGTAATCATGACTGGTGGAACCGTACAACTTATGAGAAAGGGAAACATAAACTGGCCATGGAAGAATCTTTCATTGAAGAAAATCTGAAGCAGAATACCAGTATCACCAATCCGGGCAAGGTTTTTCTTCCGCAAAATGAAGATTACGGGCCGGAATGGGTAGAACTAGACCATAAAAAAATCCGGCTGATTTTTATCGATACCTACCGGATCATTCAGACAGGAATTAAAAAGGGCGCGATTCCGGCAGAAGAAAATCTGTTTTACGGAAAACTGGACAGTGTAATCAAAGAGGGTTATCTGCTGAAACAACAAATATTTGTAATCGGACACCACCCCGTTTATTTAAAAGGACCCTACAACAGGAAGTTAAAACATCCATATCTTTTTGCGCGTATAAAAGCATCCAATTCCAGCTTTCCCTCCTACCTTCTGATGGCATCCAGGATCAGTGAGGTTCTCCGGCGGTACCCCGGTGTTTATTATACGAGCGGGCATGTGCATGCACTCCAGTATTTTTATACCCCGGACAGCGTTCATTATATCATCAGTGGCGCAGGAAGTAAAGAAAACAGGATATCTCAAAAAGATATTAAAAAATATAATGCTTCCCTTAAACAGAATGAGTATTTACTTTGGAACTCGGGCGGGTTTTTTGAGGTGGAATGTACCAGGCAAACGACCCGTACGTTCCTCTTTTACGACAACGGGGTTTTAAAATGCTCACTCCCATGAAAAAAGCGCTTAATTTCCTGTTTCGACGTTTTTAATCACCGTTGATAATTCAATTTCCAATTCACTGACAATATCCTGGTATTCAACCAACGCCTGCTTTATTTCTTCCATTTCAAGTGTAAACCCCTGGATCATATTTGTACAAAGGAAAAGATCAGAGCAAAGTGATTTGAAATCAGGATCACTTCTGTATAATAAATCAATGACCTGCTGATATTCCGGAAATCTGGCTTTGACGAGGCCCAGCTCTGTTTGAAGCATATTCATATCAATCCGGGATTTTAAACACACCCTGGGTTATTCCGAAATAAAGGGACCGAAAACTATTATTATAAAATAGCATGAACACCCCGGTTTGCTAAGGTACTTTATTGTGAACGCGTATGCCTTTCAACCTGTCATTTAACTGTAAATCAAGAAAACCGCCTGAACTGCTTCAGGACCTTGCCAGGTTCATACAGCAACAGGCAACTTCTTTCTTTACGAAAAACACCGCCCGGGCTTAATATTTTTCAATATAACATGGATTTAAATATTAAGCGGCCCCTCCCTTTATTTATCGGTTA
>DHWT01000316.1 GCA_002413325.1 Chitinophagaceae bacterium UBA5175 | reverse complement strand
AGTTCAAGGATTATTTCCTGGGAAATAAAAAAGCCCCTCATCCCCGTGTGGCTGATACCCAGAAATGTTTGAGGGTGAGTGGTAAACACAACGATCTGGAAGAGGTTGGGGTGGATACCTACCACCATACCATGTTTGAAATGCTGGGTAACTGGAGTTTTGGGGATTATTTCAAAAAAGAAGCCATCAGCTGGAGTTGGGAACTGCTTACCCGCGTTTATCAGATACCCGTGGATCGTATTTATATAACCGTATTCGGAGGGGATGATGCCGAGCAGTTGGCTCCGGACCATGAAAGCCGCACAGAATGGATGAAATGGGTGGCGGCAGACCGGATCCTGGCCGGAAGTAAAAAGGATAATTTCTGGGAAATGGGAGATACCGGGCCCTGTGGTCCCTGTACGGAAATTCATGTTGACTGCCGTTCTGACGGGGAACGGCTTGGGCATGATGCAAAAATGCTGGTAAACAAGGATCATCCCCAGGTCATTGAAATCTGGAACAATGTCTTTATAGAGTTTAACCGTTCGAAATCAGGTGTCCTGGAAATTCTTCCTTCCAAACACGTGGATACCGGCATGGGCCTGGAGCGGCTGGTGCGTGTTCTCCAAAATAAACAAAGCAATTACGATACGGATATTTTCAGCGGGACGCTGGCAGCCATTGCGAAAATTACCGGCAGGGTATATACCGGTTCCGATACCGGGAAGAAAGACATTGCATTCCGCGTCATTGCTGACCATATCCGCGCCATCGGTTTTACGATTGCCGACGGGCAGCTGCCTTCGAATACAGGGGCAGGTTATGTGATCCGCAGGATCCTGCGCCGGGCAGTGCGTTATTATTATTCTTACCTCGGCCAAAAAGAACCTTTGCTGTTTCAGCTGGTCCCTTTGCTTGCTACCGAGTTTCAGCAGGTATTTCCGGGATTAAAGGAACAGCAGGCTTTCGTTGAAAGGGTCGTCCGGGAAGAAGAAGAAGCTTTTCTGCGAACCCTTGATAAAGGGATCAAATTGTTCAATGAATATATCGAAAACGGGGCCGCACAGAAATCAGAATCCGCATGGCATGCGCAAAAACGCATTTCAGGGGTTTTTGCATTTAAATTAAACGATACCTATGGGTTCCCCGTTGACCTGACATCGCTCATGGCCAGGGAAATCGGCTGGACGGTTGACGAAGATGATTTTGAAAAGGAACTACAAAAACAAAAGGACAGGTCCCGGGCGGCCGGCCAGTTGGATACGGGTGACTGGGTGACCGTGCATGAAAACGGGAAGGTTATTTTTTCCGGATATACAGAACTGAATACAGATACTGAAATCAGCCGCTGGCGAAAAGCAAGGATCAGGGGGAAGGAAATCTATCAGCTCGTATTGGCTAAAACACCTTTTTATGCCGAAAGCGGCGGCCAGGTTGGGGATACCGGCATGCTGACCATCGCAGGAGAAAAAATTAATGTGCTGGATACGAAAAAGGAAAACGACCTGATCATTCACTATACTGAAAAATTACCTGCAGACCAACAGGCTACTGTTTTTGCCAGTGTGGACCGGGAAAAAAGGGAAAACACGGCGGTTCATCATACCGCCACCCATCTGTTGCATGCCGCTTTGAGAAGAGTATTGGGCACCCATGTAACCCAGAAAGGATCGCTGGTCAATGCGGATCACCTGCGCTTTGATTTTTCTCATTTTTCCAAACCCGGTGAAAAAGAACTGGAGGACATTGAACGGATGGTAAATGAAAAAATAAGGGAAAACATTCCGGTGATTATCCGGGAAATGCCCAGGGAAGAAGCCTTGAAATCGGGTGCTATGGCACTTTTTGGAGAGAAGTATGGCGACACGGTGCGGGTGGTAACCATTGATCCGGCTTATTCCATTGAACTCTGCGGAGGCACCCATGTGGCGGCCAGCGGCGACCTGGGATATTTTAAAATCAAATCCGAATCCGCAGTGGCTGCCGGGGTCCGGCGTATTGAAGCTGTTGCAGGATTGGCTGCTGAAAATTATATCAGTACCGAACTGTCCGTTCTATCTTCTGTACGGGAACAGTTGAAAAATCCAAAAGACCTGATTAAGGCCATTCAGGATTTGAACTCGGATTCCGCCGGCATGCGAAAAAGGATAGAGTCGATGGAAATGAAACAGGCCGGCCATTTGAAAACGGAACTCCTCTATGAACCCGTATCTATCGGGCAATATGTTTTTATCGGAAAAATCTGTGAAGGAATCGGCGCCGATACCTTAAGAAAACTGGCAGGTGAGCTCCGGCAGGAAATGCCCCGTCTCCTGCTCGCCCTGGCTGTTTTGTCTGATGGAAAACCTTTTGTCGTGATCGGCTTGGGAGATCATCTGGTCAGCGATAAAAACTGGGATGCATCTAAAATTGTCAGGGAAATCGTTGCACCCCTGATCAGGGGAGGTGGCGGCGGACAAAAAACCCTCGCTACCGCCGGAGGCCAGGAGGGCGGTGCGCTGGAAGCGGCTATCGCTGCGGTGAAAGCCCTGCTTTGAGCGTTGGCCGTTGTTTAATTTTAGAAACGCAAATTATAAAAAACTGTAAGCGGTTGGCTTTTGGCTTTAGGCTAAAAAAAGAACTGTTAAAAATCGGGCCATCTTATTATCCGAATATTTTCGTATATCAGAATTATTCCTATATTTGAAATACGAAACTTGACGTAGATTAATAACCAAAAATTATTGAGATGAAAAAAATCTTTTACCAGGCAGCCTCACTGGGTGTTATATGTTTGGCCATTGGATACCAGGTGCAGGCACAGGTATCTGCTCCGCCTCCCCCGGTTCCGATAACAAAAGCCCCTGAGAAAGGGGAACAGACAGAAATCGTCATACGACAGAAAGGCGATCAGGATGCAAAAGTGACGCTGGAAATTAAAAATGGGGATTATTTCATCAATGGGAAGCCTTTGGAAAAATTCGACGACCAGAATATCATTGTTGAAAAAAGGGAAATAGAAGAAAATGTTATAAATATTCCTGAGTTATCTTATTCACCATCCCCCTTTCGCACCAATCCCTGGGATGAGGAAAGAATGGAAACAGAGCTGAATAACCGGGATATGCAAAGAAAAATCGAGAAATCCATCCGGATCCGGATGAATGCGGCTTTCTTGGGGGTATCTTCCCGTAAATCGGAAAAAGGGGGCGCTACCGTGCTGGAAGTTACCAAGGGAAGTCCGGCGGAAAAAGCAGGAATCAAAACAGGCGATATCATTACAAAAGTGGATGACGCGAAGATAGAAAGCCCTGAAAATCTTTTTGAAACCATTCATAATTACAAACCCGGAGATAAAGTAAAAATAGTTTTTATCCGGGGGGGGAAAGTGCAGACGGTCACAGCAACCCTCGATAAGTCACAGCCGATGATGCCGAAAGATTTTAATTACAATTATAATTTCAGGATGCCGCCCATGCCGGACCGGGATGGTATGCGTATGGGTCCCTGGGGGCCAGGGCAACCTAAGCTGGGTATTAAGGCGCAGGATGCGGAAGATGGGAAAGGGGTAAACGTCCTGGAAGTGGCAGACAGCTCAGCAGCTGCAAAAGCCGGTCTGCAAAAAGGGGACGTGATCCTGCAGTTTGAAGGAACCGCCGTAAACAGCACCAATGAGCTCATCGATCAGTTGGAGGATGCCAGGCAGAAATCCGTCGTAAAGGTCAAAATTCTCCGCGGAGGGGTGACCCGTGAAATTGAAATAAAAATTCCGCGGAAATTGAAAACGGCTGAACTCTAGGATGAACAAATGATTTCATAGAAACTTCTTACGATTTTTTACCTTCGTGCACCGGATTCAACTGGTTCACGCCAGGCGCAAAGAACCGGCTGACAGCTAACCGTTCTTTGCGCTTTTGCTTTTATCCGGGATACCCAATTTTTGATATGCAAGCAGCAGTATATGAAACGGTAATCGGCCTCGAAGTACACGCACAGTTACTTACAAAAACCAAATTATTCTGTGCGGATGAAACAAACTTTGGTGCGGAACCGAATACGCATATCAGCCCGGTTACCCTGGGTTACCCGGGTACACTGCCTGTTTTGAATAAACAGGCCGTCCGGCTGGCCGTCAAAATGGGCCTGGCCTGTCACTCGGAAATCGAAAACTGGAATTATTTCGCCAGAAAAAATTATTTCTACCCCGATCTTCCAAAAGGCTACCAGATTTCCCAGCATACGACGCCGATTTGTAAGGGAGGATATGTAAACATACCAGGGAATGAAGGGAATAAGCCCATCCTGCTGAACCGGATTCACCTGGAAGAAGACGCCGGGAAAAGCATACATGACCAGGACGACGATTTTACCAGCCTGGATTTTAACCGGGCCGGCGTACCCCTGATTGAATTGGTGACCGAGCCCTGTTTAAACAGTGCCGACGAAGCGGTGGCTTTCCTGACCAACTTCCGGCGTTTACTCCGTTATCTGGAAATCTGTGATGGTAATATGGAGCAAGGAAGCCTGCGCTGCGATGCGAATGTTTCCATTCGAAAAGCGGGGGAGACTGCTTTAGGCACCAAGGTGGAAATAAAAAACCTGAATTCCATACGTAATGTAAAACGCGCCATCGAATTCGAGGTAAGCCGAATGCAGGAACTGGCTGATAAAAATGAAACGATTGTCCAGCAAACCAGGAGTTTTGATGCAGTGACCGGAACCACGTTCTCCATGCGCTCCAAGGAAGAAGCCAATGATTACCGTTATTTCCCGGATCCGGATCTTCCTCCGTTTGAAGTAACTACGGAATTGCTGAAAAGTATCGAAGCATCGATTCCCGCCCTGCCGGAAGAGCTGATTTCCCGGTATATGGAAAAATACAACCTGAGCCGGTACGACGCGGAAGTGATTACGGACGATAAGGAAACCGCAGCCTATTTTGAGGCACTGATTCAATACACACCTTTTTATAAAGCAGCGGCGAACTGGTTACTGGGTCCGGTGAAATCCCATCTCAATGACCGCAGCATTTCAATTGCTGCTTTCCAGCTGAAACCAGCCGTGCTGGCCTCTTTAATTGCATTGGTGGAAGAGGGCAGGGTCCATTTTTCCACCGCTTCATCCAGGTTATTTCCACAGCTGGTTTCCGGCGCCGCCACAGATCCCTTACAGCTGGCCGTCAGCCTGAACCTGATACAGACAGGAGACGAGACCCAGATACTCGAATGGGTAAAACAGGCCATGGAAAAAATGCCCGATAAGGTGCTTGAGTATAAAAAGGGCAAAAAAGGATTGCTGGGTTTATTTGTCGGGGAAGTAAAAAAACTGTCCCAGGGAAAGGCAGATCCCCAGTTGACCAACCAACTGCTCATCCAAAAATTAGAAAAATAAAGTTTCAATAAACATGGTAATGAAAAAGATAATCGTTCTCCTCCTGATTTCAGCCTCTCTTTTCGTATCCTGCCAGCATAACGACAAGGAGCATTTTCAAGTGATGCTTACTTATAAAAACGCGGATAAGCTCATCACCCCGCAGAATACCGGCAAAACGGATGGCTGGGTCTTCCTGGAAGAAATTGTATATGGGAAATCGCAACTTCCGGTGATTGTCGATTCACAGAAATTATCGGGCGCTGCAGGAAATTTAACTTTTCAGGGCAAAAGTAAAAATGAAGGGATTTTTGAACTGGTATTCGGGGAAAATATATTGGCGATTCCAATCATCAATGATGGACCGGAAATCCGTATTGA
>DHWT01000271.1:3336-3947 GCA_002413325.1 Chitinophagaceae bacterium UBA5175 | reverse complement strand
CAGGAATGGAGTATCCGGTACACGCTGGTTGACCGGCAGGGGAATTTCGGAAGCCAGGACGGGGATGGTCCGGCGGCCATGCGGTATACGGAAGCCCGCCTGCACCGCCTGGCAGAAGCCATGCTGGAAGATATTGAAAAAGAAACCGTGGATTTTCAGCCGAATTTCGACGATTCCCTCACGGAACCCACGGTGTTACCTTCCCGTATTCCGCAGCTGCTGATTAATGGCGCCAGCGGGATCGCTGTGGGCATGGCCACTAATATTCTACCCCATAACCTGTCGGAATCCATTGACGGCTGTGTGGCTTATATTGATAAACGGGATATCACGGTGGAAGAAATCATGCAATATGTGAAAGCACCAGATTTTCCGACGGGCGGTGTGATATTCGGCATGGAAGGCGTTAAAGCCGCCATGCATACCGGCCGCGGCCGGGTTGTACTTCGCGGCAAACTGCATGTGGATACCAAGAACAGCGGGCGCGAACAGATCATCATAACGGAAACACCTTACCAGGTTAACCGGGACGGTTTATGTGACCGGATCGGCCAGCTGGTAAATGAAAAAACCATTGAAGGCATCACGCATGTCAATAATGAATCCAACGA
>DHWT01000271.1:0-3025 GCA_002413325.1 Chitinophagaceae bacterium UBA5175 | reverse complement strand
GTGGTCATTAACCAGTTGTATAAGCATACGGAACTGCAGACTTCCTACGGAATCAATAATGTAGCCCTTGTTAAAGGCCGTCCCCGAACATTGAATATCCGCGAGATGATCTCAGAGTTTGTGGAATTCCGCCATGAAGTCGTGATCCGCCGCACCCAGTTTGAATTAAGGGAGGCAGAAAAACGGGCGCATATCCTGCAGGGTTACCTCATCGCCCTGGATCACCTGGATGAAGTCATCTCGCTGATCCGTTCTTCTTCCACACCCGACCTGGCTAAAGAAAACCTGGTCAATGCAGGCTGGGGCCTGAGTGAAATTCAGGCCAAGGCCATACTGGAACTGCGCCTGCAGCGCCTGACGGGCATGGAAAGGGATAAGATCCGCAATGAATACGAAGAATTGCAAAAGCAGATTGCTTATCTGAAAGACCTGTTGCAGGACGAAGACAAACGATTTGCCCTGATCCGCAAAGAGCTTCTGGAGATCAGGGATAAATTTGGAGATGCGCGTAAAACCGAAATTACCTACCTCGATGATGAGGTCCGGATCAAGGACCTGATCAAGGAAGAAGATGTTGTTATCACGATATCACATAATGGTTATATAAAAAGGACATCTGCCACGGAATACCGCTCGCAGCGTCGCGGCGGAAGGGGTTTGAGTGGTGGAAAAACCAGGCTGGAAGATTATATCGAGCACCTGTTCGTGGCCAGTTCACACCATACCCTTCTTTTCTTTACAGAAAAAGGACGGTGTTTCTGGCTGAATGTTTACCAGATTCCGGAAGGTGACCGCGTCAGCAAGGGCCGGGCAGTTCAGAACCTGATCCAGATCCCCCTGGACGATAAGATAAAAGCCATTATAGATGTAAAGGATATCAAGGATAATGAATTCCTGAATAGTCATTATATCGTGCTTTGCACCAAACGGGGCGTTATTAAAAAAACCCTGCTGGAAGATTTCAGTCGTCCAAGACAAAGCGGCGTCAATGCCATAACCATACTGGAAAATGACCACCTGCTGACTGCCCGCTTAACGGATGGGAATTGTGAAATCATGATGGCAGTCAAATCAGGCCGTGCCATTCGTTTCCCGGAAGAAAATGTGCGGCCTACGGGCAGGGGCGCCATCGGCGTCAGCGGGATCGAAGTGGACGACAGTCAGGACGAAGTGATTGGCATGATATGTGTCAATAAGGACGATAAATCCAAAACCGTGCTGGTAGTCAGCGAAAACGGTTATGGAAAACGGACCCTCGTGGATGAATACCGCGTCACAAACCGGGGAGGCAAGGGAATCAAAACCATACAGGTCACAGATAAAACCGGCAAGCTGGTCGGCATCCTTGATGTAACCGAAAAAGAAGATCTGATGATCACCTGTAAATCCGGAATCACCATCCGGATGCCGGTAAACGGGATCAGTGAACTGGGGCGTGCCACGCAGGGTGTTAAACTGATCCGGCTCGATGAAGGCGATGGGATAGCCGCTATTACACAGCTCGACGAAGAATCAACCATTGAGGAAGCCAGGGAAGGCGAGGGGCCGGTAACCGGTGTTTTGCCGGCTGAACCCAGCCCGGAATAATTGTCATCAGAAAACTTCAAATAAAAAATCTCATGAAACGGATGCTTTTAAGCCTATTAACGGCGGTTGTTTGTTCCGGATTGTTTGGCCAATCTGTAGATAAAGCGAAAGATTTACTGAAAGCAAATAAGTTCGTTGAAGCCAAAGACGAAATTGACAAGGCACTGCTGGTTGAAAAATACCAGAAAAATGCAGAAGCCTGGTATACCAAAGTGAAAATTTATGATACGATCGGAACGAATGCGCAGTTGAAAACACAGTATCCGGATGCCCTGATCCAGGCGCTGGACGCATTGAAAAAATACAAGGAATACGATGATAAGAAAGGGGTCATGCTGGTCGCCGATGGTTACAAACCCGTGAACTCGATTTACTCGGGATTATTCCAGGGCGGTGCAGCCAATTATAATGCGCAAAAATATGACGATGCCTACAGGGATTTCGCAGCTGCCGTTTCTGCCATCAATTTTATGTACAAACAGGGCTGGATCAAACAGAGCATGGATTCAACTTCCCTGCTGTATGCAGGCATTTCGGCTGAAAAAGCCGGCAAACGGGATGAAGCCGTTATTTACTATAAAACGATCGCAGATTCCGGTATTACAAAAATCAGTGGAAATGATATGGCCGAAATCTATAAATGGCTGTCAGATTATTATACACGCAAAGGGGATAAGGACAATGCGGCTAAATATATTGCCATCGGAAAATCCAAATACCCGAATGATATTTTCTATGATGAACTGACGCTGGATGAACTCAGGAAAAACGGTCCCAAGGATTCCCTGTTCGCAAAATATGAACAGATCAATAAGGAACACCCGGACAGTGCCATTTATTTTTTCAACTATGGACTGGAGTTATACCAGTATGCCACTGATACAAGCACAGGAAAACGGGTGACCAACGCAGATGATTTAATTAAAAAAGCACAGGATAAATTGCTCACGAGTGTGAAACTCAATCCCAATTACCCCCAGTCCTACCTGGTATTGGGACAGATTTCTTACAATGAAGGGGTTGAATTCCAGGTGCTCGGGAAACCCAAGGGAAATACCAATGCCGAAGAGTTGAAAAAACGCCAGGAATACCGTGCACTGGCTGCTAAAAGATTCGACGAAGCCATACCCTATCTCGAAAAAGTAGATCAGTTACTGGGAAACCAGGGAAAATTAAAGAGGGCAGATAAAGTGGCGCTGCGGGATTCCTATGATATGCTCGTTACCATCTATGAATCCAAAAAAGACAAACCTAAAATGGATGCATGGACTGATAAATACAATAATGTAGATAAGGTTCATTAATCCGGAAGTATCCATCCATGCAGCCTGCCTGAACAGGCTGCATGGATTTTTTATTTACCGTAAGGCAAAATGCAGGTTGGCATTCACTAAAAACTGTTTTTGATAGAAGGCATAAGCCGGTTCTATTCCGATCC
>DHWT01000292.1:27910-28068 GCA_002413325.1 Chitinophagaceae bacterium UBA5175 | reverse complement strand
GTATTCCGGGACAACCAGGAAACCGGTGAGCTGATCATGGATAGCAACGATCTTGAAAAGGAAAGGGGGATTACCATTTTCAGTAAGAATGCGGCTGTTTATTATAATGGCGTTAAGATCAATGTCATCGATACACCCGGTCACGCCGATTTTGGCGG
>DHWT01000292.1:15016-27659 GCA_002413325.1 Chitinophagaceae bacterium UBA5175 | reverse complement strand
CACGCCGATTTTGGCGGTGAAGTGGAACGGGTTCTCAAGATGGCAGATGGCGTGTTGCTGCTGGTGGATGCCTTCGAAGGTCCCATGCCGCAAACCCGGTTCGTATTACAGAAAGCCCTGCACCTGAACCTTCGCCCCATCGTAATCATCAATAAGGTGGACAAGCCCAATTGCCGTCCGGAAGAAGTACATGAGGCGGTTTTTGAATTGTTTTTCAACCTGGATGCAACAGAAGCGCAGCTTGATTTCCCGACCTATTATGGTTCAGGAAAAAACGGATGGTTCAATGATTCACAGACACCCACAACCGATATCACTCCTTTGCTGGATGGTATCATTAAATATGTACCAGCCCCTGTTAAAAATGAAGGTCCGCTGCAAATGCAGATCACTTCACTGGATTATTCTTCTTTCCTGGGAAGGATCGCCGTGGGCAAAGTGGCCCGGGGAAGCATCAAAGAGGGTCAGCCCATTGTGCTGATGCAGGCAGACGGGACCATCAAAAAATCCCGGGTGAAAGAACTCTATGTTTTTGAATCCCTCGGGAAAAAGAAAGCAACAGAAGTGCTCTGCGGCGATATCTGTGCAGTAGTCGGATTGGAGGACTTCAATATCGGCGATACCATTTGTGACCAGGATAACCCGGAAGCATTACCCGTGATCAGTGTGGACGAACCCACGATGAGCATGATGTTTTCCATTAACAATTCCCCTTTCTTCGGCAAGGACGGAAAGTTTGTGACTTCCCGGCATTTGCGGGACCGTCTCATGAAAGAAACTGAAAAAAATCTGGCCCTCCGGGTAGAAGATACCGGGAGCGCGGATAGTTTTCTCGTATTTGGCCGCGGAATTCTCCACCTGGGCATCCTGATTGAAACCATGAGAAGGGAAGGATATGAACTCACGGTGGGTCAGCCTCAGGTTATCGTTAAGGAAATCAATGGCAAGAAATCAGAACCCTTTGAAATTCTCGTGGTGGATGTGCCGAACGACTACAGCGGGAAAGTGATCGATATGGTTACCCAGAGAAAAGGGGAACTGCATGTGATGGAAACCAAGGGGGATATGCAGCACCTGGAATTTGAAATCCCGTCCCGCGGCCTGATCGGCCTGCGCTCGAGCATGCTCACCAATACAGCCGGAGAAGCGGTTATGGCCCACCGGTTTGCTGAATATAAACCCTGGAAAGGGCCGATCCCCGGAAGAAGTAACGGGGTCCTGATTGCAAAAAACCAGGCGGCCACTACCGGGTATTCGATCGACAAACTGCAGGACCGCGGATCGTTTTTTGTGGATCCGGGTGAAGAAGTATATGTAGGCCAGATCATCGCAGAACATATCAAACCGGGCGACCTGATCGTGAATGCAACAGAAGGTAAGAAACTGACTAATATGCGCGCCAGCGGAAGTGATGATTCCGTTCGCATCATTCCGAAGATCCAGATGACCCTCGAAGAATGTATGGAATATATCCAGCAGGACGAATGCATTGAAGTAACACCGAAAAATATCCGGCTCCGCAAGACCATTCTGGATGAAGACACCCGCAAGAAGTATCAGAAAATGCTGAAGACGGAGGAAGTTGGGTAGACCTTAAAAACGTATTTTTGCCTTAAATCAGGATATATGAAAAGAAAACTTGGTTTTTGGGTGATGTCGTTCATCCTGATCCTCAGTTTGGGTTCGGTGAAAAGAAGTTATTCTCAATGCTCCATTTGCACACGTACCGTTCAACAGATGGGGGAAAGGCCCGGTAAAGCATTTAATGCAGGCATCATGTATCTTGCCTTCACACCGCTCGCCATTGGAGGAATACTGGGTTACCGGTGGTGGAAAATGAACAGGTAATCATTCCATCCGCATACCATGCATGATCAAAACTTTTTGATCCGGGAATCCAGATCTGTATTGATGGATGCTCCCGTCTTTTCTGTTTTCATTCCAACCTGGAATAACCTGCCTTATCTCAGGTTATGTATTGACAGTTTGCGGAAACACGCAACTTTTGCCCACCAGATCATCATTCACATCAATGAGGGAAATGACGGAACCCGCGACTGGGTTAAATCGCAGGCCGACCTGAGTTATACCCTTTCCGAAGAAAATATCGGCGTTTGCTATGCCCTGAATCAATGCCGTACCCTGGCCACAGCGGATTATTTTTTGTATCTAAATGATGATATGTATGTATGTCCCGGCTGGGATCAGCATCTCTTATCTGAAATAAAAACCATCGGCCACGACGCTTTCTTTCTATCAGCAACGGCCATTGAACCGGTTCAAACGGGCAACGACTGTGTGATTGTGCAGCATTTCGGCACTGACCCGGATTCCTTCCGGGAAGAAGCCCTGCTCAGAGAATTTAAAGTGCCGGAAAAAAGCGACTGGCAGGGGGCAACCTGGCCACCCAATATCGTTCACAAAAAAATCTGGGACCTGGTGGGAGGTTATAGTACTGAATTTTCACCCGGACTCTACTCAGATCCGGATTTTTCCATGAAGCTCTGGAAGGCAGGTATCCGCCTGTTCAGGGGGTTGGGCGCAAGCCGGGTTTATCATTTTGGCGGCAAATCCACCGTCCGCATGGTACGGAACCGGGGTTATTATACATTTATTTCCAAATGGGGCATGAGTGCCCGGACATTTACAAAAAAATTTCTCAGGAGCGGGTCGCCTTTTGACGGGGCGCTCCCGGAACCGGTCCTCTCATTTTCAGTCCGTATGAAAAACCATTTTAAACGGATACAGGCATCCCTGAAATCGATTCAATAGGATAACGTATACACAAGCGAATGACTCAGATTAAGTATTAGTTTAGGTTCTATTAACCGGCAGGGTCTCCACATCACCAATTTTTTTCGGTTCCTATTTGATCCTGCAGGTCTTATCAATGTATCCTGGTTATTTCCCCGATAAAGATTCAGCAAACCGGTAGATATTAAAATCTGCGTCCGGCATGGCTTTTTCTATGGCCACACGGAGCGCTTCCGTATTTATATCGCGCATGCGTTGAGCAGCTATCAATTGCCAGGCTTTTTGGGTAAGCAGCTTCAGTGAACGTGCAGGCGCAGGGTGCCGGACGTTTTTCTTTATTGCAGCAAAAAGCTCATCAATTCCCTTTTCTTCGGTGGCAATGGTTTGATAAAAAGATATTTCATCAATTGATTTTGCCGTCTGGTAGTGAATGGATGACTTTAAAGAAAGGAGAAATTGTTCAGCACCCGGCCTGTCAGATTTATTCACTACGAACAGGTCGCCGATCTCCATGATGCCTGACTTCATGGTTTGAATATCATCCCCGGACTCCGGAACCAGCACCAGAACAACCAGGTCGGCCAGCCGGGCGATATCCACTTCGGATTGTCCCACGCCCACCGTTTCAATCAGTATGTAATCAAAACCCGCACCCGACAGCAGGTCGGTGATTTGAAAAATCTGTGGATGGAGTCCGCCAACGGTACCCCGGGATGCCAGCGAGCGGATAAAAACACCGGGGTGATTATACCAGCGGTTCATCCGGATCCTGTCGCCCAGCAGGGCGCCTGAATGAAAAGATGAAGAAGGATCCACGCAAAGGATCGCCAGTTTTTTTTCTTCCCCTACAAATTGTTTGATGAGCGCGTCGGTCAGGGTGCTTTTACCTGCACCGGGCGGACCGGTGATCCCGATAACAGGCACATGCTTATAGGGGATACTTTTCAACAATTCATCAGCGCCCGGTCTGGCATTTTCAACCAGTGAAATGGCGCGGGCAACCGTCTGAAAATCGCCATGGCTTAAAACATCAGCAGTTATTAATGGCTTATGGTCACCGGGTTCTGGCATGGATCAAAAATAAGTTAAAAAGCAGGGATGCTGCGGCCTGCCGGGGAACCAAAAGAAATTTTCAGATAAAGCGGAAGCAGCGATTAAATTTGTCGGCTGATGTAAGACAGATCCCATAACCACTGATTATATGACGAATTTCATTCCCATATTCCCGTTAAATGTTGTTCTCTACCCGGGAGAAATACTCAACCTGCATATTTTTGAACCGCGATACAGGGAATTGGTTAAAGAATGTTCAGGTAATAATAAATCCTTTGGTATTCCGGCAGTGATCAATGGCCAGGTTGCTGAATTCGGAACCCTGGTGAACATAAAGGAGATTGTCAGGGAGTATGAAAATGGCGAGATGGATATCATCTCCCAGGGTACCGTTGTTTTCCGCATCCTGGAGATCATTAAAGAAATCCCGGGTAAACTGTATAGTGGTGCCATTGTAAATTACCCGGAAAATTCTGAGGTTTACCAGAAAAAGGAGCTGATGCAGGTGGTTCTCAAAGCCATTCGCGAACTTCACCGGGTACTGAATATCAGCAAGGATTTCCGCAAACCCGATGAAGAGCTGAATGCGTATGACCTCGCCCATCACGCCGGTTTATCAATGGAAGAGGAATATGAATTACTCGGATTATTCCGGGAAGAACAAAGACAGGAATATTTAAAAAGACACCTGGGAAAGGTGTTGCCGGTGGTCGCAGAGATGGAGGTTTTAAAAGAACGGGTTAAGCTGAATGGCCATTTTAAAAATTTATCTTCCTTCCGATTTTAAGAAGAACGCCTTAAACAACTGAATAGAAAATAATGTCCACCACCCTTTGTTTGGATTTTGGTAACACCCGGTTGAAATGGGCCCTTTTTTCCAGTGGGGAAATCCGGCATACCGGCCAGTTCCGGGAGGATGGCCTGGAAGATCTGCGTCAATGTCTGGAAACTTTCAAACCAGATAAAACCATCCTTTCTTCCGTTGTGAATCACCCGGCCGGTATGGAAGAACTACTAAAAAGTAAAACAGCATTTCACAGGCTGGATTTTCATTCCCGCTTGCCCATTACGACACCGGTAGGAAAACCGGAAACCATCGGGGCCGACCGGCTCGCACTGGTCGTTGCTGCGGCTCATGAATTCCCGCAGAAAAACAACCTGGTGATCGGCCTGGGTTCTGCCGTAACTTACAACTATATCAACCGGTTTCATCAGTTTATGGGAGGCAGTATCTCACCGGGCATGGAAATGCGGTTTAAATCCCTGGAAATATTTACGGCCAAACTTCCCCTGGTGAAGCCCCATTGGAATTTTCCTTTGCTGGGTTATGATACGAAAACCAATATTCAGTCGGGCGTCCTGTTTGGTATGTCAAAAGAAATTGACGGCGTAATTGAAGCATATGAAGAACGGTATGAAAACCTGCACGTCTTGATGTCGGGCGGGGACGCACAATATTTCCGGCCTTTTCTGAAGAAAAAGATCAGGGAGGATCCGGATTTGATTTTCAAGGGACTTTACGTAATCAGTGAATATAATTTTTCAAATTGAGAACACTTCGCTTGTACAGGGATTGGGTATTTTATATTTTCCTGTGCGGTTTATTTTCCGCCTGTGAAAATAATATGAAAACCCTGCCCAATTTCCGCCAGAAACATATCAGTGTGGATGAAGGAAGAAATATCACGGCTTATATGAGCGAAAGCGCCAAAGTAAAGGCCAAACTCACATCGCCGTATATGCGCCGGAATGAAGTGGATTCCCCCTATGTTGAATTTCCGAACAGCCTTCATGTGGATTTTTACAATGATTCGCTGGTCATTGAAAGTATTATGAACGCGCGCTATGGGAAATGGCGGGAACAGGATGGGAAGGTATATCTGCGGGACAGTGTGGTAGTCATGAATATTCTTAAAGGGGATACCCTTTATTGCAAGGAACTCTGGTGGGACCAGAAAGCCGAAAAATTTTATACTGATAAACCCGTACAGATCCATAAGGCAGGAGGTACCATACTCTATGGTACAGGTCTCGAAGCCCCACAGGACTTCAGCGGGTATACCATTTACCAGATTACGGGACCTTTTGCTTTCCCGGAGAATGGAATGCCGAAGAATTAAGATTTAAGCTTACTGAATAGGGCCTGACGCAAAATGGTCAGCAGTTTACAAAAAGCCCCGGAATACACCGGGGCTCTGAATGTGTTTGTACTTAACCTAACCGTTACCAAGTTGGTCATCAATAGGGTACAAATTTCAACACTTCGTAGGATTTTGGTCTTTCTATTGGAATTTGGATTTTAACTGTCTGTGACCGGGCCCTGTTAAATGGTTTTGTTTGGTTTCATAGTTCGCTTTTCTAAGGAATTGGATCTGATTCCATTTAGCCGGGCGTCTGTCACTAGGACGATGTAAACATACAAATCGCAAAAGCTGATACAAGCGGGATTGCGCTCGATCTCCTTTTTACAGTTTCTACGGTAGAAATTCGTAAAACTACGTATCAGGCATAACGTGTAACGCTGAACACCTAAGGTTATATTTTAATGAGTAGTTCCCTAAGTAATTCATATTGAGAAGCATTTCCCTTTATCGTGAACCCTATTTAAAAGAAAATCTACGTTTGCGTTCAGGCCTTGGGCTTTAAACTTTCCTCCGGCCGCATTTGGGGAAACAGCAGCACATCCTGTATGGAAGACTGGCTGGTGAGCAGCATACAGAGCCGGTCAATACCGATGCCGATGCCGGCAGTGGGCGGCATACCGTATTCCAGGGCCCTCAAAAAGTCATTGTCGATAAACATGGCTTCTTCATCTCCTCTTTCCATCAGCTTTACCTGTTCTTCAAACCGTTCCCGCTGATCCAACGGATCATTCAGCTCAGTATAGGCATTCGCAATCTCCTTGCCGTTAATGATGAGTTCAAACCGTTCCACCAGCCCGCTTTTGGACCGGTGCTTTTTGGTCAGGGGGCTCATTTCCACGGGGTAATCGATGATAAAAGTAGGTTGTATAAAGCGGTGTTCACCGGTTGCACTGAATAATTCATCAATGAGTTTTCCTTTACCCATGCTGTTATCGGCCGGAATATGGAGCTGCCGGCAAAGGTTCCTCAGATCTTCTTCGCCCATACCGGAAACATCGGTACCGGTCGCTTCCCGGATCGCATCATAAATGCTGATTCTTTTATAGGGTGCTTTAAAGTCTATGTCATGGTCTCCTGCTCGTACGATGGTCGTACCATTCACCGCCATGGCAGCAGCTTCCAGCATGGATTCTGTTGTTTCCATCATCCAGAAATAATCCTTGTAAGCCACGTAAAATTCGAGTATGGTGAATTCCGGGTTATGCGTGCGGTCCATACCTTCGTTCCTGAAATTCCGGCTGAATTCATACACCCAGTCGAATCCGCCCACGATCAGCCTCTTGAGGTATAATTCATTGGCAATACGCAGGTAGAAGGGAATATCCAGGGCATTGTGGTGGGTGATGAATGGCCGCGCAGCTGCTCCGCCCGGAATGGTTTGCAGAACCGGCGTATCCACCTCCAGTGCACCGGCCCCGTTCAGGAACTCCCGCATGCTGTTGATCATTTTTGTCCTTTTGATGAAAACTTCCTTCACCTGGGGATTCACGATCAGGTCAGCATACCGTTGCCGGTAACGAAACTCCGGATCGGTGACGGCATCAAAGGTTTCACCTTCCTTTTCCTTTACCACCGGAATGGGTCGGAGTGCCTTCGATAAAAGCGTCAGTTCCTTCACATGAACGGATATTTCGCCCGTTTTTGTGATGAAAACATATCCTTTCACCCCAATGATATCCCCCAGGTCCACCAGGTGCTTCCAGACCCTGTCGTAGGCACTTTTGTCCTCGCCGGGTGCAATATCATCCCGTTTGATATATAACTGGATACGTCCGCTGCTGTCCTGGATCACGGCAAAAGAAGCTTTTCCCATATCCCGGATGCTCATAATGCGCCCTGCCAGGCAAACGGATTCAAAACCGGCCTTATTTTCTTCGGTATAACTGGATTTAATTTCAGCCGCATGGCTATTTACCGGGTATGCCGCTGCAGGATAGGCGTCAATACCCATTTCAACCAGGGATTTTAATTTTTCGCGGCGTATGATTTCCTGTTCAGATAACGAAGGATGAGACATAAAGGGGTTTGCGTTTCGAAATTCCCGCAAAGGTACAGTTTAAGCTTAAAGCCTGAAGCCCAAAAACCGTTCATCTGTCAACGACCAACGGCCAACGGCCAACGCCCAACGGTCAACGGCCAACTTTCAACGGTACACGGTATACTGGGAAAGTGCTGGTTTTTAACCTGTTTTGGCTTATTTTTGCGACATAAATCCCATGAAATGAAGTTCGAAAAGATTCATAATAAAGGACAGGCGCAGCTTTTCCGTAATAACTATATGGAAATGCTCACCAAAACCCATCCTTTGGTCATCTGGGGAATATACCTGCCTGTAATTGTTTATTTTATATATCTCAGTCATTTTGGATTTGAATTCAGTTATGCAAACATACTTTTCACTTTTGCAGGGGGTGTTTTCTTCTGGACTTTCTTCGAATACCTGATGCATCGCTTTGCCTTTCATGCCATCGCAGACAGTGAAAGGGCGCAAAAGTTTATTTATGTGATGCATGGGAACCACCATCATTTTCCAAGGGATAAAGAGCGCCTTTTTATGCCGCCGGTACCCAGCATCATTATTTCCTCCACGATTTTTGGGATCATGTACCTGGTCATGAAAGAATATGCATTCGTATTCTTCTCCGGGTTCATACTGGGTTATCTCCTGTATGGCAGTATGCATTACGCCATTCATGCCTGGAATCCCCCGTTCAAATGGATGAAACCCCTTTGGCGGAATCATCACCTGCACCATTACAAAGATGAACACAAAGGATTTGGTGTCAGCACCACCTTCTGGGACCGGGTTTTTGGTACCATGTTCGACCTGAAAAAGGAAAAGGAAGACAAGGAAAAAGTGCGGGAGCTGATGTATTAATATTTTTCCATTACACCGAGTCCGAATAGGGCAAAATCAAATTTCACCGGATCTTTTTTGTCCATCGATCGCAGTCCCATGGTGAGTTCCATCGCCGTATGCCAGTCCGTCTGCTTCCGGCTGATCAGCCCGAATCCCCTGGCAACACGGGCCACGTGCAGGTCCACCGGACAAATCAGATCGGCAGATGAAATTTGCTTCCAGATGCCAAAGTCAACGCCTCGCTTATCCTGCCGGACCATCCAGCGCAGGTACATATTGAGCCTTTTACAGGTGGAATTTTTTTCAGGGCTCGCAATATGTTTTTTCGTTCTGCGCGGGGCATCTTCCAGGAAAAAAAAACGGTCATAAAAAGCAGACAGCGCTTTTTTTACGAATTCATCTTCAACAGGAATGGCGGAATTCAACTGAATGGTCGTTCTTTTTTCAGCAGTTAAAAAAGAAGCTTTCCGGGTATCCGGTTCTTTTTCATTCAAAAGATCCGGAAGAAATGCGGATTCCAGCGAATCCGATTGCTGGTAATGGCTCTTCAGAAAATGAATGAAATATAAAAGGTCTGTCGCGTTAAAAGTGCGGTGTTTAAAGCCCAGCAGGCGTTTCAGGTCGGCGGACTGATGGTCCCGGATGAACGCATAAGGCGCATCATCCATGCCTTTCATGAGCTCATTGGACTTCCGTATGATCGTGGTCCGGTTGCCCCAGGAAAAGACGGCTGCAAAGAACCCTGCAATTTCTATATCCTGCTTTAATTTGAAACGGTGGGGCACGGATATGGGATCCGTCGCGATAAAAGAAGGATGGTTGTATTGCAGCACTTTCTTTTCAAGAAAATCCCGCAGTTCTTTTTTATTCGGGAAGGCTGCCATATTGATTTATCCAATCGCCTGATCCAGGTCTTCCGTCAGGTCTCCGGCATCTTCGATGCCTACGCTGAGGCGGATCAGGGAATCACTGAGGCCGTTTTTAATTCGTTCTTCCCGGGGGATGGACGCATGGGTCATGCTGGCCGGGTGGCTGATCAGGGATTCCACGCCACCGAGACTTTCCGCCAGCGAAAATAAACGGGTGGCCGACAAAACCCGTTTCGTTTCCTCGGCAGAACTGTTTTTCAATTCGAAACTGATCATGCCGCCGAATCCGCGCATTTGTCTGCTGGCAACGGCGTATCCCGGGTGGTCTTCAAACCCGCACCAGTAAACGGTTTTTACTTTTGAATTCTTACGGAGCCAGTGAGCGATTTTTTCTCCGTTTTCGCAATGCCGCTGCATACGCAGTTCCAGGGTTTTTATACCCCTGAGCACCAGGAAGCAGTCCTGCGGACCGGGAACCGCACCGCAGGATTTCTGTATAAAATATAATTGCTCGCGCAGCGCCGGATCGTTCATCATTAAGCAGCCGTGGATCACGTCGCTGTGGCCGCCCAGGTACTTGGTGGCCGAATGAATCACTATATCGGCGCCCAGGTCCAGGGGGTTTTGCAGGTATGGTGATGCAAAGGTATTGTCAACGCAAAGCAGGAGATGTTTTTCTTTGGCGATGGCCGCCACGGCAGCCAGGTCCACAATATTCATCAGGGGATTGGTTGGCGTTTCCGTCCAGATGAGTTTTGTTTTTTCATTGATCAGGCCACGGATATTTTCGGGGTTCTGCATATTCACATAATGAAAATGGATACCCGTTTTTTCAAAAATTTTGGAAAAAAGACGGAAGGTTCCTCCATACATATCATTGGCTGCAATCACTTCGTCGCCGGGCAGCAGCAGGCGGATCACCGCATCGGAGGCCGCGACACCGCTGCTGTAAGAAAGGGCAAAGCGTGCATTCTCGATGGAAGCCAGTGCGGTTTCCAGGGCCTTTCGGGTCGGGTTTTGTGAACGGGCATATTCATATCCCTTGTGGTCGCCGGGGGCTGCCTGAACAAAAGTTGAAGTCTGGTAGATGGGAGGAATGATCGCGCCCGTACTCGGGTCGGGTTCCATTCCTGCATGAATTACACGGGTTGCAAATTTCATAATCGTTTTTTAAATGGATCAGCATTTACCAGCTGATGGGCAGGTGTACTTCCTGGTTGTCCCAGGCGATCATCAGGCTGGTTTTATTTTTATCGGTTCCTTCGAAACAAATCGTAAATACATCAATGATATCCGGCCTTGTAATTACTTTGACGTCTGTCCTCAGTACATCTTTTTTCGCATCATATCCAAAAGCGCCCCAGGTATCGGTTTCCCTGTTGAGGACCAGGGTCCATTTTTCAGTGCCGGGGATGGCATACAAAGTATATCTTCCTTTGGCCAGTTTTTTGCCGGCGATTTTCACATCCCTGAAAAATTCAATTTCAGTGGCTTCATTGGCTCCGACCCGCCAGATCATATCGTAGGGCACCAGGTCCCCGAAAATGTTCCGGTTATTCTTTTGGGGCCTGCCATAAATCACCCGCGCAATTAAGGGAGCATCCGATTTATGCTGGATTTTCAGCACGGGGTAGTCCACCGGGTAATAACACATATCCATGGGCGATTTATCCAGGGGCGGAAGGGCTGTCTGGGCTAAGCAAAAGCCGGAGGCAGACACTAAAAAGACAGAAAGCAGTAAGGATTTCATATTTATCATGGGAGGCAAAATTAAACAGGTAAAGATTATTAACCGCCGCGAAGGTAGAGCAGTTCGTGATATGCAAGGGCTTTTACATGGGGAAAGAAAAATTCATAGGCCATTTTTAACGCTTCATAATGCTCCATAAAGGCTTCAAAAACGGGTTCCGGGTCATCAATATATTTTGCGCGCCGGCAAAGGCCCCGGAAACTATTATGAATTCCTTCGGCCGACCGGTAGTTCAAAAGCCAGTTTTGCAAACGCATGTAATAAAAGAATTTCTGAAATTTTTCGGGCAGCCATTTTTCGTAAGCTTCCAGTTGTGTGTACGTATTTTGGGCGAAAAGAGCCAGTTGCCCTTCTTCAAATTCATAAGTATCCAGGGCCAGGAAATGATCGTAGATAATGTCTACGAAACTTCCTGCATACGGGCCAGCCGATGTTTTAAGAAATTCTTTAGCCTGCCTGGTGGCAGGATGTGTATCGGTATATTCATCAATTTTACGGTGCAGCATAATGCCCATTTGAATGCGATCCGGGAAGTCGAATTTCTTTTTGCCTTTCACAAAATCGCTGATCATATTGCCCGCCAGAACGTCCGGGTCACTAAAAGAAAGATAGGCGTGCGCCAGGTAATTCATGTTAATAAAATTACATTTTATTCGATGACGGACATGGATAGCGGATAACAGTTGGCAACAGGGGACGGGTTATGAGTTATGAGTGATGAGTTGTGGGCGTTAAGCGTTAAGCCTTACGCGTTATGCGTTAAGCCCAAAAAGATTATTTTTGCCCTTCCACATAAAAAAATCATGAATAAAGGACCGGTCTCCCAGTTTATAGCCCATCATTACAGGCATTTTAACGCGGCGGCACTCATCGACGCAGCCAAAGGGTATGAAAGCCATTTAATGGAAGGCGGGAAAATGATGGTTACCCTGGCTGGCGCCATGAGTACGGCAGAGCTGGGAGTTTCCCTGGCTGAAATGATCCGGCAGGACAAAGTGCATATCATATCCTGCACGGGCGCCAACCTGGAAGAAGATATCATGAACCTGGTGGCGCATTCCCATTACAAAAGAGTGCCGAATTACCGGGATCTTACGCCGCAACAGGAATGGGAACTGCTGGAGCAGGGCCTGAACCGCGTAACCGATACCTGTATTCCGGAAGAAGAAGCATTCCGTAAAATCCAGAAACATATCGTGCAGTTATGGAAGGA
>DHWT01000292.1:0-14678 GCA_002413325.1 Chitinophagaceae bacterium UBA5175 | reverse complement strand
GTGATGCAGGACGGATACGAAATCGATGTGAAAGACAGCTGGATGATTGCAGCCGCAGAAAAAAACCTGCCCATTGTAGTCGGTGGATGGGAAGACAGTACCATGGGAAATATATTCGCTTCTTACATCGTAAAAGGCGAACTCAAAGCCGGCACGATGAAGAGTGGTATCGAATACATGGTATGGCTGAGCGAATGGTACCGCAAAAACTCAGGGGGCAAGGGCATTGGATTTTTCCAGATCGGCGGAGGTATCGCGGGTGATTTCCCGATTTGCGTGGTACCGATGATGTACCAGGACCTGGAATGGCACGATGTGCCTTTCTGGAGTTATTTCTGCCAGATATCGGATTCAACCACTTCCTACGGATCTTATTCAGGTGCCGTGCCCAACGAAAAAATTACCTGGGGTAAACTGGATATCCATACACCCAAGTATATTGTGGAAAGTGATGCAACCATCGTCGTGCCCCTCATGTTCGCCTGGATTTTGGGATGGTAAGAACGGTAATAGCTAACTAAAAGCAAGATGCCTGAATTTGCGGTTTACACGCTTGTTCATGAACTGAAAAGCGTCAGGCATTAAGCGTTAAGCGTATAAGAATGCAAAAGCTTGGAAACTTTGTAACGGGTCGCTGGATCGAAGGCGAGGGAGACGGACAAATACTTGCTGATGCCGTTACGGGTGTTCCCCTGTACCAGGCAGGGACTAAAGGTCTTGATTTCCTGGAAATCCTCCGGTATGCAAGGGAGCATGGAAATCCGGCCTTACGCAAAATGAGTTTTCATGAAAGAGGCCGGATGCTCAAAGCCCTGGCCCTTCATCTCAAAAGCCATCTCGAAAAATTTTACCGGATCAGTTACCAGACGGGCGCGACCCGGGCGGATTCCTGGATCGACCTGGAAGGCGGCATCGGGAACCTGTTTTCCTATGCCTCCCTGCGCAGGAAATTTCCCGATCAGCCTTTTTGCACAGACGGAGAACCGGTCAGCCTCAGCAGGAACCACAGCTTTATGGCCCAGCATATCCTGGTTCCCAAAGAAGGGGTTGCCATTCATATCAATGCCTATAATTTCCCGGTATGGGGGATGCTGGAAAAAATAGCGGTCAACCTGCTGGCCGGCATGCCGGCTATCGTGAAACCGGCCACCTGCACCAGTTTCTTAACGGAGGCTGTCGTGCGTGAAATCCATGCTTCCGGTATCCTGCCCGAAGGTGCCCTGCAGTTGCTCTGTGGCAGCACGGGCAACCTGCTCGATCTGCTCGATGCCCAGGATGTAGTCACGTTTACCGGTTCTGCGGCAACCGGCCTGAAATTAAAATCGAATCCTTCGATACTGAGGGAAAATGTTTCATTCACTATGGAAGCAGATTCCCTGAATTGTATTGTACTGGGTGAAGACGTGGAACCGGACATGCCCGAATGGGAAATTTTTGTAAAGGAAGTGCGTAAGGAGATGACAGTGAAAGCGGGACAAAAATGCACGGCGATCCGGCGGATATTTGTTCCGGTACATAAGATGGAAGACATGCGCAGGTCCATTTCCGCTGCGCTGGCACAAACCCTGATTGGTAACCCGATGAATGAAAAAGTCAGGATGGGTTCACTGGCCGGCCAGGATCAAAGAAAGGAAGTGAAACAACAGGTACAAAAATTACTCGCTTCTTCCCAAATAATATATGGTTCACTGGATAGCGTGGAGCTTCTCGATGCAGATATAGGCAGGGGCGCCTTCATGAGCCCCGTTTTATTGCAGAATGAAAGACCCTTTGAAAACAGCGGTGTACATGATATTGAAGCCTTCGGGCCGGTAAGTACCCTGATGCCTTACAGGGATTTGGAAGAAGCCATTCAGCTTTCAAAAAAAGGAAAGGGTTCGCTTTGCAGTACGGTCGTGACTTCAAGGGATCAGACTGCTAAAGCCTATGTGGTGGCTGCGGCTACCCATCATGGAAGAATTTTAGTGCTGAACCGTGTAAGTGCCAAAGAAAGCACCGGCCACGGGTCCCCGCTTCCCATGCTCGTTCATGGCGGTCCGGGTCGCGCCGGAGGTGGGGAGGAAATGGGCGGGGCCCGCGGCGTAAAACATTATATGCAAAGAGCTGCGATCCAGGGTTCGCCGGACAGCCTCACTGCCATCACTTCGGTTTACCAGGCGCATGCTGTACAAAAACTGGAGGAAAAACATCCTTTCAGAAAATATTTTGAAGAATTGGAGGTCGGGGACAGCGTACATACAGCACACCGGAAAATTACAGATGAAGATATCAGCCGCTTTTCGGATATCAGCGGGGACTATTTTTATGCGCATATGGAGCATGGTTCTTTTAAAGATACCCTATTTGAAAAACGGGTTGCCCATGGGTATTTTATACTCAGTGCAGCAGCCGGATTATTTGTAGATGCCGCCAGGGGACCCGTGCTGCTGAATTATGGGATTGATGAATGCCGGTTTCTGAAACCGGTTTATCCGGGAACATCCATCGGCGTGCGTTTTACCTGTAAGGAAAAAACAGCGCAGGATGTAAAGGATGAAAACGATATCCCCAAAGGCATCGTAAAATGGTATGTGGATGTTTATGATGATTCGGGTGAGTCGGTGATGATTGCAACCATACTGACCATGGTCAGGAAAAAAATATAAAATATGGCGGATCAAAAGCCCGGATACGTAAAATCGGAAAGGCATGGGCAAACCATGATCATCGAATTCTTTCATCCGCAAAGCAATTCCATGCCCCGGGCCCTGTTAAATGATCTTGCCAGTCATATTCAGAAAGCCGGACTGGATGATGAAATCCGTGTAATTGTTTTGAAATCTTCCGGTGAAAAAGCTTTTTGTGCGGGGGCTTCTTTTTCAGAGCTTGTTCAAATAAAAAACAGTCTGGAAGGGGAATATTTTTTCAATGGATTTGCCCATCTCATCAACAGCATGCGTACATGCCCTAAATTTATTATTGCCCGCATACAGGGTAAATGTGTGGGAGGCGGGGTCGGGATCGCAGCAGCCGCCGATTATGCGATCGCGTTGACGGGAGCGGAAATAAAACTCAGTGAACTGGAAATCGGGATCGGCCCTTTTGTTGTCGGGCCGGCCGTTGAACGCAAACTGGGCCTTTCTGCTTTTTCACAGCTGGCCATGGATGCGGCTTCCTGGCGAACGGCCGAATGGGCAAAAATATATGGGCTTTATTCAGAAGTTCATACAAACCTCCGGGATCTGGATGATTCCCTGCAAAGACTTGTAAATCGTCTCAGCCAGTCCAGCCCCGAGGCTGTTCGTGAAATAAAAAAAATGTTCTGGCAGGGTACCGCTCACTGGGAACAGCTCCTGCCGGAACGCGCCAAAATCAGCGGCCGGCTGGTAACTACCGGGTGGGCGCAAAAGGCAATAGTAAGCCTGACTACCAAGGCCTGAATATTCGGGTGCGGAAATTGGAAAATATATGACCTTCTATTATGATTTTTTACTTTCTAATCTGTCAATTGTAAACTGCCGGCAAAAGCATCAGGCGTTTGGTGTTCTGCGTTTTTACCCTTCCTCACTCAGATCATTATAAGCATACAGCGGATCTACGGAACTTTCGGAAGTCATGGTAAATATGGTATTGAGGAGCCCGTCCTTCAAACCATAAACCAGTCCGTGCAGGTCGGGACCTTTGCGGTGCTGCCAGGCGCGCTGGATGATCGAGGTTTTAGCCAGGTGTAAAACCTGTTCCTGCACATTGAGTTCCGTAAGCCGGTCTTCTCTTTTTTCAGGGTCGGAAATGCCTTCCAGTTCATCGCGGTGCAGGCGGTAAACATCTTTAATATTCCGGAGCCACATATTCAGTACCTGTTTGAAATCATGATTGGTCAGGGCCGCCTTGATGCCTCCGCAGCCATAATGACCGCATATGATCACCTGTTGCACTTTCAGGTGTACCACGGCGTATTCCAGCACGCTAAGCAGGTTCACATCGGTATGGATCACCAGGTTGGCGATATTGCGGTGAACGAAAATCTCCCCGGGCTGGGTACCTGTAATTTCATTGGCCGGCACGCGGCTGTCGCTGCAGCCGATCCATAAGAATTCCGGTTTCTGAATCTGGGAAAGTCGTTTAAAATATTCCGGGTCGTCGGCTTTTTTTTCTGCGGCCCAGGCTTTGTTTTCCAGTAATAATTTATTGATTGAATTCATGCTATGGTTTTTAATTCTGGTCAAAATATTTGTCAGGCAGCCTGTTCACTGGCTGCCGGTTGATCATGCACAAGCTGATGCACGGATTTAAACCGGCTCTTTTTAATTTCAACACGGATATTTTTTAAATGGGCGTGATGAAGAAATTCATTCACGACATCAATAATATCCTGGTCAATGAAATCTGCCCGTGTCAGATCGATCATTACATAAGCATCTGCCGGCACGGATTCAAGTTTTTCCTTTACGATCGGCTTATTCAGAAAAGAAATATCCTTTCTGAAACGGCCCAGGTATTTGTTTTCATCATGAACCACCATGACAGCTGATTTAAAGTTACTCCTGATCAGGGAGAATAAAGCTACTACAGTTCCGATAAGAATCCCGGTCAGCAGGTCCGAAAGTAAAATGGCCACCATGGTTACAACAAATGGAACAAACTGGTCCAGCCCCTTCTGATATATTTCTTTCAGCATGGAAGGTTTTACCAGTTTGTAACCCGTAACGATCAGGATGGCGGCCAGGGCACTGAGCGGAATTTTATTCAGAAGGCCGGGAATAAATAAAACACTGCTCAGTATCAGAAATCCGTGCAGGATTGCAGAGAATTTACTTTTTGCACCGGCCTCCACATTGGCTGAACTTCTGACGATCACTGAGGTCAGGGGCAGTCCGCCTAGTAACCCGGAAACCATATTACCAACGCCCTGGGCTTTTAATTCCCGGTTGGCTGGCGTCCTCCGGTTATTTGGATCTAATTTATCCACTGCTTCAATACCCAGCAATGTTTCCAGGCTGGCGATCACTGCGATAGTCAGGCCGGCCGTCCAAACCCGGAGGTTGCCCAGATATTCCCATTTGGGAAACATAAAAAAGCCGGCAAAGGAAGCGAAATCACTGGCCACAGGCAAACTTACCAACTGGTTCGGATTTAATGATATCCGGGAACCGGCTGTTTGAAAGAACGCCTGGATACCGATGCCTGCAATGACCACAACAAGTGGTCCTGGGAAAAATTTAAAGATCTTTTTCTTTTTAAATGCAGGCCGCTCCCAAAGCACCAGGATAGCCACGGAAAGAACGCCGATACCAAGTGCCAGGGGGGTAATATGATTTACAGAACGGATCAGTTCGGTAAAAGTATTGTTGCTGTCGAACTGCACAAAGGTTTCATCACCGGAAAAATCACGGTCATAGCCGATCAGATGGGGCAATTGTTTCAGAATCAGGATGACCCCGATTCCGGACAGCATACCGGGAATTTTAACAAGGTTATACCGAATGAATCAATTACGTTATATGTTCAGTCCCCCGCAGACGCTGATAACCTGGCCGGTGATATAACTGCTCATATCTGAAGCCAGGAACAGGGTTGTATCCGCAATTTCAGCGGCGCTTCCGAAACGATTGAGGGGTATCTTGGCAAGAAATGATTTGGCGCTTTCTTCATCCTGAAGGTAATGGGTCATATCCGTTTCCACGAAGCCGGGTGCTATGGCATTACAGCGGATATTACGGCTGCCCAACTCATGGGCAACGGATTTTGTGAATCCGATGATGCCGGCCTTGGAAGCTGCATAGCTCGACTGGCCTGCATTTCCGCGGATGCCGATAATGGAACTCATATTGATGATGGATCCTTTTTTCGCTTTCATCATGGGCCGTATCACCTGTTTGGTCATATTGAAAACACTCTTCAGGTTGGTTTCCATAACTTCATCCCATTGCGCGGGATTAAGACGGAGCAACAAACTATCTTTGGATATGCCTGCATTATTTATACAAACGTCCACGGTGCCATGTTCTTCCAAAACCTGGCTGACGAATTTTTCGCAGTCTTCGTATGAACCGGCATTACTTTTATATCCCTTTGCCTTCACGCCAAAGGAACGGAGTTTTTCTTCAAGGGCTTTGGCTCTTTCTTCACTGGATAGAAAACTAAACGCAATATGAGCGCCCTGCTCTGCCATCCGGAGCGCAATGGCTTCGCCGATTCCCCGGGCGGCGCCGGTAACAATCACAATTTTACCCTCTAAAAGTTTCATTTCATTGCATTAAGCAGGCTCAAATATATAAACTGAAAAGGTTGCAGGTAAAAATAAATATTAATTTGAGCCTTTTCGCGAACCATGAATCTGAATAATGGAAAGAATTTGTTATTGATTTCCCTGGCTGCAGAAAGCTTTTTTGGGAGCTATGGACTTTTACTCGGCAAACAGGCCGCTGTTGTTTCCGTTCTTTACCTGGTGGCAGGCCTGGTTTTTATTTTTTCCATATTGATTCTTCCGGCTGCCCGGCTTCCGCACTGGGAGGTACTGAAAAAGGAATCCCGGCTGAAATGGCCGGCACTGATCGTGATGCTACTGCTGGCCTATATTACAACGGGCTACTGGCTGGACCAGATTCCGCTGGATCCGGATTATGCTGATATGTTGCCGATCATGAAAGTGATGAATGAACGATTGCTGCATGGCGACTGGAAACACGTATATGATCCGATACCGGAAATCTGGAATGGTACCCGACCCATCTATCTGCCGGCCATGTGGCTTCCCTATTTACCTGCCATCGCGCTGAAAGCGGATATGCGCTGGATTACCGCGGCGTCGGTATTACTCAGTTTTGCAATCATTTTGTTCATCATACAGGTCAGAAAAAACAGTTATTTCGGTTATGGGCAGATCGCCGTCACCGCATTATTATTCTGGTGGATCTTTGCCAGGAATGATGTCCATTTTCTGATCAGCCTGAGTGAAGAAGGCGTGGTCATTTTTTATTTTGTCCTGCTCTGCCTGGCCCTGATTTCCGGGAATGCATTTTTAATGGGTATTACTGTTTCCTGTTGTATGCTGAGCCGGTATAGCATGATCGGCTGGCTGATTCCTTGCCTGCTTTTTTTTGCAGCCCGGAAAAATTACCGCAAGCTCATTGTCTTTTCGGTTACCGGTTTGATTTCAATTCTATTGTTCTTTTTGATTCCATTTGGATTCGGAACCCTTAAACAGATGATTAACCTGCCGGGAAACTATATTGCTTTTGCAGGCCGCGTTTGGGAAGACAGTTCTGAATTCTTCTGGCTCAACCTGGGTCTGGCAAAATTTTACGGTCCGCACCGGATCGCACTCCTGCATAAATCCCTCCTGGTACTGAGTTTTGGGGTTCCTTTATTGTTTATGGGTTTTTGCCTGCTGCAAAAAAAGTGGAAACTGAATAATATCAACCTGGCCTGTTTTAAACTCAGTTTACTTATTTTTTATCAGTTCATAGATGTGCCTTACGGGTACCTTTTTTATACCTGCTCCTTTGTAAGCCTGGTGATTGCAGCTGTTTTACTGAAAAAGGAAGATTCAGGTGCGGGTGTGGGTGTTGTTTGAAGATACCGTCAACAGAAGTCTCAGGCTTTAATCCCTTCTTCAAGCATCTGGAGCAGTTCATCAATATTTTTGCGGTCATTGGAAAGGCGTGGAACCTTATGTTGTCCGCCCAGTTTCCCCTTTTTGCGAAGCCAGCTGATGAAGAGTCCTTTGGGGACCGGTTTTACGATCGGCGGGCGCAGGGCGATGTCTTTATGCCGTTTGGCCTCATAATCGCTGTTTAAGTCCTTTAATGCCTTGTCGAGTTCCAGTGCGAACAGGGCGGTGTTCTCCGGTTCCTTTTCAAATTCTATCAGCCATTCATGTGCGCCGTTGGAATGGTCTCCGAAGTAGACCGGGGCCGCGGTATAATCGTTCACCACGGTGCCGGTTTGATTCGCCGCGGCGACAATGGCCTTGTCTGCATTTTCCACGATCACTTCTTCCCCGAATGCATTGATAAAATGCTTCAGTCTGCCGCTGACCCGTATGCGAAAAGGACCCAGGCGTGTAAATTGTATGGTATCTCCCAGGAGGTAACGCCAGAGCCCGCCATTGGTGCTGATTACCGGTGCATAGTTTTTACCGAGTTCAACGTCTTTCAGACCGATGGTTTGAGGATCCGGTTTGCCATATTCTTCCACGGGCATAAATTCCATAAATATGCCATGGTTTGTAAAAAGCAGCATTCCGTCTTCCCCCGGGTAATCCTGAGCCGCAAAAAATCCTTCGCTGGCATTATACATTTCAAGGTAATTGATATCTCCCCCGATGATTTTTTCGAACTGCTCACGGTAAGGTGTAAACGAAACACCGCCGTGGATGTATAATTCAAGGGATGGCCATACTTCCAGGATATTTTTTTTGCCGGTTTTTTCCAGGATCTTTTTCATCAGCACCAGGGTCCAGGTGGGTACGCCTGAAATGGAGGTGACGTTTTCCCGGATCGTCGTTTCAGCCAGCTGTTCAATTTTATTTTCCCATTCATCCAGCAGGGCGATATGCAGTTCCGGTGTGCGGATCCAGTGACCCCAGAAGGGTGAATTTTGCAACAAGACGGCACTCAGGTCACCGTATTGAACGTCTGCATTGATCTGGTAAATGGTATGGCTTCCGCCGATGACAAGCCCTTTCCCGGTTAACAGGTCCGACTCCGGATGAAAATGATAATACATGGTCAGCACATCTTTGGCCCCGAGATAGTGGTTGTCCTGGAGACTTTCTTCGCTAACCGGTATGAATTTGCTTTTATCGCTGGTTGTGCCGCTGCTTTTGGCAAACCAGTTGATGGGTGTATTCCAGAGCAGGTTTTCTTCCCCCTGCATAATCCGCTGAATATAGGGTTTGAGGTCGTCGTACTCGTGTATGGGTACGGCTTTTTTAAATTCCTTTATGGAAAATAATTTGGAGAAGTTATACCTGCGGCCGATTTCGGTGTACTGTGCCGAAGTAACCAGGTCCTGCAATACCTCGCGCTGAACGGCAACGGGATCAAGTACCCATTGTTCTATTTGCCAGCGTCTCATCCTGGCCAGGCGCGATATGGCAGGACTTAATAATTTCAAGTTGCGTTGGAATAATACATAGAAATAACCCCGTTGCCTGCCGGTAACCCCCTAAATGACGGTCCTGGAGGCTTCTTCGTGAAGATAGTCTTTTCGCTTCAATTCAAAATTCCTGCCAAGGTAAAGCCGGCGGACATGTTCATCGGCCGCGAGTTCTTCAGCCGTACCATGTTTGAAGATCTTTCCTTCGATCAGCAGGTATGCCCGGTCGCAGATGGAGAGGGTTTCATTTACATTATGGTCTGTGATAAGGATACCGATATTTTTATATTTCAGGCGGGCCACCACGGCCTGGATATCTTCCACCGCGATGGGGTCAACGCCCGCAAAGGGTTCATCCAGCAAAATGAATTTCGGATCCACGGCCAGGGCGCGGGCAATTTCAGTACGTCTTCTTTCTCCCCCGCTCAGGGAATCTCCGTTGTTTTTACGCACATGGTGCAGGCGGAATTCATCCAGCAGGGCCTCCAGTTTATCCCGTTGTTCTTTCCTGGGCAGGCCGGTCATTTCCAGGATGGCCTTGATATTGTCCTCTACCGAAAGCTTGCGGAAAACAGATGCTTCCTGTGGCAGATAACCCAGTCCCAACTGGGCCCTTTTATACATGGGCAGGCGGGTGATGTCCAGATCATCGAGGAAAACCTGGCCCTCGTCTGGTTTGATCAACCCGACAACCATGTAAAACGTGGTTGTTTTCCCGGCTCCGTTGGGGCCGAGTAAACCAACGATTTCACCCTGTTTCACGTTCACCGAAACCCGGTCCACCACGGTGCGGTTGCTATAGCTTTTAACGAGATCGTGCGTATGGATGGTCAGACTCAAAAGAGGTAATATTTCTTCAAAAATACCGGAAGAATGCGTAACCGGTTCAATTTAAAATAGTTTAACAGTCGCTTGTGTTATAATGCTATTGAATTAAGTTTGCAATCCACCAATAAAACGTTGGGAAACCCACTGATGAAGGTTATAGATCACATCCGGCAGTCCACAGAAACCGCGGTTTCTTTTGAAATTCTTCCTCCATTGAAGGGAAAGACGATTAGTTCGATATACGACCACCTGGACCCGCTCATGGAGTTCAGGCCGGCCTTTATCAACGTGACCTACCACCGGAGCGAGACCATGTTCAAAAAAAAGAGCGATGGCACATTTGAGAAGGTAGAAGTGAGAAAAAGGCCGGGTACGGTTGGAATCTGCGCCGCTATCATGAACCATTACAAGATCGATGCAGTTCCCCACCTGATCTGCGGGGGATTTGGCAAACGGGAAACGGAAGATGCGCTGATCGACCTCCATTTTCTGGGGGTGGATAATGTACTGGTTTTACGGGGGGACGCCCCGAAAAACGAAGCTGCATTCACGCCCGAGCCCGATGGGAACCAATATGCGCTGGAGCTGCTCAAACAGGTGGTGAACCTGAATCATGGTATTTACCTCGAAGAAGATATTAAAAACGGGAGTAAGACCGATTTCTGTATCGGGGTAGCCGGTTATCCGGAAAAACACTTTGAATCGCCCAACCTGGCGACTGATCTGATGTACCTGAAAGCGAAAGTGGATGCCGGGGCTGAATATGTAACCACGCAGATGTTTTTCGATAATCAGAAATATTTTGATTTTGTTAAAACCTGCAGGGAAAACGGCATTGAGGTTCCGATTATTCCGGGTCTGAAGCCCATCACCAATAAAAAACAGCTGAGCCTCCTGCCAAAGGTTTTTCATGTGGATATCCCGGCGGACCTGTCCAATGCCGTTATGAAATCAAAAACGGATGAGGATGTAGAGCAGATTGGAACCGAATGGTTATTGCAGCAAAGCAGGGAATTAAAAAAAGCAGGCGTTCCGGTATTACATTATTATACCCTGGGTAAACCAAAAGTTATCTGGAATGTTGTGAAAGAACTGGTATAACCCTTATCCATATGGCTTTTACAGACTATTATAAAATTCTGGGCGTATCCAAAACAGCAACTGATGAGGATATTAAAAAAGCCTACCGCAAACTGGCCAGGAAACTGCACCCGGACCTCAACCCAAACGACAAGGAATCACACAAAAAGTTTCAGCAGATCAACGAAGCCAATGAGGTGCTCAGCGATCCCGAGAAAAGAAAAAAATACGACCAGTACGGCGAGAACTGGCAGCATGCTGAACAATTTGAAAAAGCAGGACGTGCGGGAGCCGGGACCGGAAGCAGGCAGCGCAGGCAGACCGAAGATGCTTTCTCGGAATTTGGCGGCGGACAATATTCTGATTTTTTCGAGCAAATGTTTGGTTCCGGAGCGCGAAGTACAAAGTACCGTGGACAGGACTACCAGGCAGAATTACATATCTCCCTGCGGGATGCAGCAAAAACACATAGTCAGACTTTAACGATCAACGATAAAAATATCCGCATCACCATTCCGGCGGGCGTGGAAGACGGACAGGTGATCCGTTTAAAAAATCATGGGGCAGCCGGTGCCAATGGAGGCCCTTCCGGTGATTTGTATATTACGTTCCGGATAGAACCGGACCCTGTTTTTAAAAGGGTGGGCAATGATTTGTATATCACGCTGAACATTGATCTGTATACAGCCGTGCTGGGAGGAGACGTGATGGTGGATACCCTGGATGGAAAGATTAAACTCAAAGTGAAACCGGAAACACAGAATGGTACCAAGGCCCGTCTGAAAGGCAAGGGATTTCCAGTGTATAAACAAGACGGCGTTTTTGGGGACCTCTTTGTTACCTATCATATATTAATACCCCAGAATCTTACGCAGCGGCAGAAGGAACTTTTTGCCGAACTTTCAAAAATGAAATAAATCGCAACGGATGTCTGATGACGAAATCATACCGGTTGAAACATTCTGTTCTTATTACCACGTGGAACGGACCTTCATTGAAACCCTGGAATTACATGGTTTGATTTCAATCAGTAACAGGGAAAACCAGCGGTTTATCCTGATGGATGATATGGCTGATCTGGAAAAATACAGCCGGATGTATTATGAACTGAACATTAATGTGCCCGGAATAGAAGCGCTGAATAATCTGCTCGAGAAAATAAGGCAGCTTCAGCAGGAAACGGAGGCATTGAAAGCACGTCTTCGTATTTATGAATAGTCCCGGATAAAAATTCATGTATGAAAAAATTCTTCCTGTTACTGGCCCTGGCCGGATTCCGTTTTATTTCTTTTTCCCAGTCACCCGATTCGCTGCTATATGAACAGACACATTATATGATCCCCATGCGGGACGGGGTTTTATTAAATACGATTGTTCTGACGCCGGCCAATCCGGGTTCTCCGGCTCCATTTCTGATTGAACGCACGCCGTATGGAGTAGACGATGGCTTCCCGGAAGGCAATACGCAATTGAACTTATCCAGGCGTTTCCCTTTTTATGAAATGGCAGCCGGAAGATATATTTTTGTGTTCCAGGATATCCGCGGAAAATACAAAAGCCAGGGCAGCATGCAGATCCATCAGCCCCTGGTTCATCAAAGCCAGAAAGGGGCCGTGGATGAGAGTACCGATACCTGGGATACGATCGACTGGCTGATCCATCACATAAAAAATAATAACGGGAAAGCGGGTATCGTGGGTATTTCCTATCCGGGCTGGCTGGCCCTCGTGGGCGCAGTGGATCCACACCCCGCCCTGAAAGCTTCTTCCGAGCAGGCCTGTATGGCCGACCTGTTCCTGGGAGATGATTTTCATCACAACGGGGCATTCCGGCTCAGCTATGGACTGGAGTATACTTATGAAGTGGAAGCAGACCCGACAAAAGACAGCGATTTTCCATTTCCGGCCTTTGACCTCTTCAACTGGTACCTCCATCTTGGCAGTCTGAAAAACGTGAATTCAAGCTATTTTCATAATAAAATTCCTACCTGGAACCATTTTGTCAAACACCCCGACTATGATAGTTTCTGGCAGAAAAATTCACCCCTTTCCTACGTTAGCCGGCCTGAAGTTCCACAACTACATGTGGGAGGCTATTACGATCAGGAAGATCTGAACGGCCCGCAACTGATGTATGGGCATATGGAAAAAATGGATAAACAGCATATTAACCACCTGGTGCTGGGTCCCTGGTATCATGGACAGTGGGGCAGGAGCAAAGGAGACAGCATCGGGCTGATCTCCCTGGGTAGTGCAACCGGGGATGCGTTCCGTCTGCTGCAGAAAAAATGGTTCGACTATTATCTCAAGGACATCGGAGACGGTAAGTTCGAAGAAGCCTATGCTTTTCAAACCGGATCCAATGTCTGGAAAACCTATACCAGCTGGCCACCCCGTCAGGCCGTTATCCGGCCATTATATGCAGGGCCCCGCAATTCAGCGGGATTTACAAAACCTACGTCAGGCGGGTCTGTATCCTATATCAGTGATCCGCAAAAACCAGTTCCTTACCGGACCCTGCCCATTGAAGCAACTTATGGACCGGGCAGTCGCTGGCGGACCTGGCAGGTGGAAGATCAGCGGTTTGTTTATACCAGACCCGATGTAATCAGTTTCACCACGGATTCCTTAACAGAAGATCTGGTTATAACAGGTGCTGTGAATGCACATTTGTTTGCCTCCACCACAGGAACGGATGCAGACTGGATCGTCAAACTGATTGATGTGTACCCGGACTGGGATTCTGCCAATTTTAAACTCAGTGGTTATCAGTTACCGGTCACCATGGAAGTTTTCCGGGGTAAATACCGGAAGAGTTTTTCCCGGCCGGAAGCCCTGGTTCCCGGCAAACCGGAAGAATACCTGATCGGTCTGCACCAGGTGAATCACATGTTCAAAAAAGGGCATCGCATCATGATCCAGGTACAAAGCAGCTGGTTCCCGATGATTGACCGCAATCCGCAAAAATTTCTGCCCAATATCTTCGAAGCAAAGGAATCGGACTTTATAAAAGCAACACAGACGATTTATTTCTCTGAAAAATATCCAACGAGAATTGATCTGCCTGTCATGAATCAGTAGCTTCTGCTGTCTTGAACGAAGGAAAGACGGAGGAATAACGGAGGATTAGGGAAATTTCGTAAGTAAGAAGCTTAAATGAACCTTACGGCCGGGGTACAAGACAACCTGCCTGTCAAAGGAACTTCCGGCCGGGTCGGAAAGAATATTGTTTACTGAACAAGGAAAAATAATACATTTTCCGGTAAGTATCCTGACATGACCGGTATCATTCCTTCCAAAAATCAGGCCGGAGCAAGGACGTTTCGCTGCCGGCGCCCGTTCTGGCCGCACGGCAGGATCTTTATTTAATGAAACTACCGCTCAGCGCGGTAGAATTTATCTGCAACTACAAGAAACCCTCAAACGGCCTCTGCCGGAGCATGAATGGAGTTTCCCAGGCTAACGCCACCCTACATCTCCAGGAACTGGCCGGTAGGAACAGTATTAAAGCAAATGGAAAGGAGCAGGAGCCTGTTATATAATAGGCTCCGGGCCGGGGAAATGGGCTCATTAACTAAATAATGCCCTTATAATAGGCTCATGCTTTTTCAAAGCTGCCCCACGGCGGCAATTGGAGTCAGGTCTTAATTGGATTTGGAGAGCAGCTCTTTGACCAGGGTACTAATACTT
>DHWT01000281.1:508-5835 GCA_002413325.1 Chitinophagaceae bacterium UBA5175 | reverse complement strand
GGGCAGCAATGGCTGCCAGAAAACTAAAAACGAGACTGATACTGCAGGCGCCAAAACATGAAATTCCCAGGAAAACATATGGGTGCGCCAGCGGGGACCCGAGCAGGAGGATGAACAGCAGCAGGCTGATGAGGTTCATCAGGAGCATCAGGGCGGCATTAAAGATCATGCGGGCCAGCATAAAATGAACAGGGCTGCAGAGGGAATAAAAATATAATTGCCGGCCCTTGCCCTCCTGCAGGAAGGTTTTGGCCACGGCATTGACGCATATAAATAATTGCATCATCCAGAACAATCCGTTCCAGACCCTGTTTTCAGGCTGTCCCATGGCCATATAAAGAACAAATATGGTGGATGCCACATAAAGCAACACACCATAAAAACTATATTGCTGGCGGAATTCCAGTAAAATGTCTTTTTTAAACAGGGTGATAATGAGCCGGAAAGAATGTAACATGTTTCTTTAAACTTATTTTAACAAATCAGCTTTTTCATAACAAAGCCGGCATCTGGGCTCATAGAGATCCTTATTCCCGATCAATAATTGTTCGGCATTCCCTGTTTTTCTATAGGAATAGTTCGCGATATGTCCGCACTGCATGCAAATGGCATGCAACTTGGTTATGTATTCCGCCTTGGTAAGCAGTACGGGCATTTGTCCGAACGGCTTCCCCAGATAATCCATATCCAGGCCGGCAACGATGACGCGTGTTCCCTGTAATACGAGGGTATCACAGACCTCCGGCAGGGCTTCATCGAAGAACTGCGCTTCGTCGACGCCGACAACATCAACCCTGGAAACATGTTCCAGTATGGCTTTTGCATTGGGAACCGGGATGGAAAGGATCGTATTTTCATCATGTGATACAATATTTTCCGGATGGTAGCGGTTATCAGTCTGTGGTTTAAAAATGCCCACCCGCAGGTTGGCAATCCGCGCCCGGCGAAGCCTCCGGATCAGTTCTTCGGTTTTCCCGGAGAACATGGAACCGCAGATTACTTCCATCCATCCGCGTCTTTCAAACTGAATGGCGGGTTCTATAAACATAGTCCGTAAGAATTTGGATGAATATTTGCTTTAATTTTATATAACCGTTATCATCATTTTTCTCAAACCCGTAATGGAAAAATTGCATCAACTCATCAGCAAGTTAAATGAACAATGCGAACAAAACGAAAGTGCGCTTCAAATGCTTGTTACCCTGAAGCAGATCGAAGCGGAACTGACACAGATACATACGGTAACCGTTACGGGCAGAAAAAACCCTGGTGTTTCCGTCGTAATGCCCTCCCTGAATATTTCACACCGCGTGGTGGAGGAATATATTCAGAATAAAGAGACCCGGCCAGCCGGGATGGAAACGACCTGGCCAACGCAGGCAACCCAGCCTGTTCCTGCCGGACATGCAGCCTGGATGGGCGATTCGATGGCAGATATACCCACTTTATCTCATCAGCCCGGTAACCGGGAAATCAATGACCTGATCGGGAATACCACCACTTCCATCCATGATACCCTCAAATCTGGCAGTACTGCTGAATTGGGATCTGTTTTAAAGGGCGCTCCTGTAAAAGAATTGCGAAAAGCCATCGGAGTGAATGATCGCTTTGTTTTCATAAATGAATTGTTCCGCGGCGACGAGCCCATGTATGAACGAAGTATCAAAACAATCAACAATTTCCGCATCCTGCCGGAAGCTGAATACTGGATGGAAAGGGAACTGAAAATAAAACTCGGCTGGGACGATTCCAGGGATATTGTTCAACATTTCTACCAGCTCGTGAGAAGACGTTTTTCCTGAATATAACGTATGATTTTTTCGGTGGCTCCACGGCGCGCATAAACAAATGCACGGGCTGCCTCGCCGTGAAATGAATATTCTTTTTCATCTTCCAGCAGGCGGTTGAATACCGATTCCGCTTCGAGGGCATTGTCGATGATGATGACCCCGCCCGATTCCGCAAGATCCATCACTTCAATATATTTGTCTATCACCGGCCCGGTAATCACGGGTTTTCCGTATACTGCTGCTTCGAGGGTATTATGCACCCCGTCGTCACCGAATCCGCCGCCCACATAACAGATACGGGCATAATAATACAGTCGGGACAGCATGCCGATATTATCAATGATCAGCACGTTCGGCGCTCTTGTATCCCTTATAACGTGGATGATGCCCGTTGTTTGGGATTTGAATTGCTTTTCCAGGTCGGAATAACGGATCGAATGGCGGAACAGCGATTCCATATTACTGAGATGATCAGCTTCGATCTCATGCGGAGCGATGATAAACCGGATATCGGGATGGGTGTTCGCAAAGTGATCCAGTTCTTCCTCATCCTCCTCCCAGGTACTTCCTGCAACAATCACCGGATGATCTGCACAAAAGGCGGCGATTACAGGAAGCGGCTCAAAGGCTTCCGCAATATCGATCACCCTGTCAAAACGCGTATCACCACTCACAAAAACCGACCGGGTGATGCCCAGGGTCTCCAGCAATTCTGCGGACCTTTGATTCTGTACAAAAAATGCATGAAAACTGTCCAGCATCAACCGGTGGATATTACCATACCATTTAAAAAAAGGCTGGTCCTCACGAAAAAGGGGCGAAACGAGCAGGACAGGAATTTTTCTTCTGCGCAATTCCCGCAGGTAATAATACCAGTAATCATATTTAACCCAGAGAACAAGACTTGGATTTACCAGGTCCAGAAACCGTTTGGCATGTCCGGGGGAATCCATGGGCAGATAAAAGATATGGTTGGCCCCCGCATAATTTTTCCTGATCTCGTAACCGGAAGGTGAAAAAAAACTGATGATGATCGTGACATCCGGATATATCTTTCGCAGTGATTCAATGACCGGCCTGCCCTGTTCAAATTCTCCCAGGGAAGCGCAATGTATCCAGACCCGCTGACTGCCTTTGATGCCGGCTGCCCGGATGGCAGCAAATACTCCCTTCCTGCCCTTCACCCAGGCTGCCGCCTTACGGTTCCATGGTGAAATGATCCGGATACCTACCTGATAAAGCCAGAGAAAGAAATTATACAAAACGATACTCAAGAGAAAGGGGTTGGTGATTCTGAAAGCAAATGTAACCCTTTCCCCAGACCGTTCATAACTGATTGAGTCATTGCATATACCATTATTTTAGCATAGTTTTGTGCCCTCTAATACAGAGCAATATGCGGGCAATTCAAATGGTAGACCTGAAAGGTCAATATGCTGAAATTAAAGAAGAAGTAGATCTGGCGATTCGCGAAGTTTTAGAAACAGCAGCGTTTATCAATGGCGGAGCTGTTACCGATTTTGCCCGCAACCTGGGAACCTACCTTGGAATAGATCATGTGATTCCCTGCGCAAACGGAACCGATGCATTGCAGATTGCCCTCATGGGTCTGGGGCTGGAACCCGGCGACGAAGTCATAACCCCCTCTTTTACATTTATTGCAACAACGGAAGTGGTAGCATTGCTCCGTCTGAAACCCGTATTTGCCGACGTGGATCCAAAAACCTTTTGCCTGGATCCGGTCTCTCTTGAAAAACAAATCACAAAAAAAACCAGGGCCATTGTGCCCGTGCATCTCTACGGTCAGTCGGCACCCATGAACGAAATCATGGAACTGGCCGGAACATACGGATTGAAAGTGGTGGAAGATAATGCCCAGGCCATCGGAAGCGATTATACTTTTCCGGATGGAAGAACTTTTAAAACCGGAACGATAGGTACGGTTGGCACAACCTCTTTTTTCCCTTCCAAAAATTTAGGGGCCTACGGAGATGGGGGTGCCCTGTTTACACAGGATGCTTCCCTGGCGGAGATCTTTAAAATGATTGCCAACCATGGCCAGAAAAAAAGATATTACCATGAAATCGTGGGTTGTAACAGCCGGCTGGATTCCATACAGGCAGCCATCCTGAATGTCAAGCTGCCACGGCTGGATGAATATATTACTCGGCGCAGGGCAGCAGCGGATTTTTATGACCGGGCTTTTTCAGGGCATCCGAAAATCCGGACGCCTTACCGGGCACCCTATTCAAAACATGTTTTTCATCAATATACCCTGGTACTGGAAGGGGCAGACCGGAATAAACTCAATGAGTTTCTGGCTGCCAGGAATATTCCGTCCATGATCTATTACCCGGTACCGGCACACCGGCAGAATATGTTTGCTTCATTTCAATCCGGTTTGCAACAACTGGAGGTTACTGACTGGCTTACCGAACGTGTCATTTCCCTGCCCATGCATACCGAACTGGATGAAGAACAGTTGGGCTTTATATCTAACAGCGTGCTGGAATTCCTTCACTAACCTTGTAAAAACTTTAAACAGAAGTATTAACATGAAAATTGCTGTAGTCGGAACCGGATATGTTGGTCTTGTAACAGGAACCTGTTTCGCCGAAACCGGTAACGATGTAATCTGTATAGATATAGATGCCGGAAAAGTAAAGAAACTGAACGAAGGAGAAATTACCATCTACGAACCAGGTCTGAATAAATTATTTATCAGGAATCTCAAGGAAGAACGGCTGAAATTCACGACTGATCTGGCCTCAGGCATTAAAGAAGCAGGCATTATTTTCTTGGCCCTCCCTACCCCGTCCGGAGCCAATGGATCAGCTGACCTGCAATTTGTATTGGGCGTGGCAGAGGAACTCGGCACCCTGATGCAGGATTATAAAGTCATTATAGACAAGAGTACGGTTCCGGTTGGAACGGCAGAAAAAGTGCGCGAAGCCATTGCCAGAAATTTCAAGGGTGCATTCGATGTGGTTTCCAATCCCGAATTTTTAAGGGAAGGGGTTGCAGTGGATGATTTCATGAAACCCGACCGCGTGGTGATCGGAACTTCTTCCGAACGGGCCCGGAAAGTGATGGAAGTATTATACAATCCATTTGTACGCCAGGGAAATCCCATCATTTTTATGAATGAACGTTCTGCGGAACTCACCAAATATGCCGCCAATTCATTCCTGGCAACCAAGATAACTTTTATGAATGAAATTGCCCAGCTCTGCGAACGACTGGGGGCAGATGTGGATATGGTGCGGCGAGGGATCGGCAGTGATGAACGCATCGGGAAAAGATTCCTGTTCCCGGGCATCGGGTATGGCGGCAGCTGTTTCCCGAAAGACGTGCAGGCACTCGTGCAATCTTCCAGCGAAGTCAATTACGACTTCAAGATTCTGAACGCCGTTATGGAAATTAATGAGAAACAGAAAATGCACCTCATACCCAAAATAAAAAAATATTTTGATGGCAAACTGAAAGGAAAACACTTTGCCCTGTGGGGCCTTGCTTTCAAGCCCAATACCGATGATA
>DHWT01000281.1:0-201 GCA_002413325.1 Chitinophagaceae bacterium UBA5175 | reverse complement strand
GCTGCACCCTTTCCGTATACGATCCGGAGGCCATGGGCAATGTAAAAGCGCAGATCGGGGATATCGTGAAATACGGAGAGAACCAGTACGATGTATTGGAAAATGCGGACGCCCTTATCATTGCCACGGAATGGAATGAATTCCGCACCCCGAATTTTATGAAGATGGTATCTTCAATGAAAAATAAAGTGATATTCGACG
>DHWT01000138.1 GCA_002413325.1 Chitinophagaceae bacterium UBA5175 | reverse complement strand
TCCGGTCGCCTACGCCGATGCCGAGCGCGCCGCCGGATGCGCCCTCCCCGATGATCACGCAGATAACGGGCACGCGCAACCGGATCATCTCATAGATGTTCCGGGCGATGGCTTCGCCCTGTCCGCGTTCCTCGGCTTCCATGCCGGGGAAAGCGCCAGGGGTATCTATCAGGGTGACAATCGGTTTATTGAATTTCTCTGCCAGACGCATCAGCCGGAGGGCCTTGCGGTATCCTTCGGGATTGGCCATACCGAAATTGCGCATCTGCCGCATCTTGGTATTGGAACCTTTTTGCTGGCCGATGAACATAACGGTATGTCCGTCGAGCCGGGCAAACCCGCCGACCATGGCCTTATCGTCTTTCACGTTCCGGTCCCCGAAAAGTTCGATGAAATCCTCCGACATCTTTGCGATATACTTCATGGTATAAGGGCGGTCGGGATGCCGGCTCAGCTGCACCTTCTGCCAGGGCGTGAGATGAGCGGTAATGTCCCGTCTGCGCTCGGATACCTGGTCATAGAGCTTATTAATGGAATCTGTCAGGTCAACCTTGGTTTTTTCAGCCGTCTGCCTGAGTTTTTCTATCTCGTCGAAAAGTTCTTTAATCGGTTTCTCAAAATCCAGGAACTGCCGGTTTTTGTCCAGTGGCATAGGCTTGTTAATGTGCTGTAAATTTAAGGGAAGCGCAAAATATAGGAAAGTTTAATTCGGCGCTTCATTCCTTTGATTTATAACTGATTCCGAAAAAATCAGATCAGGAAAGTTTTGCCGGATTGATTAAAAAACTATTATCTTTGCCCTCCTTCGGACGAAAAAACGAAGCGGGATGGCCGGAAAACGGCTATAGCGTGAAAATCGTAGTCCCGGCAAACAAGGATCGGTAGTTCAGTTGGTTAGAATGCTGCCCTGTCACGGCAGAGGTCGCGGGTTCGAGTCCCGTCCGGTCCGCAAAGGAAGGATTGCAAATTTTTGCAGTCCTTTTTTTATTATACTCTACTTTACTTTCAGGTATTTGATTTTCAGTCTTTCATAACACCAACCTCGACCTCTTTTTCCGACCTTTATTACAGGTTACAGTTTTTATTCATCGACTAAAAATCGACTAATTATGCTGTTACCCATCAAGCCCATTTGTCCTCCCAGAAAAGTGCGCATAAACGGCACTTGTTTTATCTTCCTACAATACTGTTATAGCCAGAGACATCGCACACTTTTAAATACCGGAATTGCAATTCCTCCAGGCTACTGGTCGGAGAAACAATTAAAAATTTCAAACAAACTTCCTGCTGAATATGGTAATTCCTTTCTCCTCAATGAAGAACTTACCCGGCAACTCAGGGTAGCCCAGGACCTGGTTTATCATGCGAACAAAGAAGGCATGAAAGAAAAGGGAACGTTTGTTAAAGCCACATTCTGCCCAACCTTGGAGTCCTCTGATATCGGAGACAAAGTTATTTGTGAAGTAAAAAAAGAACAGGCAATGGAAGTTGCTGTTAAAAAATCTCGCCTGGATTTGTATTTTCAAATAGACGATTATATAGAATCAAAGAGGAGAAAAGTCAGCAAAGCTACCCTGGTAGTCTATGGAAATATGAAAACACATCTGCTTGCATTTGAGAAATTTCGGAATAAGAAAATCACCTTCCGCAGCTTTGATTTCAACTTTTATGAAAAGTTTGTTGACTATTTAACCTTCGACCATGTCCATACACGTAAGCAGGAACGCCTTGTTGGTTTAAAACAAAATACAATTGGCAAAACGATTAAGCACCTTAGAGTGTTCGTCAGAGACCGGGTGAAAAGAAAAATTATCCCTGCCATTGATATGTCTGATTTCAAAATCCTGGAAGAAGAAACCGATGCCATTTATTTATCCCACGAGGAAATCGCATCCATGTATTGCCTGGATCTTACACACCATTCTGAGCTCACAAGATATCGGGATTTGTTCGTTCTGGGTTGTTTAACCGGCCTGCGTTATTCAGATTTTTCCAAGTTGAAACCGGAAGATCTGCAAAAGGGAATGTTGTATAAAAAGCAGGAAAAATCCGACCACTGGGTTATCATTCCTCTAAGGGAAGAAGCTAAATTGGTTTTTAACAGGCAGTTTCTTGCCAAAAAATTCTTTTTAACAAATCCTGAATTCAACCGTCACATTAAAACGATCGGCAAATTGGCAGAAATAAATCAAGCGATCAAGTTTTCTCACAGGCGGGGAAATAAAACCATTGAAGAGATAAAACCCAAATATGACTGGATCAGCTCTCATACTGCCCGGCGCTCTTTCTGCACAAATGAATTTTTAGCCGGGACACCAGTTGAGCTGATCATGAAAATTAGCGGCCACAAAAGTGTTAAGGACTTTTACAAATACATCCGAATCTCACCAGAAGAGGCGGCTAATAAAATAAAGACTTTGTGGACGGAGAGGAATGACATGAGATTAATTAAATAAAGTCATTTACAGGCTCCAGTATCTTTATCTGAATTGTAGAAATCACTTTCATTGTCCAATTCCACGATACTGCTCAAATAATATACTTTGATATGATTCCCTGTCAGTTGGCCACCATATCCGAACTGTTCATCGGTGTAATAGCTATTTTATGATGAGGATATACTATTTCTGTCCAAACAAGATCAATTTCGCTTTGCCATGATACCCTGGCCTTGCTGATTTGTAATTGAAATAAACGACTTTGATTCTCCTGACATTTCCATGTAAATCAATGAGTCGGCTTTCATGACCCTGCTCCATCTTAAAATTCAGCGGAATATTCTGAATTTCATTATTCTCAAACATGACTTTCATGTCATTCATATAAACCGGGGCATCCAGAATTTTGAACTTCAGTTTTCTGAAATAATCGTTGCCGGTAACGGTGATCAGATCCTTGTCTGCTTTATAATCTATGATTCGCTCGCCCAGCAAACGCCAGCTGCCTACGCCGCCCTGACCAACAGGCGCATGATTTTGCTGAGCATGTAAACCTGAGGAAAGAGTTACGGCCGATAAAATGAGGAAAGCAAAGCGGATACAAATTCTTCTTTTCATAGTAAACTTGTTTAGTAATACATTTTGAATAGTGATTGCTACGGAATATTATTTGACTGATGGCGGGAACATCGCATTGATTTGAAATTGCAAAATAAAATCCCCCTGATTGGGACCGCTGATTACATACTGGGGTGCAATAAAAGCACTTAAATTTTTTGCAAATGCTTTTCCGAAGTTTACGCTTACTGGAATATTATATGTGCCATTTCCCCAGTCAAAAGTCAAAAACGGACTTATGCCAATAAAATACCCCTGATCCAGAATTTTATTGAGTATCGGCTGAAATAGCATAAAATTCCGGGCCGGAATATTACCGCTACCGGCAAAACTGTAGTATTGCTGTACAGACATGCCGAATTGAAGTCCCTTCGTCTTTGTATTTAAAATCAGGCCTGTTAGTCCGATGCACCATTTGCCAGCACTGACTGGCGCAGGATTAAAGGTTGGTATGATGAGTGCAGGACCAGCCCCCCACAATCCCCATTTTTGTTTGACAGCAATCAGATCTACCAGTCCGATATCACTCAGACCAGTTGCATTTAAAGATGGTTTTTGCGGATAGGTCTGGCTGATGACCGGCAGCTCCAGTCTGTACAGGGTGTAAATTTTAGTCGGGTCCTTGCTCCGGATAAAGGGCAATCCAATATTTCCAGCAGGCTGTATCAGGCGGGTCACTAAACTGACCTGGCGAGCATTATCCGGTTTCCAGGCAAAATTCGGTTGTACCTGGAGTTTGGTAACGAAAGCCACGGGGTTTGTCGCATTGGCAGCGGCTTCATCCAGCACCTTATTTTCTTCTTCCTGCGCCAACGTGAATTGCACGTTCACCAATACGCAAAACATCCATAAACCTCTCCTGCACGTCGATATGATATTTACAATTATCCCTGACATTCCATAGTTATCAACAGTAATCAAAAGAGTACGGACTAAAAAATCACCACTTGAACCGGAAATTATTTTGCGCGAACGCTGACCGCTATCCTCCTGTCTTTCTGTCTTTCAGCATCAGGAGCATCGGCAGCAGCTTTCGCAAACTGTGAACCGTATCCTTCAGCACCAACAAGCTGGCCGGCACTTGCCCCGTCTGTTTTTAACTGGGTCACTACGGCAATCGCCCTGCTCTGGGATAGTTTGATATTAGAAAGACTGTCTCCTGTTTTATCGGTATACCCACCGATTTTAATTTTTAGTTTCGGATAGGCTTTCAGGATAGCAGAGATATTTTTCACCTGCACCATACTTTCATCGGTGATATCGCTGCTTCCTGTTTTGAAGTTCAGGTTATCAAAGTCAAACCAAACGTCTTTACCCGCCACACTCGAAGGGTTATTTAAAAAGCCAACCAGCTCATCTTCAATACCTCCTTTGTAAGCATCCAGTTCCACACCATCCGGCAATTTTACTTTCAGGGATTCACGAACAGCAGCCACTACAGGCTGAACAACTGCTGAGTCAATGGTCTTTGCCACGGTATCAATCGGGACCACCGCAGCGGTTTTGTCTGTTCCGTTACAACCCTTACCTAAAAACATCAACAGGACGATCACTGCAATCGCGCCCAATATCCAGGGTAACCAGTTGCGGCTGCCGGAAACCCCATACTCTGCAACATGAACGATTTTCGAAGAAGCATGGCTTGCAGCTCCTCCCAACTCGGAAAGCTTGCCGGACAATTTACTGCCGATGCCGGACAAACTTCCCAAACCCAGCGCGCCGGCGAGGTTCAGTCCGGATGGCAAGGCACTCATGATATGGTCTTTCTGACTATTCAGTAAAGAAAGTAAGCCCCCGGCGCTCAGATTATTCTCGGTTGCATGTTTTCCCAAAACTCCCATTACGGCAGGAGCTGCTGCATTCATCAGCGAAGAAGCAGAAGATTCCTGTATCCCGGAAAATTTTGAAATCAGGCTGCTGACATTTCCAAGCCGGTCACCAAATAACCCTTTCAGCATTTCGCTGCCCTGCGTGAGAATACTGCTATTGCTTAGAGAACTGCCCAGGTTGCCCATGATGCCGCTTTGGGATGCATCTTTGGCCATTTTCAGCAGACTTGAGGGATCAGCAGAACCGGCTTTATGCAATAAACCGGTTAACAGGGAAGGCACTATGCCACCCATAGCGTTTTTTACATTGGTTTCACTTTCTCCTACAAGGGAAGCAGCCTTGGCTGCAAAGCCATTGTTGAAGATTGAATTGACTGCATCGACTAAATTAAAAGACATAAGATAGGTTTAATGATTAATGAATAATATCTGAATTCAAATTGTTGCTATTAAAAAAAGAAGAATGCCATATTCCGTTTACTCGCCTTGTACGTCAACCACTTCATAGACATTCTTTCCATCCTGCTGAAACGGTTGATAATAGGTGTCTCCAAACTGGACATAGGTCTGATTACCCACTTTGACCTCCTTACCACCTTCCGGCAGATTCTCCACGATAGTACCCGCTGTTGGAGGAACAACCGTATACCCTCCGCTGGTTTTTTCATAATAGGTGCCGCCGTAGTAATAGTTATTCGTTGTTTGATTCACGACTACGGTTTGTGTGTTTTGCGGTAAAGTTGTAATCGTTGCGCCAATCGGAGCGGCTACTACAGTGTAACCTCCATTACTTGGAGCATAATAAATTCCCTGATCGTAGTGATATTGCTGACTTTCCACCGTAAGAATAATGGCCGTTGCGGCGAGTGTTGCAGCAAAAAACCCCCAGGGATGATAAACGGGTCCCCAGGCATAAGGACGATAAGGATGATAATGATAAGGATGATAGGAGTAATAACTGTGACCGCCATACCGGTAAGGCGGACGGCTGTATGGATGATACGCGTTGCGCCGGACTGTCGTATTGCGACTGTTATTTACATTATAATGTTTACTGTTGTTCACATTAACGTTGACGTTTTTCTTACTGTTGTCAATTTTAATATTCTTGTTTCCCGAGTTAATATTATTTGTTCTGTTCCCGGAATTATTCACGTTATTCTTTCTATCCCCATTATTATTTCCCGGACGGTTCCCTGCATTACCATTGCCATTATTACCAGGCCGGTTTCCGTTATTATTATTATTACCCGGGCGGTTACCTGCATTGCTCACTGAGGGCCTGTTCCCGGAATTACCCCCTCCAGATGGTTTACTGACGGACGGTCTGTTTGCCGGAGCACCACCGGATCTGGAGGGTGCAGATTTCCCTCCACCACCGTTCCTTTTTTGCGCCAGCGCTGAGTGATGCAGGCAGGTCACCAGAAAGACCATAGTCAGCAATTTGCCGGAATGCTTTAAACGATCAGATACGTATTGACTATTTATCATGATTTATAATTGAATATGTTTTGAAACGATATGTTGACTGAATAAGAAAATCATTCAAACGCCTATTTATGGGTTGGTAACAGTACTTTTTTCCATCAGGTTCCAAACCTTGATCAGGTTTGGGTTGATGATGATATCCGTTCTGCGGTTTTTTGCCCGGCCCTCTGGTGTTGAATTGTCTGCCACCGGATCATATTTACCCCTTCCGGCTGCAGTAAGTCTTGCCGGATCAATTCCATATTTATCCCTCAATACTTTTACGATGGAAATCGCCCTCTCTGTGCTCAGGGACCAATTATCCATTTTACCCCTGACAAATTTTACAGAGTCGGTATTTCCAATGATATACGACTTCAGATGCGGGTACTCTATTAGTACATCTGCCACTACTGAAAGTGCCTGCTTCCCCATGTCATTTACGATTGCACTTCCGCTGGCGAACATCAGGTGTTCTCCCAGGGAAATATAAACCAGGCCATTTTTATAAGTGACATCAATGCCGGAATCCTGATATACACTTAGTGCGTTAGCGGCTTTTTGTCTGACGATTTCCAGAGTATTTGACTGCTCGGCTAACGCGCTGTTCAGCTGTTCCAGCCTTCCTGCATTGGCTTCGTTTGTCTTTTTGCAGGTTTCCAGATCACCCGTAAGCCGGGTGTTTTGTGATTTCAACTGACTGATCTCTCTTTCATTATCGGAAGCCTGGGATTTCAGGCTCGTTACCTGGCTGTCCAGGCTTTGAATCTGCACATTGGCTGTTTGTAGTTTTTTTTCGGTGCCGCAGGAAGTAAAAGCAATTGCAGCAGCCGCAAGGAACAACGAGAATCTTTTCATACTTCAGATTTAATTTATTGATTGATCGTGTTTTTATAAATCATTCCGTCCTTTATAATGAGCATAAAATTTTTGTCGGGATCTCCCATCAGGTTCAGGTCCTGTAACGGGTTGCCATTCACCAAAATAAGATATGCATAAGCTCCCTCTGTCAATACGCCGACCTTTCCCTGCTTACTTAATGGTATTTTTATACACCACACCATTTTTCACAATCAGCACAAATTTATTCTCAGGCTCCACCATCAAATTGATGTCTTTTAACGGATTGCCATCCACTAAAATCATATCTGCGTAAGCGCCTTCTTCTATTACTCCCAGTTTACCTTCTTTATAAGGATTTCTTTCACCTGAAAGCGCAAGCAATTGTGCATTGTCGTATGTAATCATTTTCAGCACTTCATAAGGCGTAAACCAGTTAGTCATCTTAGCGATGTAGGTGTTTTGGAATTTATTGACAGGAGGATTAAAAAACACATCGGTACCCCATGCCATCTTAACTTTATATTTTTTTGCCATCTTGATCACAGCATCAGCGCCATTGGCAACGTCTTTCTTTTTTTGTTTCTGTTCTGCTGAAAAATCTGCCCGTCCCGCTGTATCCAATGCCTGAATGCTCAGCCAGATACCTTTCTCTCCCATTAGTTTCATGGTTGCGTCATCCAGTAACTGGCCGTGCTCAATACATTTAACACCTGCTGCAATAGCTTTATTTACGGCCCTTGGCGTAAAGGCATGTACCGTTACATAAGTTCCCCAATCTGCTGCTGCTTCAACGGCTGCATGTATTTCTTCTTCAGTATACTCGCTCACATCCACCGGATCGAATAATGATGATACGCCACCACCTGCACAAAGTTTAATTTGACTAGCACCCCTTTTTAAAGTCTCCCTTGTGGCAACGAGTACAGCATCTTTTCCATCAGCTATCAAAGCGGCATCAATAACTTCAGAATGATGCAATGCACCGCCGTATAAAACCGGCCTTTGGTTAATATTCCTAAAATCACCATGTCCCGATGTTTGGGAAATCATAGGGCCACTCGGCCATATCCGCGGACCGGGTATTGTTTCGGCATCAATGGCTTGTTTCATTCCAAAAGTTGGGCCTCCTAAATCCCTTACGGATGTAAAGCCACGCATCAGTGTATTCCCTGCCTCTACACCTGCTCTTATGGTGGCTGCTCCAAAATCACCATTTTCTATCTGCCCCTGGGTAGAAGCTGCTAAAAACATGTGCATGTGTGCGTCAATTAATCCCGGCATCAGGAATTTCCCCTTGCCGTCTATTATTTTTGTTTCCCCGTTTTTATTGGTTGGTATCGGGGCTGAAGAAATTTTGCTGACGAGGTTGTTTACTATGAGTACGTTGCCCGTAATGGTCTTTTCATCTTTGCCATTAAATATCTGAACATTGTTAATAAGAACCGTGGTTTGTGCCATTACAAACATTGACATTAAAATAAATACTGCCGTCAAAATATTTTTCATGTGAAAGTTTCTATTTGATGATAATAAATAATTAAATACAGTTAGTGCATGCCCGATGCAAATACTTCAGATGCTATGTTCATTAAATTCATCCCCATAATACTTTATATGTTTATTCTGTTACACGGAATGATATGTTGCACACAACACCGAAGGTGGTAACTGTGCCATCTTTTACATGGGCCTTTATATCTTTCACATATACCGAATCTATATTGCGGATCGTTTTAGATACTTCACTTACCGCATTGCGAATGGCATCGTCAATACTTTTTTCGGAAGAAGATATTACTTCTATTACTTTTACAATTGGCATAAATATTTAATTTTACTGTTTAAAGAAAATGTAGATTTTATTTTTGTTTATTACCCAGGCTTATTTTTAACAAAGCCAACCAGCGCCATCAGGACGACACCACCCCAGCAGAAGAGGCGATGTTTCCAATGCTACTAACGGACAAAGTGAGCAGCACATCCTGGAGAGCTGTGCTCAAAGCCAGGTGTACATGATTATCAATAAGACCTGGCATTAAAACCCTTCCTTTACCGTCGATGACGATTGTTTCCGCGTTTTTGTTGACGGGAATGGGAGCTGTTGAAATTTTAATAATGAGGTTGTTAACGATCAGTACACTGCCCCGGATCGTTTTTTCATCTTTTTCATTAAAAATCCGGAGGTTGCTCACCAGCACCTGTTTGCAAGCACCCGTTATGGGCTGGGCGGTGGACATCATGAGACAGCATTGCCAAATAACAAGGAATGCATTGAATTTTTTCATTATAAATAAGGTTTACTGAAGAATAGAAATTAACTGCGACAATTCCCGGGGCAGGAGATTTGTGACCGTGAAGTTGATGTATTGTATAAGTGAAAAAAAATATTCGGCCCTGTCCTTTGTTCAGATTTGTCGTCGCTTGTCTTAAAACGTCTGTTAGGGGGAAAAAACGGAATGATATCCGCGTAAGCCTGGGTTACAACCGGCTTCCCAAGCTGCTTTTTATAAAATCAGAAGGTGTTTGACCGGCAATTTTCTTGAAATTACTAATAAAGGTGGACCGGCTGTTAAAACCGCATTTTTCAGCAATGGCTTCCAGGGTAAAGTTATCCCACAGCGGATCATTCAGGTTAGCTTTAAAAAAATCAACCCTGTACCGGTTAAGATATTCCCTGAATCCCATTCCATATTCCCGGTTTATGAAAGCGGAAAGAATATAGCGCGGCACATGGGTATCTGCAACCAGTTTTTCAAGCGAGTAATCAGGACTTAAAAAAGGTCTTTTTTCCCTGAAGAGGTTTTCTACCAGATTTTTGTATTCCAACTGTTCTTCAGGACTTATAGTCAGTGGCAGTTTTTCGGTATCTTCTGCCATATCGTCACTATGAACTGTATTCGACAAAGTCTGAACTGAGGGAATATCTTTAGACTCGGCAATTTCCTGATCAATGATTATGGTTGATATGGGTTTAAAAACGCCATATAGTATCTGAGGCCAAAAAAATAGCTGTAAACAAACAAACAGGATAGTGGCTCCAAGCAAAATATCTGCAATCGAAAGGTTACTGCTAATAAAGGAAGGGTTTATCAATCTTAAAATGGTAACCATCCAAACTAACAAGAGCATGCCATTGAAAGTCATAAGCCAGTTGAGCAGTAATTTATTTTTTGATAAAAGTTCAGCAGTATTTTTTTTCCGAAAACGGAAAATCTGCTGGAAATTCAAAAACAAAAAAATACCCGACCAGCAGATTCTGATTAGATAATATAGTTTGCCAGGCAAAATTCCTCTGGCTAAGTCATGAATCTGGCCCTGCTTGTAAAAACTGGTATTCAGGTAACTTATTTTTTCCCTGATGGGTAAAAAATAATAGGGTATGAAATTAATCAGGGTTAAAACCGCCGGTATCAGAAGCAGCCAGTCGTATTTTCTGAATTTCAATTCATCATTCAAAACGGAGCGGGTGTAAATAAACACAACAGGTCCAAGCAGGAATGTAGTGGGAGCAAATATCCGAAGCATCCAGGGCATCTCCAGAATCAAACGGGAGGAAAGCAGGATAAACATGAAGTTTTGGATGGCAAAAATGACAAGTATAAAAGCCAGCAGCCGGTTATTGTACTTCCGCTCCTGATTTACCCATAAAAGCAAAGCTGCAGCAAGTGAGGCCAGCAGACCTGAAACCCCATGAAAAGAGATATTGATAACTTCCATCGCCTGTTTTGAATCCGCACACTTATGTCAGATATTATTGATATTCAAACAAATATAAAGTTAATTGATGAATAAGTTGTCGAAATTATGATCCTTTAGGTCGGATCTTTTGTTGAGGCTTATCCTCATTGGCAACCTTTAATTTTTCCTGAATCCGACTTGCAAGATTAAGACTTTCTTTCACCCAAGGATTTGCTCAGGATTTTGATAAACAGTCTGGCCCATTTTTATTTTACCATTTCTTTCGGAATTTCAAGTGTAACGTCTTTCAGTCGGGCGCTGGTAAATTCAAGAATTTCCGATTTAAAGTATGACAACCTCAGCCGATACCGATGTTTAATGAGGGGATCTGGAAGAAATGATGGTCTTTTTGATGGTACGTGGATCTTCTTTTACAATGACATTGTTTTCCTGATATATTAAGAGGAAATCTACTTAAAAAAGAAAAGGTACATTCCCTTACTCAGAAAATCTGAAACTGTCTTGGGCGGAGCCTATCAGGGTTCTATCATCTTTTACTTTCCTTCAGTCTTGTAAGTCCAGGTTTTAAAACAACGTTCCATAATAAGTGCCCCCAATGGCAATACGGAAAATAACCAGGCACAAAACAATCACCAATATCCAGGGCAGGCATTTGTATATCATTTCCCTGAGTTCCTTTTTGTTTCTTTCCGACAAAACAAACTCCTTCATTTCCCTTAAATATCCTTCAACCATCAACTGATGACTGAATAATTTGTTTTCAATTGGGTATGTGTCAATTGGAGGAATATTTACTTTTATTAGGGTCAGCTCTTGCTTAAATTCCTTTATCTGTGTGGTCAGCCCAGCCACATGGGCGCACAACTGATCCAATTTAATATTACCGGCTTTTTCTTCTTCCAGCAATTCCAGCAACACAGTTTCCAGGATTTCGCTTTCCATTTTGTTTTACATTAAGGCGTAAATAATTTTTTAAATATGTCTAAGGGAATGACGTTGACGATTTTTCGGACCCATTTCCTGAAGTAATTTTCCGATCATTTGCTTCTGAAACTCTGGTATGCAGAGTTCATTCAAAACCCTTTGGGCTTTTAAATCTTTGGTAATGGAAACCTGCCTTTCTTCGTTTGGGTGATTGAATTCCCACCGGGAGGAATTCCGAAGGAACTCTTTAACCTGGTTATGTTGTTTTTGTTCATCAGACCAGTTTTCTCTTTTCACCTCCTGTAAGTGTGTAAGCGCAATCCTTTGGTTCAAATCCCTTCGTTGCTGTAAAGGATATTCCAATATTTTTTCCATGTTTGCCAGTGAATAACCGAGCTGACTGCCCTTAAAATAAACCTTCTTATCATCCTGAAATGCGATCCCACGACCCTTAATTACCCGGACATGTTGATTTTCCATGCGGGTTTTGAAATCTGAATAATTTTCCGCCTCCAGGAGATTTTCACGGATAAGTTGTGTCAGACTTTCCTGCCTTTGATCTTGCCTGGGTAGGTGCTTATCCTTTTCGCCCAGAAATAACCGGGGACTTAAAACTGGTTTCAAATCATATTTTAATTCCAGTTCCCGGCAAATAGCAGAAACCTTTTTATAGTTTTGGCTATCACTTACTCTTTCACCGGCAAATCCAACCCGGTTGGCAATAATGTGCAGGTGTTTGTGTCGGGTGTCTTTATGCAGGATTGAAATATACTGGTGCTTATCAAAGCCGAATTTTTGAGCAAAATCCTGTGAGATCATTCGGAGCTTCGCCTCATCCGTTTTGTCCTTCGGGTCAAAACTCAGTGAAATGTGCATGACCGGCTTGGATAACTGTGGCCTGAGATTTCTGACATCCGTAAATTGCTCAATTAATTCTCTCCGGCTGCCGTAGCACATATTAAACTCCAGAATCTCTGCCCTATTCAAGTGCGTAAGCCCGTCTTTTCGCTCCATGTCCAGCTTCTGTTCTTCAGAATATTCCAGTTTATCCTCCAGGCAATAATTTAAAACTCCCCGGAAAGACTTTCCAATTTTGATATTTCCGATCATTTGAAATATTGTTTTATGGTGGTGGCAATTCGCGAAAGTTCTGTACGGAGTGATTGGAGTTGCGCCCGCTCCAGGGCGTTTAATTCATCATTCTGATTTCGCTTCCTGGCAATCTGGTTCAGGTTTGCCGCTGCGTGATTCAGGGTTCCGGTAAGGAGTAAAATCTCTTTTGGCAACTGTCTAATATGCATAACAACCTCTGTTCTTAAACCTGCCTCCCGAAGATAATGGGATACGGATATGCACAGATTTTCTGCTTTTGATTCAATTTCTCTACGTTCAGACGGGGTACACATAACTGCAAGTTGCTGGTCTCTTTTATCAGGTTTCCGGGGTCTCCCCCCCTTTCTGTAATTAGTATTTTGCTTTTCTTCCACCGGTTTTCCGTTATCTGCATTGACATTTCTTTCCAAACTCCGATGAATCCCGCCGAAGGCGGGATGAATGGGAGCCAGCGGTTTCGCCGAAGGCGAAACATAGCTGGCTCCCATTCTAAACAATAGCCCGGTCCCCCGACCTATTCGATTCTTTGAGGCTTATTTTAATGCCTCCCCCAGCCCTTTTTGATGCCGTTAGGAAAACCCTTCCTCCATTCTGTAATCTTTCCTCCAGAGCTGCCTAATCACTTTCCGGTATCGCCATTAAATATCTTCGGGTTACTTACGCCCCAGGCCCGAACGTTATCCTTTAGCTGCATCCAAAGCCGGATATTATAGTCCGCCAGTTCCAGTACTTCATCAGAAGTTAGCCGGTGAGGATTAGAAACGGCAGCGTTGGATTTCCCGGATCTCTTGCCCTTTGTTTTTTTTATTTCTTCCGGCTTACCAGCCATTTCAGGCAGTAATTTTTCATCAGCTGGCATTTCCATACTGGAAAAAATATTTGGCACATAGCCTTCGCCGATTTCCAGGCTTTTTCCGATGGCCATGCTGTTGCCAAAGAGTTTGATCTGTTTTCCTGTACTCAAATACAGGGTTCTTCTTTTAAAGTCTGTCATGATTATTTCAATTTTAATGAGTGATCAAATACTTTTGCTTTTCTTTCACCAACTTTTTTTTAAACTATATCGTAGAGTTTGGAAAATAATGCGGGTGAGAAGTTAATTCTTAGACCTGCTTATTGTTTGGACGCAACAATAAATCAATATCCTGCCAAAGAAAATATACCCTTGACCGGATCTTGAACGGCTTTAGTTTCCCATGTTTCACCCAGTCATACACCGTAGGTTTGGTGATATGGAAGATGGCACAGACTTCTGCAATCTTGTAAAGTGGCTTGTATGTGAGGCCGGGCGTTTCAAACAACGAAATGTCCGGCCTCTGCCTATTAACAGAAACCATTTCCTCTCTTATAATTTTTCGAACGGCTTCCCAAAATAGCTGTGGCTCATAAGGGAAGAGTATCGGTGTGCCGGATTTTTCATTAATATCAATTTCTTTCATTGCCATATATTTTTTTATAAACTTATAGCAGGAGAAAGAGGTAAATTCAATAGTTATTCCAGAGTCGGGAGAAATAAATAGCTAATAACCCGTGAAAAACGGGTTTGTTAACAAATAATATTTGCAATTGGAATGAAGTGAAATTAAATAGTCTGTATCTTTATAAAGTCATCGATAATCTGAGTAAAAATTCGGAAAATTAGAGGCAAATTTTCTTTGATCGACTGTTAAAATCATAGACAACAGAAATGTAGAATCTGTGAATCAATAAATTAACCGCAAAAATATTATAGGCCGTCCGGTCCGCAAAGTTCCTTCACAAATCTTCAAAACCCTTTAGAATCATTGATTTTAAAGGGTTTTGTCGTTTCTACCCTTCGCGTAGATTCGTTTTTTTTCGTATTTTGTTTCAGTAATGTTTCAGTATATCCCAAAATGTTTCAGTAATGGCAGGCCAAGCCAGTATTAAGTTTTACCTGTTTGAAAGCTCCAAATCGAGCGGGGTATTGCCGATTTATATGCGGATTACATATAACCGTAAAAAGGCAGAACTGCACACTATAATTGAGTTTAAAACATAAATTCGAGTGTTGTAAACAAACTTTTAATGACGTCTCCTTTCAACATACAAGAAAAATTAAAAATATACTTTCCGATTCTTTTCGAATTATTAAACAATAATAAGATTGATTGGAAAATGGTTGAGAAAACATTTTTCAAAAAATACGAGCAATATCAAAAGAAGCACAAGAAAATTAATTCAACATTCCAAATTGAAGCGTCATTTTACAGTATTATTACTGCAGCCATAAAAAAAGAGCAACCTGCAATAATGCTACTTGATTATATTCAAAAGTTATTTGAAGAATTAGCTGATAATCTTGATGATACTGAAAAGAGAGAAATCAAAAGCACAATATTTGGATTTCTAACAAATATTGATACTAAGTATTTAAATTTTTTAGGGGAATTGTCGGTTCTAAACCAATTTAAAAGAAGGACACAATTTAAGCTTGTGAAAACAGAAGAAAAACTTACCGAAATCGGTGTCAATAATAGCACCATCGACTTTAAGTTTTTTAATCCGACTACAAACGGATTCGAACTCGTAGAAATTGTGAATATACACTTGAATAAAAAGAACACATCAGGCGACGAGAGCATTAATATTTTACTAACCCAGAAAATTTCAGAGAAGCTATTAAAAAAGGGCATAAAGGAGAATCCTAAATTTTTCCTAGTTCCTGTCCTTTGGGGAAATTGGAGAGAAATCAAATGTATTGAACAATACTATAAAAAATTTGAGCCATCCTTTCAAAATGCAGGCATCCCGGTTTGTTTCGTTCCCTTCACGACACAAGAAGGAAAGCTCGTACAAAAATTTGGCACAATTGACACAATATTTGCAAACAGTATCGCTTAAGCCTGCCTACAGAATAAGGTCTTTGTGCAATTGGGGTTAATTGTTCTCCTATTAAGTATTACTTGCAAATTTCTCGATTTCTGTCGAAGTAGAAACTGTCTTTGCTTTACCTTTTACCATAGTTTCTGTTACATATATAATTTGTCCTTTCTTATGGGTATAGTAATCTGATCGAAGTATTTTGAAGTATCCTTTCCTAAAATGAGGTATTTTTGAACGCTGCTTGTTATCCGAATCAGTAATTTTTTCGGTCAACTGGAAAGTAAGGTTCCTCTCCGATCTTGCTTCATTTTTATCATATGAAATCCTGGGAACACCATGTGTTACGCACTCAGGAAAACACTTCATATATGCAATTGTATTAATAGCAAGCCTAAACATTTTGGATAATGTAATTGACTTTTCATCCTTTTTCTTAGTAAGATCCGTATAGAATTTATCTGACAGGCGACCACTTTGGATACCATGAGAGAAATATAGCTCCATCGAATTATTTTCGTAGAGGCTCAATGAGAAAGCATACCCGTTTGTTTCATAAGGTATAATAGATTTTTAGAGGAATGATCCGGTTGATGGGCAAACTCATCAGGCACATAAATGCAAAAATCCCTCGTCTTCGACAAGAGGTTTTTGTGCCCGGGATGGCATAAAATGGCGTACAGCATCAACAGATGCGCCTTTGTCGGGAATATGTCAGGCTGGTGGCAAAGCGGTGTCAAACAAATGAAAGGTTCCTATAAGGTTCCTATAAGGTTCCTATATTTTCCCTATAAGGTTCCTGTGGATTTTCGGGATTTTATAATTTTGAAAAAAAGTCTGCATGCCTGCTAAAA
>DHWT01000030.1 GCA_002413325.1 Chitinophagaceae bacterium UBA5175 | reverse complement strand
TACCTGATATTCAGCTGGCAAAAACAGATATTCCTGGAGCAGCAACAGAAATACGAGGAAGAACAAAAGCGGTTAACCTATCTCCATGATCTGGAACTGGAGAAGTCAGAAAAGGAAATCGTGAAACTGCGCAATGAAAAACTGGAGGCGGAAATAGCATTTAAAAATACTGAACTCGCTTCCACGGCCATGCACCTGGTACAGAAAGGGGAACTGCTTGGCAATATCAAGGAAGAAATGAGCCGGATCAGGAAAAACGCCAACGGCCATGCAGCACCCGACGAGTTTAAAAAGATCATGCGTATTCTCAGCGAGGAGAATAAAATGGATAAGGACTGGGAACAATTCGCCCAGCATTTTGATCATGTGCACAGCGACTTTCTGAGTAATATCAAAGCCCACTATCCCACGCTCAGTCCGCACGAACTCAAACTTTGCGCCTATTTAAGAATGAATTTATCCAGCAAGGAAATTGCCCAGCTGGAAAGCATATCGGTACGCGGGGTGGAAATCGGCCGGTACCGGCTGAGGAAAAAACTGAAGATCCATACAGAAATCAACCTCTTTGATTTCCTGCTGAATTTTTCATCGACCGATTCTAAGGGCCTAACGCTTAACGCCTAACGCCTAACGCCTGGCATTTTTCGTATATGGTTTATCATGTATCGATCTACGATAAACCCTCTACGGCCCACTCATCACTCATAACTCATCACTCATCACTCATCACTCATCACCCCCTCCCTGATTAAACCAGGTTTGCTTTAATGTATTTATAACTCTCGGCAATACTGTCAAACGGAGAACCCGGGCATTTATCCTGTTCCACGAAGAAATATTTCATACCCGACTGCGCCTTATGCTGGAAGATGGTCTTGAAATCAATGATGCCACTGCCCACTTCCGCAAAAGCCTGGTCAGCCGCTTTGGACATATCTTTTACATGCCAGAGCGGAAATCTGCCGGGATGTTTCTGGAACATAACCAGCGGATCCTGTCCGGCTTTTTTTACCCAGTACAGATCCAGTTCCATTTTTACCAGGTCCTTGTCGCTTTTTTCCAATAAGACATCGTAGGGAAATATGCCATCCTGGGCAGCAAATTCAAAATTATGGTTGTGATAACAGAACTGCATTCCGGATTTTTTACAGGTCTCCCCTGCTTTATTGAATATATCGGCCAGTTGTTTATAATGGTCGAGATTACCCCGTTCCGGCTCCGATAAATAAGCGCATACCATATATTTTAATCCCACTGCAGCAGCATCGTCCACGGCCCGCTGCCAGTCGTGCAACAGCGTTCCGTTCACTGCAGCACCATGATCCGTTTCCTCACCCAGCCGGTAATGACCGCTGTTGGGCTTCAGGCCATTATCCGCCAATACCTTTTTAAAGGTCGCCGCGTCCATCCCATAGAATTTTTCCGATCCGGTATAGGTAGCACTCTCAACGGAATTATATCCGACCTGCGCAACTTTTTTCAAAGTACCGAGGGGATCCTTCCCCATCGAGTCCCGTACCGTATATAACTGGAGCCCGATCACAGGCGGCGTTTTAAAAGCTGTGAGCGGACCTTTCACAAACACGGCAGCAGATAAGGCAGAGGCAGATTTAATAAATACTCTCCTGGATGTCATAAAATGATTTTTAGCTGAGCAATCTTTTTTGATTTATAAATGTATGACCTTTAGCACAAATTCCGGCTTTTAAGGTACATCTGAACTACATCATAATAAAAATCCCGAACGCTTCTGGCGGTAATACTACTTCAATCCTACTTCATTTATCATAAAATCACCCGACCACAACCATCATTTTCTAAAAATTACTACCTTTTACCTTGTTAGACGTATTGAATATCAGTAAATTTTAAAGAATGAAAATCCGCCTGCTTCTTTTTTTCAGTATGATCTTTTTTTCAGCCCTGGGCAGGGAAAACAGGAATTCCGGTTTACATACCCTTTTTGCCGGTGACCACCCTACACTACCCATTGGTTCTCCGGCCCCTCCTTTTTCCCTTCCCGGCACGGACGGGAAGACCTATACCCTGGCTTCTTTCAGCAAGGCAGACGTGCTGGTCATCGTTTTTACATGTAATCATTGTCCGACAGCCCAGGCCTATGAGAACCGGATTATCCAGCTAACAAAAGATTATGCGCCCAAAAATGTGGCAGTGGTTGCCATCATGCCCAACGATCCCGCTTCCATCAACCTGGATGAACTGGGATATACTGATATGGGTGATTCGTTCGAAGAGATGAAACTGCGGGCTAAAGAAAAAAAATTCAACTTTCCTTATCTCTATGATGGAGAAAATGAAAAAGTATCTCTTGCATATGGGCCCATCGCCACACCCCACGTTTTTATATTTGACAAAACCAGGATCCTGCGTTACAGCGGCCGGATCGACGATATGGAAAAACCAACCAAAACACCCACAGTGCGGGATACCCGCAATGCTATTGATGAGTTGCTGGCCGGCAAACCGGTTTCGGAGCCCACCACCAAGGTTTTCGGATGCAGTATCAAATGGGCTGAAAAAAGCAGCTGGATAGATAAAGCCAAAGCGGCCTGGGCCCAGGAACCAGTCATTCTGGATACCATCGGCGAAGCGGGCCTCCGGGACCTGCTGCAGAATCATTCGGATAAACTCCGGCTGATTAATGTGTGGGCCACCTGGTGCGGCC
>DHWT01000103.1 GCA_002413325.1 Chitinophagaceae bacterium UBA5175 | reverse complement strand
AAAGGTAGTTTAGTAGTTTTTGATTATCGTAATAAATCGGATTTTGAAGCACTGAGGCCCGTTCGGGAATCGACGATTTCAAAAATATGGAATCAGTCTGCAGACAGATCGGCGATCGTCGAAAATAGCCGATAGCCAACAGAGAATAGTCCGGAAATAAAGAGTACCTGTATTTTAGATATTATTACTTATTAATATGCTATTGGTTTTCAGCTGAGATGAATGATATAAATCACCATTCCGGGTAACGACGCTCATAAAAGCGACGGCCTGAACAGGTCTATCTTTACTAAGAATTCATACTCACTTTATTTTATCATACCAAAGTGAAAAAACTGGTCGCCATATTCTTCCTTACAGTTTACACCGCAACAGCTTTTGGAGTGGTAGTCAGATTCCATTATTGCGACCGGGTCCTTACCAGGATTTCAATTTTTAATACAAACGGCAATAGTAAATGCAATGGAAATTCACTATTGCCAATGGACTGCTGCAAGGATAAAAGCATTTGTTTAAAAGTCGATGGCAGGATATTAACGCAACAGCCTTTTATTCTTAAACCTGTTTTTGATCAAACAGATTTATTTCCTGCTTTTAATCCCAATCATATAATCCTGATTTCAAGTATCTGTATACCCACCCTTCCATTCAAACAGCCTCCACAAATTCCTTCCAGGCGAATTTACTTATTAGACCGGGTTTTCAGAATTTAGGACCATCCATCCGTTTCACTTCAGTCTATAATGTAGTTTCCAAAATAGTGGCAAAGGAAAATTTGCATTCGAATTCATTCTCTGGTAATCAACATCAGTTCTAAAATATTTAAATTTTAAGATCATGAAAAAGAATTTCATTTCTGCTGCGCTTATATGTACATCTTTTGTATTCGCATTCAATGCGTCTGCGCAAAAGGACAGCAGCGGGATTTATAAAACAGCGACCGATTTCAGTTCAAAAAAGCTTTCACTGGCCATTAATTGCAAAACTGAATCACATAAAATTAAAATCAACGACATTTTCAGTCAGGAAAAAATCACGGTAGTGCATGACGGTAAATCCTATGATTTCAAGAAATCAGATATTTATGGCTACAAATTGTGTAATGGAGAAACCTTCAGATTCTCAGGAAATAGGGATTACCAGGTGATGAATCCGGATGAAGTGATATTATTATACAAAGTGGAAGTCATGCAGACAAAGGCACAGGCTCCAAAAGTATACACCTATTATTTCAGCAAACATGCGGCATCTCCCCTCCAGGAACTTACCAAGGCAAATTTGAAAGCGGCTTTCCCAACCAATCATAAATTTCACGATGGACTGGATGCCGATTTTAAATCAGACAGTGAACTAACAGCGTACGATAGTTTTCACAAGATGTATAAAGTAAACCACATCCTTATGATGAGTGAAAAATGATCGGTACTCAGCTTAATAATTATCCGCAGCTATATCTTTTAGGAAATAGATAAATCTAAAACAGGCAACTACTTCCGGGTTATGAAAGTAGTTGCTTTTGTATTCTGACATTTCTAAATTGTAAATTTAAAAGGCGATTCCCCAATCTGATTTATAAAAGATTCTATGAATGAAATGATATATAAAAGACACGGTTTGCAGCCGCTGCAAATGGTCATAAAATCGGAGATCGAAAAATTGAATATAGCACCGCTTGAAGTCGGCATAAGAGAAGTTGAAATTTAAAATGCGCCGTCAAACCAACAACCCGAATAACTGAATAATATTTAATCCTGACCCTAAAAAAATATCTTTCAACTCAAGCAAAAAAATTCTCGATAACAAAAAGTACACTTTCTGCTGACGACATACATTGTGCAGGCAGGATATTGCCCCTGCCAATCCTTTTCGATTGGGTTTTAAGGTTAACACAGATAGAGAATATATGTTGGGATTGCGGTATGTACTGACAAAATATGTTTCCCTGTCTGCCCAATATGACAGCGACCTTACATTTAGAGCGGGGATAACCATTACCTGTTGAAAAATCTATAATATTTGATATTTTCCAAAACCTAAGAAAAGTGCAACTATCTCGATTCATTATGTAACATTTAGATGGTTTATTTAGCGTAACTTAATCTCAATGAAAAAGCCATCGCTTTTCCTCAATAATTACTTAATAATAAACAAAAATGCATAATCATGAAAACGATTCAAAAACTTCTGGCCCTGGTCACCTTAATTACTTTGTTTACTTCCTGTCAATCTGCTGCTGATCCGAATCAGCTATTGTCTAAAAAAGATACAAGAGATCAGGTAATGAACATTATAGCCAACGACAGTATAATGTCAAAAGAAATGATGGGCGCACTGATGAACAGCAAAACCGGCATGATGATGATGCAGCAACATGCCATGATGATGATGGGAAGCCAAAGTTCCATGATGGACATGTCGAAGAATAATCCCGGCATGATGAATAACATGATGTCGGCCATGATGCAGACCGCAAAAGGGGACACCAGCATGATGTCCGGTATGATTAAAACCATGATGGGAAACCCGCAAATGAAGGAAATGATGCAAAGGATGGCAGGCAGTAAGGGCAGGATGGGCATGGACCATATGGGCGGGATGGGAAAATAAACCCAACTTCTGATTATTAACCTGTTTATATTACTAAAAATGATGCATAATAATGAACAATACCATTTCTGGGGAATGCACGTCGGCTGGTGGATTTTTGCCCTCGTTCTGGTAGTTGCCTTTGCAGGTTGGTCCGTGCAATCCCGTAAAAGGAAATAATATCTTTGAAGCCGGTTTCCATGTTCGAACGTGCGCGGGGCATTCTGTGCATAAGTTTCTAACATAGATATAAACGGTTAATAGTATGGACCATTCAAAAATGAACCACGGATCCATGCACCATGGAGCAAATCCAAAAATGGGCATGACAGGTCACGATCATCACAAGATGATGATTGCTGATTTCAAAAAGCGCTTTTATGTCGTGCTGGTTTTAACCATACCCGTCATGGCTCTTTCCACGATGATTCAGCGGTTCCTCGGGATTCATTGGGAGTTTGCCGGTTCCCCTTATATTTTACTGGCATTATCATCGGTCGTTTATTTCTATGGTGGATGGCCCTTTTTAAAAGGATTGGAAGATGAAGTAAAAGCGAAGAATCCGGGTATGATGTTCCTGATCGGTTTTGCCATCACGGTTGCTTATGCTTATAGCGTGGCGGTGGTTTTTGGACTAAAGGGCATGGATTTTTTCTGGGAACTGGCAACCCTGATCCTGATCATGCTCCTGGGTCACTGGATAGAAATGAAGTCGGTGGCGGGTGCATCCAGGGACCTCGAATTATTGGTTCAGTTGATGCCCTCCGATGCCCATATGGTCATGGGCGATATGGTTCATGAGGTAAAAACCGATTCGCTGAAAGAAAAAGATATTATCCTCGTAAAACCTGGTGAAAAAGTGGCGGCCGACGGAGTCATTTTGGACGGAGAATCCTATTTGAATGAATCTTTACTAACCGGTGAGTCCAAGTCGGTCAAAAAGATGAAAGGCGATAAAGTAATTGCCGGTTCCATAAATGGAAATGGCGCCATTAAAGTGACTGTATCGCATACCGCAAAAGATTCTTACCTCTCCCAGGTAGTGAGACTGGTTGATGATGCACAAAAATCAAAATCCAAAACCCAGCTCCTGGCCGATAAGGCTGCTAAATGGCTGACCATTATTGCCATCTTTTCGGGTATCGCTACCTTTTTGTATTGGTACTTAACCGG
>DHWT01000201.1 GCA_002413325.1 Chitinophagaceae bacterium UBA5175 | reverse complement strand
GCCGTTGGCCGTTGGTCGTTGGTCGTTGGCTGTTGGCCGTTAGCCGTTGGCCGTTAACCGTAATGCCTTCAGATGCATTTCCCTGGAGAAATCCGATCATCAGCAGAAAGAGCAACAGATATTTATCCGCTTTTCGGATCATAGGCTTTGTCCAGGGGTCTTTACATGGATATTAACGGGGCGAATTAAATGCTCAGATAATTCATCAGGTGATTGTAATTACTGCGCAATTCATTTTCATATTGCTCTTCTCCAAAATAATATTTGATTTTGTATTCATACCGCTGGAAGGTGGCAATGATATCGGAGACTTCCATTTTATTGATGCGGAGGGTAATATAAAAAGATGAGGTGGGCGGATCCAAATAGGTATTGAGCTGTGTTACCTGTGCGTCGTTGGTTTCAACCAGTTTAATGATTTCTGAAAATGCAAAATTTACCCGGTCCATTTGCAGCACGATGATGGCGCCCGGATCTCCGGCGCCAATGATTTTATCCGTATGGCGGAGTAAATCCTGTATTGTGACTGAACCCAGGTATTCCGACTCCTCGCTGATAACCGGGACCAGGGTCAGTTGAAATTCACTGCAAACATGTAGGGTTTCGAGTATATGGCCGATGCCCTGAACGGAAGCCTGGCTGAAAAAAGCCTGCAGGCTGCTGATGGGCTCTTCGTCGGAAGGAGCGTCCAGGAGGCTGTCTTCATGGATAATGCCCAGTAATTTATTTTCTGCAACGACGGGCAGATGGGCCACATGATGATCTATCATGATCTCTTTGGCAAGCAGAACAAGGTCTTCCGGGTGTAAGGGCGGAATACCGGCCGATAATATGTCAATGTTTAACACAGCAAGGTTTTTAGTGATAAGATCTTATCTGTCTCATGCCACTGCTGCAGGTTCGTTTAATTTGGTCAGAAACTGATATAAAATCTCATTGAATTTGGAAGGAACCTCCATCATGGGCGCATGTCCGCATTTGTCAATAAAATGAAGTTCACTATGGGGTATCAAACGCTGGAATTCCCTTCCTACAAATGGAGGGGTGATACCGTCGTTCGCTCCCCATATCAATAACGTGGGTTGTTGGATTTGATTGAGTTCTTCACCCAGATTATTTCTGATGGCGCTTTTGGCCAGCGCGATGATTTTGATGGCTTTGATCCGGCTGTTGACGATTTCATATACTTCATCCACCAGTTCCTTGCTGGCGGTTGCCGGATCATAAAAAGTCAGTTCTGTTTTCTTCCTGATATATTCATAGTCCCCGCGTTTGGGGTAACTGTCTCCCATAGCGCTTTCAAAAAGCCCGGAACTGCCCGTCAGGATGATGGATTTGATCCTTTCCGGGTGCCTGAGCACATGGAGCAACGCCACGTGGCCACCCAGGGAATTGCCCAACAGGTGTACATTACGGTAATTGCGGTTTTCTATGAATTTGTATACAAATTTCTCCAGGCCTCCCACGGAGGTGTGCAGAATATCCAGTTCAAATAACGGAAGCATGGGAACCACCACTTTATAGTGTTTCCGGAAATACTCTATAAGGTCTACAAAATTACTTAGTGCCCCAAATAAGCCGTGTAGCAATACCAGGGGTTCTCCCTCGCCTTCTTCTATGAACCGGAACTTATCCACCTGTTTGATCTCGTACTGCATCGCACTATTAAAATATATCCAACAAAATAATCGCTAAAATAAACGTTTTACCGCAAAAATCATGGCTTTTAAAACCTTAATAATCTTTTCATTACAAATGTACGACAACGGATTTAACCTGCTGATGTGCATTCCGCGGCCTGATTAAAACCGGGATTCAGCCGGACTGTATTAGCGGATATCCTGTGCGATCTGTCCAAAAAAACCCTCCAGCGCAGTGAACATATCCATTCCATATGGAATAAAACCGGAAATAAACCGGATGACGGCCGGGCCAAGGGGTGCAATCAGCGAATAAACATGCGAATCTTCCAAAGCCTGTTTTGAAATGATTTTTGCCTGGGTTCCATAAAACAAAATGATACTATAGACTGACAGATACAGAAAAATGAACAACAGGATGCCGCCCAGTTTGTTCAGCCATTCCAGCAATACCAGCCTGATCAGTTTCTCCAGCAGCCGGGCAGCCCACCGGATGATCAGGGCGACCATCACAAAAACAAGTACAAATGCGATCACAGGTAACCAGCGGCTCTCCAGGTGGAGGTCCGATTTCATATGGGTTGCCAGTATAGCGGATAATTTCACGGCCGCTGCCAGTCCGGCCAACCCGCAAAAGACCGAAAAAAGCGCCAATATCAATCCCTTTCTCCATCCCTGTATTGTAGCAAGAACCAAGATGATAAAAAAGAGAATGTCGATCATGAGGCAGGTTATGAGTTATGAATTATGAATTATTAGTTATGAATTATGGGTTGCGGGTTTCAGATTTTGATGAGAGATTGACATTATGAATAATCTGTTGAAAGCATATCTGCCATACAAAACAATTTGCCCATAATAAATTCTTAACCCATAATTCATAACTCAATAAACTGTTCTTCCAAAAACGGGAGAAAAAATATTTCACCAGGCCCTTGCATTTCTGAAATCTGTTTTTAATCTTTGTTATATCAATGATACCCGAGCTTGTTGAATCGTATCCAATCTCCCACTGAGTTTCCTTCAATTATCTTCCGATCTCCATTTACAGAATTCCTGTGATCCTTCCACTCCTCTGAATTACGTGTACCCAATGCCTTGATCAGCCCCGATCAATCCGTAATTTATTTCCTTACATACCTAAATCGTGCTTTATGAAAGCGATCTCTACCTTCGTGTCCCTGTTTTTAATTATTATTACCTGTGCAATCAGCGCGGTTCTTTACCTGAACGAAAATTACAATCTTTCTGCCGCACTTTGTATCGTCTGGATCATATCTCTGACCCTCTGGATCAAATCTGCAGCCAGCCTGCATCTGATGAACAGCAATAAACGCATGACGCAGAATGCATAATGCTTGAGGCATCAAGCTTAAGGCGTAAGGCATCAGGCCCAAACTTACAGTTTGAAGCCTCACCTCCATATGTCATGGTTTTAACGGTAAATGCCAACCGCTTTCAGTTTTATAATTTTTAGCGAAAACGCGTCCCTTTAACAGCCAGAGAAAACTTCTTACAATATTTTGGACGGTGAACCAGGCGGATAGCGGATGGTGATGGGTTATTCACCATCTGCTGTCTGCCAAAAATAATTGGCAGACATTCCCTTTCGTCCTTAACGGGGAAGGAATTCCCACACCTCCGCGTTAATGTTTGATCACTTTATACTCAACCCTTCTGTTCATTTCACGACCTGCCGGATTATCCTTTCCATTGATTTTTTCCGGTGCGATCGGGCAACATTTTCCCATGGCTTTACCCTTCAGCTGATTGGCAGGAACGCCTTTGATCCTGAGATAACGGATACAGGCATCCACACGCCGCCGGGCGAGTGCCAGATTATATTTTACACCACCAATCCCGTCTGTATATCCTTCCACCAGGATAACCATCCGGGGGTATTTTTTCAGGATACCTGCGAGTGAATCCAGTTTATCAAGTGTATAATAATTCAGTACCGCTTCCTTGTAAGCGAAATTTCCAACGTGCGAGGACTGTTCAAGTGACTTCAGCAGTTTTTTGATCTCTTTTTCCGGGTATTCAATCTGTTTCAGACAGATGGTCTCATTTACCAGGGAATCCTTACCCGGATGGGTTTTCAGATTATAATCCATACTGGCCGTTTCATATTCCAGACGGGCTGCAGTTATTTTGAAGTGAGCGGAATTATGCAATTCAACCGCATACCTTCCGGCTGTATCCGCATTATAGGTACCCAGCACGCGGCCCGGATGGCGGAGGTCAGTAACAGTCAGGACAACATTTGACAATGGCTGACGGGTTTTACAATCAACAACGGTACCATTAACGTATTGGGAATTATTTTCCTTCACTGCAAAGAGTGCCAGGCAACATTCGGATGACCGGTCTGAACTGACCCATCCCGTATTCCAGACATCATCTTCATCCGTCCCCACATAATACAAATCATCTTTGGATGAATTCATCGGAGCACCTGCGTTCTCAGGTTTTTCCCAGCTGCTCAGGTTGAAATTCCCTTTTGCATAAAAAATATCAAAACCGCCCATACCCACGCGGCCATTGCTGGAAAATACCAGGGTGCGCGTTTTGTCATGGAAATAAGGCGCTTCTTCATCACCGCCCGAATTGATCACATTCCCCAGATTCCTGACCAGGACGGGTTCCAGGCTGCTGTCCAGGGAAGACACCCACAGATCATACCCTCCGGATCCTCCCGGGCGGTCGGAGGAAAACAGGAGATAACGCCCGTCTGATGTGAGGTAAGGCTGGGCACTATTGGATCCATCCTCATTCAGTGGTGCCGGTGCTTTGACCGGTTGTGACCAGCCATCGTCCCCAAAATGACTCATATATATGACTGAAATTGTCTGATTATTTTCCTTTGTCCAGCGGGTAAAAAACATTGTCTTCCCATCGTGGCTGAATGTAGCCATGCCATCATGTACCCCGGTACCTGTCGGGATATCCATTTGTTTGGATCCCATCAGCGGATTTTCAGAATCCAATGACTCAAACAAGGTGTTCATATACCATTTCTCCCCTGTTTTTGACTTTTCTTCCCTGATAGCTGTAAAAACAACCGAATCGTTACCTCTTCGCGCAAGCGCATAACCGGAGGCAGGATCTTTCCCCTTCATCTCCTTTAATGTAAACTGGTCGTTGACTCTTTCCGACTGCAACTGAATAAACCTGAGGTCCTCCATTTCCCGGTCAGCCCCGATCAGCAGGTCATCCATCAGGGTATATTTTTCCAGGAACGCGGTAATCTGGATGAGCGCTTCTGGATAATTCCCGTTGGCACGCAGCGTTACGGCATACCAATACCTCGCTGCAGGATAGGCCTTCTCTGAAAAACCAACCGACTCCTTATAATATTTTTCAGCTTTCTTAAAATCATTGATCATGCGGTAACTCTCGGCCAGCTGGTAAACAGCTTCCTGGTGCGGGTCTATATTGGTCTTGCCTTTTACTTTTTTCTCAATGGCAAACGGTGTTGAACGGGGCCTGGAGTTTTTTTCCGTGGCCAGGTATTTTTCAAAAACCTGCGATGCCTCGTAGTAATTTTTTGTTTTAAACAGGTTCTCTGCCTGGTTAAAATAACCACCCGGGTTTTGTGCATGGAGGCAGGGAACGGCCCCGGCTGCGATGAAGGCGGTTATCAGTAATTTTTTTAGTGGCAATGTATTCAACATGAACATTTTTTTAACAGGATATGATTTTATTTTAAAAACGCGGACACCAGAACCTGGGCACACCCATGCCGGACTTATTCCTGCCAACAAAGGAAATGGAAACTTCCAGGCTGTTCCCCTTGCTTCCCGCAGCGCTCTTTGCCGAAGCATCCACATCATAACTCAAACCAAACGTGAGGCCCTTATAATAAAATCCGGCAAAAG
>DHWT01000173.1 GCA_002413325.1 Chitinophagaceae bacterium UBA5175 | reverse complement strand
AAAGTAACCTATTACTGGGACCGTACCACTATTGAAAATATTAAAACCGCTATTGCCAATATCGGATACGATGCCGGCGATGTAACCGCGGATGCAGAAGCTTATAAGAAACTGCCCACCTGCTGCAAAAAACCGGAAGATGGGGGCGGTCACCCAAAACAATAAATGGATGATTTAAAAAGAAGGGAATTTATCCGCAACACCCTCCTGGCCGGGGCGGGGATCTCTCTGACCGTCCCGGAAATTTTGCATGCCCATCCTGATCAGCCGCCCCGGTTAGAGGCGGTTCCTTTCATTCAAAAAAAATTCTCAGGAAAAAAAATAATTGTTGCCGGAGCCGGCATCAGCGGGTTATGCTGCGCTTATGAACTGGTGAAGGCCGGCCATGACGTGGTTGTACTGGAAGCCAGTGGCCGGCATGGCGGACATGTGTTTACCGGCAGGGACGGGCTTTCAGATGGTCTATATGCCGATTATGGCGCGGATCACATTACACAACCCGGCTATGAAAAATTTTTTGAATACACAAAGGAGTTTAATCTCACCGTACTCCCTTACCGGCAGGGTCATGAGGGTCTGTCCATGATAAAAGGTAAATTTTATTCTGAAGCACAACTTCGCGATCCCGACATTTTAAAAAAATTTGGTTTTAATGAAAAAGAAGTGCAGCTGCTTTCACAGAATCCCTGGTGGTCACTGGAATCTTTTTACCTGCAACCGTATATTTCAAAATTTTCAGACCCTTACCAGCCATTTGGCGTCGGGCTGGATGAACTGGATCAGATTTCCATAGCGGACCTCTATAAAAAACAGGGAGCTTCTGATATGGCCCTGGACTGGCTGGGAGGGAATCAGGTTTCGGCCCTGTATAAAGTCTGGCGGTTTGCTGTGATGGGTTTTCGCGGAATACCACTTTCAGAAGGTAATACTTTTCGTTTGAAAGGAGGTAACCAGGAAATGACCAATGCATTTGCAAGAAAACTCGGTGCGCGCATAAAGCTGGCTTCACCGATCCTAGCCATCAGTCATAAGCCGGATTCCGTAACAGTACGATACCGGGAATTCGGATATGATGAAGAAAAACAAATGAGTGCAGATTTCCTGGTCAACGCGATTTCCCTGCCGGTCTTTAAAAAAATTCCGGTCAGCCCGGCCCTTTCAGCCGAAAAACAATTTGTTGTCGATAACCTCTCCTATACCTCCCATCCGCATTATATATTTGAGGCGGGTTCCAAATTCTGGCTGGACGACGGGCTGAAAAGCATCAATTTGGAATTTGACGATCCCGATATCCAGGCCACCTGGCAAACGGCAGATGAAGTGGATACGGAACGGGTCATTATTGTTGCCTATGGTCCTTCTGGGTTATCTCCGCAAAGAGTACTGGCTGCTTTCAGGAGATTATATCCGGGGAAAAAGGACACGATTGTGCAGGCGCTTACGAAAGACTGGTCAAAAGATAATTTTGCACCCACCTGCGAAATGGTTCCTTTTTCCGTGGGTCAGATGCAAAAATTCTGGCCGCAGATTCTAAAACCGGAAGGAAGGATTTATTTTGTGGGTACTTATGCAGATCATCTCAGCCGCGGTATGGAATCCTGTATCCGCTCAGCCCAGCGCATTGCGCAGGAAATCAATGCCATCTAGGCGCATCCTCTTAATGTTATTCCCGGTTCTACTTAGCGGGTGGATTGAAATCCCGGATGGTGGACAAATGCTAAACGGAAGAGGTTTCGGGAAAGCCTTCGTGACTTCACAAACCGAAAACCATGCACCGGTCGTTAAAATTCTACAACCGCTGCAACAGGCAACATTTACATGGAATGCGCTCGTACCCTTTGATATCCGGGTATCTGATGCTGAGGACGGCGAATCGAAATACCAGGAAATTCAGTCATCGGAAGTGCTGGTCAAATTGAAATATGCAAAGAATTCCGCAATGGCAGCAGCCTTTTTAAAACAAAAGATATTTCCTGATACAGCGGGAGTAGCCGGCATGCTGGTGTCGAATTGTTTTAACTGCCACGCAGTTAAAACAAAATTGGCCGGCCCCTCCTTTCAGGATATTAGCAGGCGGTACCCGTTTACAGACAAAAACGTCGATCTGCTGACAGCACATATTCAAAAAGGATCAACCGGTATATGGGGGAAGGAAGTCATGCCAACCCATCCGGAACTGGCGGAACCGGAGGTCAGGAAAATGGTGAAATGGATACTCAGATATACGGATGATCCGGGTTTGAATTTTTTTGTCGGCCTCCAGGGAACACTGCCTTTAAATAAAACAGAAATGTACCGACATGGCGGTTATTTTATTGTTACTGCTTTGTATACAGATCACGGGACTGCTGATGATCCCGAAAAAAAAATCACGGGGTCTGACCAGGTCATACTCCGTGTGAAATAAGGCGGGTCATACGAATCAGTATTTTACCTCTACCGGAAATTTACCTTCCCCGAGACCCAGTTCGGCGGAAGCCGCATTGCTGATGCGGATAAGAAGCCCGCTGCTTTCTTTCATCTCCGGAAGCTGTCCCAATACTTTTGCATAAATCGTTTTACCGTTCGCTCCGGAAACCCGTATAATGGTTCCGACCGCAATTCCATTCATTAAAGCATAATATTTACCGTCTGACCAGCCGCTGGTACTTTTAAAAGTTCCGGCCAGGCCGCTGGCGGATTTTCCGTTATTCGCATAATCCACACTGAAAAATCCTCCATTACTATGAGTGGCTGCATAATTATTTACCCGTTCAGGTGTATTGCTCACAGGTATGACTGTGGTAACAGCAGGCGCATTGGAAACCGATGAATTTACAGGTTTTGCAGGGGATTGCGTACCTGTATTGACATTTCCGGAAAATGCTGGTTTATTTGTTGATTGCGCCTGCGCAGGATCAGCGGATTTTACTGTTTTAATTTGAACATCTGATACCGGATTTCCCGGTGCCGGATTGGATGGTATACCCATTGCCAGCGGAGAAAGATCCGTTTTAACCTTCAGAAATCCTACAATAAGCGGCATGCCCTGTTTTACAGCGTCTCTCTGAATCTGATTCCATTTCTCCAGACTGGTAACGGGTACATCATTATAAATGGAGCTGATCCGGAACATCCATTCCTGGTCCTGAACCACATGATACAGGGGGACCAGTGTTTCTCCGGCAGATTTTTTCTGCTTCTGATCAAAATTGGCTGCAGTCAGGGGAATATGCAGCTGCTGGGCCACTTCAAGCGGTTTATCCATATTCTGGTTATTATATGCGGCGATTTCACGTGGGCTCAGGTTGAACAGACGGCCGATACTATACCAGTTTTCTTTTGCAACCACCGAATGGGTTAGGTAGAATTTTCCGTTGGTGCCTTCAATGGTTAGCTGGGTATTTTGCGAATATGCGGCAGAAAAAGAAAAAATCAGACAAATCAAAAGAACCTTCCCGTTTTTCATATCAGGTATTTTTGGATGAACGCAAAGATGCTGAATAATCTTGCAAATAAAATATTAAAAAAACCGGCTATTGCCTGATTCTCCACGATTTGGGGTTATAGTTATTCATACGCTTATCAAGCAATTTAACCCAGCCCAATGACTGGTTCCGGTAGGAAACAATCTGCCAGCCTTTTTCCGACATACGGGTTTCAAATGTTTCGCCCCGTAAGTATCGGAGTGCATCCGACTTTGACAGGTCCATAGATCCCTGGTCACCCTTCAAAATATTTGCCAAAGCCAGTTCGGGATCGGGTATCCAGTCGTTTTCGCCTGCTTTCCCAATCCGGATTCCGGCTTTTTTTAAATAAAGTGTGTTTTTCAGTATTTCGAAATCATGTACCAGGTCTGCCGGCAGGGCATGAATGGAATCTCCTACCGGAATCATTTGAAGGGTATCTTCTATGATCCGGGAGCGTATCTGAAGTTCAACGGATTTTGGAATTCGCGCCGGACTCCGGTTCTGTTTACCTGAACGTGCATTACTGTATTTTGAATGAACCTGGCTGACCGCTTGTTTTTTCCGGATGACCGAAATAAAAAATCCTTCACCCGCGACTTTGTCCGGGTAAAATCTGTATCCAAAAGCGCCGGCCTTTTCTGAAACGGTTTCAACGATATGCCATTCCGGATCCGGCGAAAGAGGTGTTGAAATACAGTCATATTGCTGAAAGATTGAATCCAGAATATCCTCATTTTCTTCTTTTGAATAAGAACAGGTGGAATACACCAGGACACCATCTTCTTTTAAACAGTCCCAGGCATCAGCCAGGATTCTTTGCTGGCGCTGGCTGCAAAGCCTGACTCCGTCAGAGCTCCAGCCGGAAGCTGCTTCCGGATCCTTCCTGAACAGTCCACTCCCGCTGCAGGGCGCATCGATGAGGACCAGGTCAAAAAAACCGGGCAGTTGTTTGAAATGGGAAGGATCGTTATTGGAGATCATACCATTGGCACGTCCCCATTTGGCCATGTTTTGATATAGAACCGGCACACGCGTTTTAATCACTTCATTACTCACCAGCAGGGACTCCGGGGAGATCAGGGATTGAATCAAAGTGGATTTTCCGCCAGGTGCGGCACATAAATCGAGAACCTTTATTTTTTTTGACAGATCAACAGCCTGTTTTAATGCAAAAGCCAGGAACATGCCGGAGGCTTCCTGAACATAGTAGTTGCCTGCGTGGAAAAAAGGATCCAGGGTGAAGGAAGGACGGGCTGAAAGGTACCAGGCATCAGGGGCCCAGGCCAGTCTGCCTGAAATTTGAAAGGGCGGTTCAGTCAAATCCGCCGGCCACCTGCCTTCCTGCAGTATGGGTTTCTCCGGATTCATATGTACCGACACCACCTGTTCACCGGATGCATGAACGGCCTCAAATGCTACCGGATCAAAATGATCCAGTACACGGAGTGAACGAAGGAATGCTGCCGGTAAATAAGTTGCCAATGATTGTATTTAATAAATTTTATTATTCAAAACCGGATCATAAATTCCTGTTTTACCTGGAATTCTTCCCTGAAAAAAACCAGGCCGGCGGAAAAAATATCTATACTCATTTTCACCCGGGGGTGATCCCGGATAATACCCCAGGCTTCTTCCATTTCCCGGCTCCAGTGTATATCATGAATGATGATCCCGGAAGAAGGGGTCATTTTATCCAGGAACTTTTCAAAATAGGCAAGCAACGGTTTTTTCCTGTGATTCCCATCCAGGAATACCAGATCCGCCGGCGGGTTTTCAACAATCACCCGGTCCAGGGTTTCATCAAAATTTCCGCATACCATGTCAATATTTTTAAGCCCCAGCTGATGAAATGTTTCTTTTGCGATTCCGGCTATGGGTGGTGATCCTTCCAGGGTGATTACCCGGGCAGATGAATCAGCCGATGCCAGGTAAGCAGCTGAAATGCCCAGGGAACTGCCCATTTCAATGATGGTCCGGGCATGGTAATAATTCGCCAGTCGGAATAATAGCCTTCCAAATTTTTTTGAAGACACCGACCTTCCGGCAATTGCAGAAACTTTTTTTTCAATACTTCCTTCCGGAATTGAACCGGCGCCCGGATCATGCACCTGCAATATCCGGTGATCCCGCAACAGGCTTTTCTTTACCTGTTCAATTTGCCGGTAGGCGTCATAGGAACGGCGGTCCTGCAACACCTCCCTTACCAATTCATATACGAAAGGCGAATGAATGCCATGACCCCTGGCGTTGGAAGCATGGAAAACATATTGAATCCATTGATAAGCAAGCCTGGATTTGGAATACATAGGACCTAAACGGAATGTTCCGGTATTGATTTTATTTTAGTCCAGGTTTGAAATTCCATGGCATAGGCATGTTTCTCATCTGCCGGAACCTTTTTGGAATAAGTCATTTGAAAAACATCTTGGGGAATCACAGGGAAAAAAGCATCTCCTTCCAGTGTGGCGAATACCCGGGTCATATAAATGGTATCACACAATAAGAGCGACTCTTTATAAATCTGGCCGCCTCCGCCGATAAATGCTTCTTTCGCATCCATTTTTTTTGCCAGATCAATCGCCTGAAACAGACTGTCTGCTTCCTGAACCTCCGGGTTTCCGGCTTTATATCCGGGCCGGCGGCTGATTACAATATTAAACCGCCCTGGAAGTGGTTTATTCCCCAACGCTTCAAATGTTTTTCTTCCCATGATCAGCGGTAATCCCCAGGTGGTATTTTTAAAAAACCGCATATCCTCCGGCAGGTTCCACAACATCTGGTTATTTTTTCCGATAGCATGGTTCAGGGATGCGGCCACGATGATGGATAACTTCATGGGATCATGATTTATACAGCTACCCGAGCCTTGATGGGAGGATGGGGTTGATAATGTTCCAGAATGAAGTCTTCAAACCGGAAGTCGAAAATATTTTTTATCTCCGGGTTCAATTTCATCTGTGGCAGCGGGTTCGGCGTCCTGGACAGCTGAAGTGCTGCCTGTTCGCGATGATTATTATATAAATGAACGTCTCCAAAACTATGGATGAATTCCCCCGGCTCCAGGTCGTTCACCTGGGCGATCATCAGGGTTAAAAGCGCATAGGAAGCAATATTAAATGGTACGCCGAGAAAAACATCGGCACTGCGCTGGTACAACTGGCAGCTTAAACGCCTTCGATCCCCGGGTCTTTCAGGGGGCGCTACATAAAATTGGAATAATACATGGCAGGGCATCAGCGCCATCCCGGGCAGTTCAGCGACATTCCAGGCACTGACAATCATCCGGCGGCTGTCGGGATTTGTTTTCAGCTGAAGCATCAGTTCACTGATTTGGTCAATTTGTTTACCGTCGGCCCCGGTCCAGCTTCTCCATTGTTTACCGTACACAGGTCCCAGTTCTCCTTTTTCATCGGCCCATTCATCCCAGATCCTGACACCATGTTCTTTGAGATAACTGATATTGGTTTCACCTTTCAGAAACCAAAGCAATTCATAAATGATGCTTTTCAGGTGAAGTTTTTTTGTGGTTACCAGGGGAAATCCTTCACGTAAATCAAAACGCATCTGGTAACCAAAGCAACTTTGGGTGCCGGTTCCTGTACGGTCGTCTTTCTGAATTCCATTTTCAGTCACATGCCGGAGTAAATCCAGGTATTGCTTCATATGCACAATTTAATATTTAGCATCGGGCGCCGGGATCTAACCCGGCTTTTTATTTTCCCGGGCCCAGGTATCTTTTAAACTGACTGTTCTGTTGAAGACCGGCTTATGCGGACTGCTATCTTTATCAAGGCAAAAATATCCCTTGCGCAGGAACTGGTATCGCTCTTCGTGCTTTGCATGGGCCAGAGAAGGTTCTGCAAATGCTGTAGTAATGACCCGGAGTGAATCGGGATTAATATATTCCTTAAAATCCCCTTCTTCCATGGCGGGGTTTTCTACCCTGAATAACCGGTCGTATAATCGCAGTTCTACCGGGATGGCCTGCGCCCGGCTCACCCAGTGCAGGGTTCCCTGCACTTTTAAACCCGACAGGTCCGTTCCGCTTTTACTTTCAGGCAAATAAGTGCAACGCAATTCTGTAATTATTCCTTCCTGATTCTTTATCACTTCTTCACATTGAATGATATAGGCGCTCTTCAACCGGACTCTTTTCCCGGGAGCCAGTCTGAAAAACTTTTTAGGCGGATTCTCCATGAAATCTTCCTGTTCGATATATAATTCACGGCTGAACGGCAGTTCCCGGCTGCCGGTCTTTTCACCACCCTCGGGGTAATCTTCAGTGACCAGCATTTCCACCTGGTCAGGATAATTCGTAATGACCAGTTTCAGCGGATCAAAAACCACCATTTTTCGCATGGCGTTTATATTCAGGTCTTCCCGCAGGCAAAATTCCAGCAGGGAAACATCGATCAGGTTATCCCTTTTCTGCACACCGATCCGGTCAGTAAACTGCCGGATACTTTCTGGAGTATAACCGCGGCGGCGCAAACCGGAAATGGTAGGCATGCGCGGATCATCCCAGGACTGAACATAATTTTCATTCACCAGCTGCAATAATTTTCGCTTACTCATTACCGTGAAGGTGAGGTTGAGCCGGGCGAATTCATATTGCCGGGATGGGAAAATTTCAAGTTTTTCGATGAACCAGTCATATAGGGGCCGGTGAGGGATGAATTCCAGGGTGCAGATGGAATGGGTGA
>DHWT01000188.1 GCA_002413325.1 Chitinophagaceae bacterium UBA5175 | reverse complement strand
CAGCTGCGAGTCAACCCTGGGCCAGCTGGAAAAATCGGTCATTATGGGGATTTACCGGATGTCAGACGGATTGGAACAGGATAAGGTGGAGGCTGTTCTGAGCAGGAGTCAGCTGATCAGCCTCACGGCTCCCAGTCCCTGCATTATTCATCCCTCGCCGGTTTGTTATTGGATCCGCGAGTTTACAGTTATAGAAGAACTTCCAAAAGACCCTTTGGGTTATATGGTAATATTTCAACGTTGCTGCCGTATCGACGGGATCCGGAATATAGCGCCTAATATCAATGTCGGTGCATCCTATTTCTGCCAGATACAAGGTACCCACTCAGTGGGCCAGAATGGCATCAATTCAAACCCTGATTTCGGCATAAAAGATACCGTTCTGATCTGCCAGGGAAAAAGATTCAAACTGGATTACAGTGCGGTGGATGCAGAAGGCGATTCGCTGAGCTATGAATTTGCGCCCGGCTATTACGGAGGAGGCACCAATAATGCCATTGTCGTCAACCCGGGACCTCCTGCTACCTGGATCCCCCTGAGTTATAGTTCGGGCTTTTCCGGACTCCAGCCCATGGGACGCAATGTTACGATTGACCGGAAAACCGGACTCATTTCAGGTGTGGCTCCTTCCGGCGGTGATTATGTGGTTTGCGTGCTGGTAACAGAATATCGTGCCGGTTTGCTGGTATCTGCCCACCGGAAGGATTTTATAATCCATGTGGATGACCGTTGCGATTTTCCCTCGGCCGACCTGAACCCCAATTATATCACCTGTAACGGATTTGATTTCAGTTTTCATAATGAAGCCGTGTCTTCGCCGCTTATTCATAATTATTACTGGGACTTTGGTGTGCCGGGAAGCTTATCCGATACCAGCACACTGGCCCGGCCTGTTTTTACTTTCCCGGATACCGGCGTTTATAATGTCAGATTCTATGTAAATAAAGATGAGCCCTGCACCGATAGCGCCAGCACCAGCATGAGTGTTTACCCGGGATTTTTTCCTGGTTTTACTTCCCTGGGAACCTGTATCCTGAATCCGGTTTTATTTAAGGACACTACGAAAACAAAATACGGACTTATTGCATCCTGGCACTGGAATTTTGGAGATCCCAACTCAAACGGAGACACATCCATACTTCAAAACCCGTCCTGGAAATACAGTGACACCGGATTTAAAAATGTAAGTTTTATCGTGGCCAGTAGTAAGGGCTGTAAGGATACCATCCAGCAGACAGTACAACTAACGGGCAAACCGCCTATATTTTTTCCTTTCCACGACACCCTGATCTGTAATATAGACACCCTGCAATTACATGCACAGGGATATGGAAATTTTACCTGGAACCCGACTGCCAGCATGATCAATCCCGATACCGCAGATCCTTATGTATTTCCTAAAACAACCACCTGGTACACAGCTACCCTGGATCAGTCGGGATGTATTAACCAGGATTCTTTGCAGGTGCGGGTGGTGGACCATGTTACACTCAATCCGGGCAATGATTCCACAATTTGCCTGGGAGATACCATTACCTTAAATCCTTCCGGGGATGGATTATATTTTGCCTGGACGCCGGCGGCTTCCCTGGATCATCCGGGATTAAAAAACCCGCATGCATTTCCTGCCGGTAACACGGCCTATCAGGTTGTAGCGGGTATTGGCAAGTGTTTTACTACAGGAACCGTACATATCATAACGGTTCCCTACCCCCTTTCGAATGCAGGAAATGATACTTTTATCTGTTATCAGGATACGGCCCGGATCGAAGCCGTTGCGGGGGGAATCCGGTACAACTGGATACCTGCTGATTATTTAAGTAATCCGTCTATCCTGGATCCGCTGGCTTACCCGCCCCGGACAACGGTTTACCAGCTGCTGGTATATGACACCCTCGGCTGCCCCAAACCCGGCATTTCGAAGGTGACCATCACGGTAAATCCTCCCATCATTGCATTTGCCGGAAACGATACGTCCATCGTCGTGGGCCAGCCGCTGCAACTGCATGGTTCGGGGTCGCAGTCTTTTTTATGGTATCCCGATTTTGGCCTGGACCGGAATGATATATCCGACCCGCTGGCCCTGTTAAGCCAAAACCAGACTTACGTAATGAAGACCTTTTCGTCAGAAGGATGCTTTGCCTATGATACCATCCACATTAAGGTATTCACCACGGCGCCCGATATCTTTGTACCCAATGCATTTACTCCCGCACAGGCTACCAATAATTTGTTCCGGCCCATCCCGGTGGGTATATCCAGTCTTGAATATTTCAGGGTCTACAACCGCTACGGCACACTGGTGTATAACACCAGCCAGATCGGGAGTGGCTGGGATGGAAATTATAATGGCAAACCGCAGGGTGTTGGCGGGTATGTCTGGATGGTACAGGGTACGGATTTTACCGGCAAACGGATCACAAAAAAAGGGACCGTCGTACTTATCCGTTAATCTTCTTTCAACAAAAAATATTTCAGCGTGAAAAAAATCATTTGCATCACCGGCGCCAGTTCCGGATTTGGAGAAGCCTGCGCCCATACATTTGCTGCAGGTAATTATAACCTGATCATTTCGGGCAGAAGGGTGGAAAAACTACAGGCACTTAAAAAAAACCTGGAGGAAAAATTCGGAACCGACGTGTATGTGCTCCCGCTCGACGTGCAGAGCCGGGAAGCCGTGGATGAGGCTTTCAAATCCCTGCCCGCTTCCTGGAAAAAAATTGACCTTTTACTGAATAATGCGGGGCTTGCCCTGGGCCGGGATAATTTTGACGAAGCATCCCTGGACGACTGGGATACGATGATTGATACCAATCTGAAAGGGCTTTTATATGTATCGAAAGCGGTCATTCCATTCATGATACCCAACAAAAGCGGCCATATTATTAATATCGGATCCACCGCTGGAAAACAGGTTTACCAGAAAGGTAATGTGTATTGTGCCACCAAACATGCGGTTCAGGCAATATCAGAAGCCATGCGCATTGACCTGCTGCCCCATAAAATTAAAGTGACCGTGATTCATCCCGGCGCGGCGGAAACCGAATTCTCCCTCGTGCGGCTCAGGCAGGATGCACAGGAAGCAAAAAAAGTTTATGAAGGATATGAGCCCCTGCATGCGGAAGACATCGCCAACGTAGTATACTATGCTGCTTCCCTGCCGGCTCATGTTTGTATTAATGAACTGGAAATCACCTGCCTGGCCCAGGCCAATGCTTATTATTTATATAAGGAGACCGTGTAGGGGGTTGTTGATGGTTGACGGATGACGGTTGATGGTTGATGGTTGACGGATGACGGTTAAGCGTTAGGCCTTGATCCGGTACAATATATAGCCCTTTTCATCCAAAGGATTTATTGTTTTGAAAGAAGCTTCCATAACGATGGAAAGCGCTTATGTAATGCCCATCGTGGCACCCATGACCCGGGGCGTTATGTATGAATTTGTTTTTATCGGCGATCCCGTTTCCCGCTTGTATGAAGTGCGGAGGTATGACTGGCATGAAAGACAGGTGGTTTACAAAAAAAATTTATGGGGTGATGTGTATGGAAATATTATTTCCTACGCATACGTCCCCAGGGATTCCGAATACTATGTGATCAAACCCCTTCGGGTGAATAAATCCAAAAAGAAACGCTGTGGATATGTAATGCTGCTGAAGAACGTGAGTTCACCCGGAGGACTATTTCGGCTTCGGTGTTTGCGCTGCCATTTCTGCCAGTGAAATTCTGATCTGAATACCAGCCCGCGTTGTGGTTACGGGCGGGGAACTTGAAATGGCTGGCACCGTCCGGCGCTCATCGAAATAAAATTTCAAATTAATCCGGTTGTTGATCACATAGTCGATCGAAGGAGAAATGCTGATGACCTGTTGCCCGCCAACCGGCACGGCCGCGTTCTGATCCAGGTAACTGTTGGTAGTGGCATCGTCCCGCAAACTCATGTCCAGCCGCAGCGTCAGGTCATTTTCCAGCCTGTTGGTCATGCCATTTTTCCCCGCCACCATGATATTAAACGGAAGCGGCAACCCGCGCTTGCGGAATCCGAGACCGAAAACATATTCGGTTGAACGGCTTTCACTCATCTGGTAATCGATCAGGCTCAGACTCAGCTGTCTGGATTTACTGTAACTGAATCTCACCTGCAGCTGGTTCACAAACTGCATATCCAGATCGATCAGCGGTGCAAATTGTTCGCTGATGGTAATATTGGGCACCATAAAATAAGGTACAAAATTTCCTGTAAGGGTATCTATAAATCCGGGCTGCCTGATGCCGAAGGGATCCTGGAAATTCAGGTTTGAATTAAAACTATTCATACTCAGCGTGCTGGTATAACCATCCGTTATGCTGAAGCTGGTAAATATGTTCTCCATGCCCGGAATCCGGGTAAGCCCGTTATACGTCAGCCGCCAGTTTGGTTTCGGCAGGTATCCGCCAAAGGGATTGGATTTAATACCCGGATTGTCCTGCTTCACGAGGGCGACTGAGTTGGCAGACTGACCGCTGTATGCCGCAATAAAAGCCGGTATCAAAACATCCTGCGCATATTTACCATAACCCTTTGCATATCCGTCTGCTGTTGTCTGACCACCGGAATATGGATTTTGTTTTCCCAGGCGTCCGGAGATAATGGAACGGTAATTTTCGAATGTCTGGAATGTGGATGAGATCTGGTTATTACTGTAGCTTCCGAAAAGAGTTTTCACTGAAATAAAACTGATGCTGAAACTTCCGGCCGTGTAAGGGTTTAGTCGCGCAAACGTATTGTTACCCGTGGTATCCTTATAAAGCTCAGTATAATTTTTTCCAAAACTCTGACTTACGTTAAGTGTAATGTTCAGGTCCCGCACGGGTTGTATCTGGGCCGCAATGGTGAGTATCTTGTTATAGCTGGCCTGATTTTGAAAGTTGAATAAGGTATCGTTCGTTATCAGCCCTTTCTTTCCCAGCCTGTTTATATACCCGGTATCCGGCTGTTGACCAAAAACATATCCCCATCCCGGATTACCTGATTGTAAATTCATTCCCAGGAAATGCGTACTGTCCGTATACCCATAAATACTGGATGCCGAGATTTCAGAAAAATTCACGGTGATATCTTTTACCGAAGTCAGAATTTTGGCAATGCCCTTCATCACACCCGTAAGGTGGTTTAAATCCTCGTAATCCCTTTGCGGTTTTTTCTGACTGAGACTATCATTCTTTTTACCCGGAAGGTTTGGTGGAGGCGGCGCAGCCTGCTGATCCAGTTCGCGCAGTAATCGCCACTTGCTATACAGCCGCGAAAAATTCAGGTCGGCCGATGCATCTTTTTTCTGGGTGTTTTGCAGGGTGTTTCCAAACTGAACCGCCAGAGTGGATGCACCGGTCCACTGATAGGAAGACCCATATCCCAAACGGAGGGTTGTCCAGTCGAGAGCCGGCAGTTTATTGGTAGGTACCGTATAGGTAAAGTTGGCAGTCTGCTGGTACTGGATTGTTCTTCCTCCTTTAAAGAAATTATTCCACATCTGCTTTCTCTGCGCTTTATCCAGTCTTCCACTGTCCTCGTCCACCCAGCTTTTGTTCAATGCTGAAAAGTCGATATTGAATGAACGCGTAAGGTCCCAGCGCAGGACATAGGTCCTGTCAATGGTAAAAAATTTATTGAAGGTTTCCGGGATCTGGTATTTACCGCCGCCCACGTTTCTCGCCTGGAATGCACCATATTGCCTTACCACATCCCCCCTGAATGTGAGTACGGCAGGAACCGGATTCAGGTTAAAATCCCTGGCCAGCGCATACCAGGGCGATTTTGATTTGATGATCTTTTTAAACGGTTCCCAATATTTGGGCGTGCCCACAAAATTATATCCGAGACCGCCTTTATAAACCGTTAAGTTATCTTCCAGGGCGATGGGATCATGGTGATCGGTCGTAGTATAGGAGTAAGAAACGTCGAAATTTTCCAGGCTCCACAGTTTCAGTTTCTTCCCGGTAATATTATTTTTTCTTACATTGGTAAAATTGAAACTCTTGATGGTGGTAACGTCCAACGCCTCCTGTTTAATGGAATCCCGCTTGGAAGCCGGTGCTGCATTGATTTTATCCTTCAGTTTAATATCCAGGTCATAGGGATCATATTCCGGTGTACTTACATTTTTTGAAATGCTGCCATAAAACGGAATGGATAAACCTGCTTTCCGCGGAAGCAGTTTTCCCAGTTCCAGGTTTGTAGCTGCATCCAGCTGGGTTGTACTGCTCAGGGCCCGCTCATTGATACTCTGGTCGAGCGAACCGAAACCGACCGATTGTACATTCCCCGCAACATAGAGTGTACCGAGATCCGCGATTTTAAGATCCACGCGGCCGTTTGCAGCATAACCGGCCTGGTCATCAATATTGGAAAGCCGGAGTTCATCGAACCACACTTCCGTACATACGGGTACTGAAGAAATATTTTGTACACCCAGGAAAATGGCCTGTACCTGTCCCAGGTTGGGGTTTCCGTATATGGAATAGGACCGTTTATTGGCTGTATCAATTTCCTGGTAATAACCTGATGTATTCCCGCTTGCATTCCGGTTCGTTTTTAACCGTATCAGCCGTTGCAGGGTGAGGTTGAGGTTATTGGAATCCGGCCAGATATCTGTTGGAAGTGTTGCCCCCCCGGGTGTTATTTCCAGGGGTATCCTGATTTCATAAAAGTTATTTATGAAGTCGCTTCCCAGCCTGACTACAGCAGCCAGCTGACCGGTGACTGCGCCGGTTTGGCCACTCCCCCTGGCTTCGGCATGAATAAACATATCCATTTTCCCGTAACGGCGCAGATCGTAATTGGTATTTTTATATACGCCCCGTGCACCGCCCGGCTGCAGACCGCAGATCTGCAGGCTCATCGCCTGTTCATTCAGCAGCAGGTTCACATTGTTCGTACTGAGTTGTTGCTGCCTTTCAATGCCGGGAGGTATGACATAAGGGATAGGGGTACGGGAACTGTTTTGTTCAATATTTACGGCGGTTACATCGAGTGTGGTCGGACTATTCACCGGTATGGGAACATATTGCCCGGTTGTATCCAGTTCGTAATTGAAATTGCGCCAGGAATCGCGGATCAGCTGGAACTCTGCAAACCGGCATACAACGGAATCGGTAAATCCGGTCAGGTACATCCTGATAAAGCGGATGGATTTAAAATCAGGAATATTTCCCACTTTCTGTGAATAGGCAGTAATCGGAATCCGGAACTGGTACCAGGTTTGCGGAATCCCGTCTCTACCCTTAAAATCGCGTCTGTCGGAAACGAAATTCTGCCCCACCTGGGTAAGCTGGGAAGGAGCCAGGTTCACTTTGTATTCAAAATATTCTTCCAGCTCATTCATGGTATTGTCATGGTCCAGGTCTTCCTGATCCGGATACAGGGTATTTGCATTTACGTATGTGGCGCCGGGCGGGGCAATGGGCGAATTGCCCTGCGTATTGTTGATATTTTTATAACGGCCC
>DHWT01000324.1 GCA_002413325.1 Chitinophagaceae bacterium UBA5175 | reverse complement strand
AATGTGATCTGGACCAACTGGAATGGCGGGGCGCTCGGATCCGCCGCATCCAATCTGGAAAATGCTTTGAATTCCATTGACCAGGCATTTATCCAGTCGCCTTATATCAGTGCACAATAAAATCAAAACCTAAAAAATATTTTCCATGTTTCACAAACTAATAATTTCCATCCTGACCATTCCGATGGTTTTTGGAGCCACTGCGCAGAGCAACCATTCGCCTGTATTTTCAGATGAAATGGTGAATTTCGCCTGGGATGTGAATGTTCCCATCAACAATAATTTTACCAACAAAACCAGCCTCGACGGATTCAAACTGGAGTTCCGGAAAATGATTAAGAATGATCTTTCTGTGGGTTTGGAAATAAACTGGGCAGCCTATGATCAGTATACACCCAGGAAAACCTACCAGATTCCGAATGGAGCCATTACAACCGATTTCTACAGTTACCTGTATACCTTCCCGCTGGCATTAAATGTGCATCACTATTTTCATGTAAGTAATATCATATCCCCGTATGCCGGTATTGCCCTGGGTGCTACCTATGCCGAGGAAAAACTCTATTACAATACGTATGTATCCAGCGATTACAACTGGGGCTTCCTGATAAGACCCGAAGTGGGCGCAATTGTCAGATTCTCTGAAAATTCCCCCGCGGGATTATTGCTCGGGGTCCGCTACAGCTATTCCACGAACAAACAGAATGATTTTAATATCGACGGTATTCAGTCACTGGGCTTCCAGCTGGGTATCGTATTTATGAAATAAATTCCGGAAACAGGTACTTCACAAAAAAACAGGATATGCCCCCTCCGCAAAGGGGTGTATATTTTTTACACCCATGCACTCATTTCATTTTAGAGGGAATCCTGATCTTCTTTCCTGAAATCATAAAAACATCCTGCTCGATATGGTGCATGGTTTTCGGATCCTTTACCGCCGGATCGATCCATGCCTTAACCACTTCAAGAACGAAAAAATTGTATTTGTTCACCATATAGGTTTCTGTGACCCTGCACTCCAGGTTGGCAAAGCAGGCTTCTAAAAGTGGTGCGTTAACAACAGATGCCGGCGCCGTGCGGAGTCCGAACTTTTCAAACTTATCAGTATCCCTGCCAGAAGTATTGCCTATGCCGACAACTTTCTCCGCCAGCTCCGGGCCGGGTATGGCAATAACACATTCCCGTGTCGCTTTGAGGATATTGAACGTGTAATCGCGGTTGCTGACAACACATCCTATGAGCGGCGGCTCGAAATCCAGCATGGTATGCCAGGACATGGTCATCACATTGTTCCGCCCCCGGCGCGTCGTCGTCAGCAGAACGACCGGCCCGGGTTCAAGCAGGCCATAGACCCTTGACAATGGAAATGATTTTTTTTTCATTTCAATGCATTAACTGACAAATCAGCCTTCGGATGCCAAACCACGAAAAAGCTGATCCAATTGGGGATGTATGATTTCCTTCGGGGATGCCGAAAATTCGCCGGCCTTTTCACCAGGCCTTTAATGATCTCCAGTAAAGGTCTGCAATTTTGGGAGAATACCATACCCGTATGTTTTCCTGAATCTTATTCACCCGCTTTCATCAGTTTGGCATGTTTTGTTTTGTCATGAACTGCAACCCGGCAAACCAACTACAGGTTCACCCTTAGATATTCATAAAAACATAAGAAAAATCGTGTCACGGGTTTTCGCGATGTATTAACAGGATTTAATTTTAAATATTAATTGATATCTTGATTGAAATTTTTAAGATGAAAATGAAAATTGGCTTTTTTGGGGCTTTATGCTTATTGATGAGCTGTGCGGTATCCAGGAAAGTAGCGTATGAAGGGGTTTATGCAACAGTTCCCGATTTCAAACAAAAAATTGCGCTTGCCAGCTGGGATCAGCGGGAACAGGTTGTTAACGGCGCCCGCAAACCGGATTTTGTAGGTTATACCCGTTCCGGAACCGGTATTGCATATCCCATGGGCACAGATAACGGAATGCCCTTTACGGACAATATGTCCTCCTCCATTTCCCTTTCTTTATCCAGTCAGGGCAGCACGGTTGCTGTTGTAAATACCCAGTCTGCTGAAAAGGAACCGAGGATCCTGGAGCAGCTTAAAAAAACCAATAAAAACAGACTCATCCTGATCGATTGCAAAGATTTTCATACCGATGGTTACGGTGCCATTTCCCTGATGTACGATTTACAGATAAATATTTTTTCCGGGAAGGGTGACCTGTTAACAAAAAAGACATTCAGTGGCAAACGGGCTTTAGGGGGATCCGTCGCCTGGGGACCCGGGAAATATAAAGAATATATGCCTGAAGCTTTTAAAAAACTGATTGAAGAGATATTTGACGACCCGGGGATTTCCTCCGCGTTGCAAAATTGAATAAATGGAAAAAAACCTGCTTTCTCCAGTTTAGTACTGGCAATTCAGGTGATTGAAATGACTGGTGACCGTAAGGGTCCATCTAAACGGGCATATTGACAGAAAACCATTTCTACCATACCATAGAGAAACCATCCGCTGCGGAGTATAAGGACAGGGGCAGTAAATTCGTGGCTTATGCTTTTCCTCTTATTTCCAAGGAAACATTTAAGGAACAACTGAAATGGGTTAAAACCCGGCATCCCAAAGCCACTCATTATTGTTTTGCATACCGCCTTGGCATGAACAGTACTGAATTCCGGGTAAGTGATGACGGGGAGCCTTCGGGTTCAGCAGGTCGTCCCATACTGGGGCAAATAGACAGCCGGGAACTGACAAACACCCTCATTGTTGTAGTCCGGTATTTTGGAGGCAGCCTGCTGGGCGTACCCGGTTTGATCAATGCCTATAAAACAGCTGCTTCGCTCGCTTTACAGCATGTCCCCGTTATCCGGAAACCTGTAGAGATTAATTACCGGCTTGCATTTGATTATACCACACTGAATGATGTCATGAGGGTTGTAAAACAACACCATTGTTCCGTCATCAGCCAGGACCTGCAGTTGTTTTGCACCATGACGATAGGTATTCCAAAGACGGACCTGGAGGAAGTGACGGCCAGGTTGAATGAACTCCGCGCACTTGACTGGAAAAAATTGTAATTGGAGAATCAGGACCGGCCTTTCGTACCCTGCCTGCTTTTTTTCCCAAAACCACGCTGGAGGGAACGCCGGTATCCGCTCTGGCAGGAAGAGGTGAACAAAAGTCCGTGCCGGTATAGTAGGGCATCTTGCAGATGCAACCGAATGGAATCACCCATCTGGTACATGGGTTCACCATTCCGGCTTATAAGAAGTGCAAAGGCATCACCTCGATTTTCGATACCAATACGCCCCTGGCATGCCCGGATATCATCCGCCTATACTGCCAGTAATATGGCAACATAATGACAAATGGCTGCTGCCAGCACAAATAAATGCCAGACGGAATGGTTATATGTATATTTCTCCCACAGATAAAAAACAACGCCCAGACTGTAAAGTCCGCCGCCAATAATAATCATGATAATGACCGGTTCAGGCAGGCTTACGAAAAATGTGCGCCCACCTGCGACCAGGATCCAGCCCATTGCCAGATATATGAAAGTAGACAACCGGTCCCATCTCCCGGTAAAAAAAATCTTGTAGATCGTTCCCAGGGCAGTTAAACCCCACAATACCGACAGCAGGGTAATCCCAAATGAATTATTCATATAAATCAACAAAAAGGGAGTATACGTGCCGGCGATCAGAAAGTAAATACTGATATGGTCAAAAATCTGTAATATGCCTCTTACCTGGGAATGCTGAAAGCCATGATACAGTGTAGAGAATGTAAAGACCATTAAAAAACAAAACCCATAAATGGCTACTCCGATAAGGCCGGGTGTATTTTCGTTTTTTGTTGCAAGGGCTATCAGTAAAGGAATACAAACGATGCCGAAAAGAATACCAAATCCATGTATAATACTGTTAACCAATTCACGTTTTATGCGCAGTTTTGGATTTTCGGATTGCATGAAAGTTAATTTAGCAGGGTCACAAAAGTCAAAAGAATAATGACCTTAAAGTTACAGGTATTCTTCCTATGCTTCTGTAAAGCCACTGCCTCAAACAGAAGGACATGTTACGGCTCAATGACAGGGTCCGGCATCCATTATCTTCACAGATCAAATACGTTATCATGGAAGCAATTGTTCAGAAACAGAAGCAATATTTCAATAACAATACGACCAGGCCGTTATCTTTCAGGATCGGGCAGTTAAAAAAACTGAAGTCCGTCCTGATACGTTACGAACAGGAATTAACCAAAGCGATTTCCCTGGATTTTCAGAAAGGTGGATTTAATACATTTCTGACAGAGTTCACCGGTTTGTACGTCGACCTGGATAAAACCATTAAAAAAGTCGGCAAATGGGCAAAGACCAGGCGTGTTGGAAACAATATGCTGAATGTTCCGGGAAGCAGTCTGATCATACCAGAACCATTGGGTGTTTGCCTTATTATTGCGGCCTGGAATTATCCGGTTAACCTGACCATCGCGCCAGCAATCGGCGCGATCGCTGGCGGCAATACCATTGTACTGAAACCCAGCGAGCTGGCTTCACATACGAGTGCCGTACTGGCGGGAATGATCCGTGAAAATTTTGATCCGTCATTCTTTACCGTAGTCGAAGGCGGAATTAAGGAAACAACGGAACTTCTGGAACAGAAATTTGATAAGATCTTTTTTACAGGAAGTGTGGCTGTAGGAAAGGTTGTTTACCAGGCAGCTGCAAAAAACCTGATTCCGGTCACTTTGGAACTGGGCGGGAAAAGCCCCCTGGTTGTGGCACCGGATGCGAACCTGAAAATCTGTATAAAAAGACTGGTATGGGGCAAGTTCATCAATGCAGGCCAAACCTGTATTGCTCCGGATTACGTGATGGTTCACAAAAGTATAGAAACCCCTTTCCTCGAATTGCTCAAAAAAGAAATTACATCTTCTCAGTTCTCACTGGCCAATCAAAACTACGCGCAGATCATCAGTGAAAAACACTTTGACAGGATGATGAACCTGATCCCGCCGGAGAAGATTTTTACCGGCGGCGAATATGACCGGGCAAACAGATTCCTTGCACCTACGGTACTGATCAATATTTCTCCGGAAGACAAAGTAATGGAAGATGAGATCTTTGGTCCCATATTGCCGGTATTGACCTACGAGGACATAAACAGCGCCGTCACATTCATTAAATCAAAACCCAAGCCACTGGCTTTTTATGTATTTTCTGAAAGTAGTTCCCTTTGTAAGAAATTATTAAATGAGATTTCCTTTGGAGGTGGTGCAGTGAACGATGTGCTGATGCATTTTTCCAATGATCAATTACCATTTGGTGGCGTTGGGCATAGTGGCATGGGTAATTACCATGGCGAAGCCGGTTTCAGAAATTTCTCGCACTATAAGAGTGTTTTACATAAACCAACCTGGTTTGAGTTCCCTCTAAAATACTACCCTTATTCCAATTGGAAACTGGCCATAATTAAACGTGTTATTGGCCTGTAAAGAAAATGGCAAATGGTCCGGTTGATATACCTTTAACTCCAAAATCCGGTTAGGATTTTTCATGTTGCCATTAAAGAATTTTCAACAGTCTTTTTCGGCAGGCGCCCGCCCAACCTACTGGCTCACCCGCTTTCTCATGCTTCGCCTGCTGGGAGCAATTTATGCGGTGGCCTTTCTGGTGGCAATCCATCAGATTGTTCCGCTGATCGGCGAACATGGACTCCTTCCCGTCAGCATATTCCTCAAACGCGTCGGAGACGCGCTCGGATCCCCCGGTGCCGGTTTCCTGCGCCTGCCGTCAATCTTTTGGTTCTTTCATTCCGATGCATGCCTCCTGACTGCAACCTGGACCGGATTCGCGCTTTCCTGCATCGTGATGGCCGGCTATGCAAATGCACTGCTGCTCGCTGTTCTCTGGTTTCTCTATATGTCCTTCGTTCACGTCGGGCAGGACTGGTATGGATACGGATGGGAAATCCAGCTCCTCGAAACCGGGTTTCTCGCGATCTTCCTCTGCCCCCTGCTCGACCTGCGCCCGTTTCCCAGGCGCGCACCACCGGCACCGGTCATTGGACTGTTCCGCTGGCTGACCTTCCGCATTATGCTGGGCGCGGGACTGATCAAGATCCGCGCCGATGAGATATGGCGCAACGGGACTGCACTCTACTATCATTTTGAGACACAACCGCTGCCCGGTCCACTGAGCCGGTGGTTTCATTTTCTGCCGCGCGCAGTTTTGAAAACCGGCGTCTGGTACAATTTCCTGGCTGAGCTGGTTGCGCCGTGGTTCGTCTTCTGGCCACGACCCGCACGTCACATCGCGGGATCCGTGATCGTGATCTTACAGTTGATTCTCCTCCTGAGTGGCAACCTCTCGTTTCTCAACTGGCTGACCCTGCTTCCCGCACTGGCTTGTTTCGACGATGGGTTCTGGTCGAAGCTACTTCCCCGTGCGCTCGTGCGCCGCGCGGAAGCCGCCAACGCATACGCTGTGCCCTCCCGGCCCATGATGGCCACCGCCTGGATCATCGCGGTGGTTGTTGCACTCTTCAGCATCCAGCCCGCGCTGAACATACTGTCTCCCCGTCAGATCATGAATACGTCGTTCGATCCGCTCGATCTCGTGAATACTTATGGTGCATTTGGATGGGTGGGACGCGAGCGTCTGAACGTGGTATTCGAAGGAACGATGGACGAGGTCCCCGACGAAAAGGCAATCTGGAAAGCCTATCCGTATAAAGGCCTGCCGGCCGCCCTTGACAAACGGCCCCCGCAAATCGCCCCCTACCAGTTGCGTCTGGACTGGCAGATGTGGTTCGCTGCCATGTCAACACCCGACGAGTATCCATGGACATATCATCTTGTCTGGAAACTGTTACACAACGATCCAGGTGCAACCGGTCTGTTCGCCGGGAATCCCTTTCCCGGCAGGCCGCCGCGCTGGATCCGGGCAGTCCTGTATCGTTATCATTTTGCGCAACCTGGAAATCCTGAAGGACTCTGGTGGAATCGGGAGCGGGTTGGCGATACATGGATTCCTCCCCTGTCTGCCGACGATCCCCGCCTGATCGAATCCCTGAAAGACGGTGGATGGATTCACTAAAAATGAAAATGAAATAATCATGTCAACGCTCAAAAAATTGAAAGCCCAGGCCATGTGCAGCTTATGAGAATTGCCAGGATCTGGTGCAACCTCAAAAAGGATCAGGCTGAGGAGTTAAAACTTGAACAGCGTACGGTATATTTACAATATTTAAATCATCAATTATGAAATCTTTATTTCTTACACTGCTGATAACCCCGTTGTTTTTCCCCGGAAATGCACAACGCAGCGCTCCCGATACCGTCGGAACAAAAATGGGTCCGCTTATCATACAGCCCATCCAGCATGCAAGCCTGATTCTAACAATGCCCGGTTTAACCATTTACGCTGATCCTTCAAATGCGGATAATTATAATGGCCTCACCCCTCCGGATATTATACTTATCACGGATATTCATGGTGATCATTTTGATATAAAAACTATTGATGCAATTAAAAAAGCAGGTACCCTGCTTATAGTGCCGCAGGTGGTAGCCGATAAGTTGCCTGATGCTGATAAAGGTCACCTGGTTGTACTGAAAAACGGCGATCAGACCACGCAATCAGGTATTTCCATTCATGCCATTCCCATGTATAATCTGCCCGAGAGTCCGACGGCCATGCATACAAAAGGAAGGGGTAACGGCTATGTGCTGACCATTGGCGGCAGGCTTATTTATATTTCCGGAGATACTCAGGGAATTCCCGAAATGCGTTCTTTAAAAAATATAGATGTAGCCTTCATATGTATGAACCTGCCTTATACCATGGACATTAAAGAAGCCGCAGATGCAGTTCTGGCATTTAAACCCAGGATTGTTTATCCCTATCATTACCGTGGGAATAATGGATTGAGTGATATCAATGCTTTCAAAACGCTTGTGGAAGGAGGAGATAAGAATATAGAAGTCCGGTTAAGAAACTGGTATCCGGGGAAATAGCAGTGCAATCAGCTGACTAAAAAATCTTAATGACCGGGGAGCTGGAGCTGCCGGACACCGTTTACTTTTCAGGTATATTCACTGCCACCGGACTGCTGATCCGCGTTCTCCCGCGTGAATCCTGAAATACCACCTGTATGGCATATCGCAGGCTGGCGCTTTTCCCCGGCGGCACAAAGTCCGTATACTGACTGCTTTTCGAATCGGCCGACTGGAATTTAGCTAACGGGTCATTGCCCATCGCTTTGTACAATACAAAAAAGTACCCGCCTTTATCATTGTACTGCCATTTCAGGCGGACCTGATTCGTTTTATCATCATAAACCGCCGTCAGGGTTTTCAACGGCGGAAGATCCGGAATGGTTTTTACAGATGCGCTTATTATGCCTGACCTGGATGAACGCAGGCTGTCCTCATCAACGGCCTCCGCACAATAGGTATAATCTTTGAATGGTACAATGTTGAAATCAGTAAAATGAAAAACTGTCTTCGAGGTATCGTGCTTCACACGGGCAATGACCTTCCAGTCCGACCTGCTTTCTTTCCGGTAAATAATATAATTCACCACATCTTCGCTTGAACTCTGTATCCAGTCTATCTGTACCCCGCCGGTATCCACATGAATCTTAGATGCGAGCGGCGGCACGGGCGGGACGATATCCGGCTTCCTTAAACGAAGCGGTTCGGAATAAGCTGAATGATTGTTGTTCATGTCCACGGCTACCACTTTGTACCAGATTTCTTTGGTCAGCGTGCGCAAGGTGATGCTGTCTGTAAACGTGGTGTCGGCATCAGGACTAATGGTTATCTGCGAATATACATGGCTGTTACTATTGGCAAAATACACTTTATACCCTTTAAGATCCACTTCCGTATTGGCATTCCAGGATAAATGCACCAACCCGTCTTTCTGAATAAACCCCTTCAGTCCCTTCGGAACCGCAGGTGGTGTTTTATCGGGAACCATGGCCATCGCCGGAATGGACTCCGCATGGTTTCCCGCTGTATCCACCACCATCAGGATATAGAAATTCTGCCCGTGTTCAAACGCAGCTGTATCCGTAAACTGGACGGCAGCCGGATCTATCAGCTTGTCCGTCAACAATGTATAAGGCCCGTTGATCAGATGCGCCCGGGAAACCAGGTATCCTTTAAAATCTTTTTCCCTGAGCGGCTTTTTCCATTTCAACTGTATTTTCCTGCCGCTGAGGAATTTCGGATTTTCCATGATCGCAGCGGCCGGCGGCGTCAGGTCAATTCCCATGGCCGACAGCGTATCGGAATAATCGCTTTGTTCGGCAAAAGAATTGATACCCCGGATCCGGTAATAATAATGGTGATAATCCTGCGGCAGGCTGTCAACATAAACCTGCTGCGTCTGCAGTAACGCATAGATCCGCGCATGTGCCGAATCTTTGCGCTGGTAGGAAGAATCCGGCCTGGAAGAAAAGTAAGGGGTCCTGGTTAATGACACAAATTTTTTTCCGTCAGCGCTTCTCTCCACATAGTAGGAACTATATTGTTCGGGCTGAACCCGGTTCCAGTGAATTTCAGCTATCCGGTCCCGGGAAATGATTTCATTCAGATGCGGTTTGCTTACAGAAGCCTGGCTGATATTCTGCACCATCACGTTTCCGGTATCAATCTTCCCCTGCGCCGGCATTTTCGCTGCATATACGCGATAAATATAGATCCCATTTTTCTGCACTTTGTTATCGGTATAGCGGAGTGCTTCCGCAGCGGCTACCCGGCCATTATAATCGGCTACCTGCACGGCATATACATACCGGCTGTTCCATACACTGGCTTTATCCTCCACACCGCCCTGCCCTTTCCGGATATTTACAGCAAAGTTTTTCCCGTACAGGCACTGGGCCGCGATCGCCGCATATTGATCTTCTTTATTGAAAACTGACTTAAACTGTTCCAGGCTCAGTGGCTTTAAGGGCTGGGCAGTGACTACCTGTCGCCGTGGATGTTTTGCTTCAGATATATCAATGCGTTCAATCAGGTATCCGCTGCTATTCAGATCCGACCAGGCCCAGTTTTTATCGGGCGCCCAGCGCAGAACAATGGAATCTCCATAGGCTTTGGCAAAAACACGGATGGCTGCCTTCAGATTCACCTGCGCCTGCTTTTGGGTATCTGCCGGCTTTTTCTTCTGGCTGACAGCGTGCAGGTAAAACAGCTGGGAAATAAATAAAACGAAAAATATTTTGCCTTTGCTCTTCATATGGATTTATTTGAGGGTAAAGGTTTTGGAAACTGCATTGCCCTGCAGGGAACCTGCCTGGTAATGGAAATTTACAGGCCGGCTGCTTCCGGCCTGATAGCCGGGATATTTCAGGTGTCGCAGCACGTTCAGTATCAGAACGGATTTGGGATCGGTATACAGATAATAGAATTTATTCCAGGGCATAGTTATCGTCCCGCCGATATTATTGGTTGCAAATGTAATATCACCATCCATCTCTCCCAGTGTGCTTTCCTGGTCACCGGGATCCAGCTGGTGCTCAATAACCGCAGCCTGTGTTTGCGCAGTCAGGCCAAAAACATTCATTAAATCATAGTCTTCATGTATATAGAAATTCCGCGTCCATTTAATCTGGTACGGAATCGCCATTTTTACATTTACCAGGTTCATATTACCTGTTTTTACCCCGGATGCGGGAGACATCACCATGGAGAATCCGGCATTCGTGGAAGCGAGTATACCTCTTTGGGGTGACTGGATATTTGACGGACCGGAAGATGTTCTGACCTGTCCCACACTGACATGCGCATTAACCAGCTGTCCGAAAGTGCCCTTATATATTTCTGAGGAAGTCAGCGGGGCATCGGAATTAAACCCGCTCCAGTCCAGCGTTTTAACCGGCTTATACAATAGTTCCCTCACTTCCGGATCTGCAAAATCGGTATGTACCAGCTTTGTTACCGCCAGGGTGAGCGCGTTGTCATACAGGTTATCATCGGCAAACTGTTCGCCCCGGTGGTTGTGGTCCCATGATATATCCGCCTGGAACAGGGAAGGATAAGGGGTTCCGTCCGGCGCCGTGAACCCTTTCACTTCAAACCGGTCAAACAGTTCCGGAGCGACCACGCTGCTTTGAATGAACATATTATCTCCCGAATGACTGCCACTCCAGTCGCCCATCGCATTGATCTTGTCCGCAAAACTATTGTACTGGCTCGTTCTGAAGTACAATGAATAAACCGGCTGCGGGCCTTTCTGCATCTTCAGTGCGGCAGTGACGGTTGTCTGCTTAACGGAATAATGAACATTGCTTACAGTCCGGGTACTCTGACTTACTTTCGTAAGCGCTTTCATATTAATACCTGTTCCGGGGATAGAATAAAAATCAGCACGGTAAACCGTATTATTTTTCAGGCTCGCGGGAAGCATATAATTCAGCGTCCGGGTTCCGGCATCACAACTGAAAGTTGATTTAATCGTATCCCTGCTGTCAACATCAATAAAATAAACCAGCGTATTAAAGGCAGCGCCCTGGCTGACATATTTACTGCTGTTGGAATTTAAAATATTATCCTGCCACTGATTCAAATTGATAACGCCCCTGCCGCCCATTTCCTGTTTCAGAACATACCGCTGGAGATTTACCGGGTAGGAAAAGTGTACATTTTTTTCGGGGATATAATCCGGCGCGGGACCGGTAGTAAAAGAGAACGCTACGGTTTGCTCCTCGTTCATGCGTTGCTGCGCACTGTCGTTGTAAGGCAGGTCCCACCGGTTTTCATCCGGATAAAACTGCATGACATTCACCAGCACCTGTACCGTGTAGCTTGTCATCGGCTTCAGCATGTCGTTATGTTTAAAATATACCGTGGTATTGTTATTTTCATAATCAGGATAACAGGCAATGCTTTGTCCGCCATTGGGTGTAATGGTATAGGATTCGATATTGAACTGGTAAGTACGCGTTTGCCCGTCGGGGTACTGATTCGTCGGCGGTATATTAATGTCATAATTGGTATTCAGGCCCACATTCGAAGCCACATAGGGATAATCAAAAACATCGCCCTTCTGTTTGGGTCCGTAATCGCTGATGATCTGCAGGTCGCTTAACGGATTGGGTGTCGGATAACATTTATCACCTATCGTAAAATGCGCACTGGTATGCACGCTGACCAATCCGTTCAGCACTTCACCATCTACCTGGAGGTCTCCGTCCAGCCATGTCGGGTTGGGCAGGCCGCCGGTCAGCAGGGCACTCACCTGCAGACTGACCAGGTCCATATCGCCCTTAAAAAACCATACGTCCACGTGGATACCGACATCCACACCCAAATAAGCATATATCTGCCCGAGTGCATACCAGTTTTGCCAACCGGCAGCCTGGCTGTTGCACTGGAAACTATTCTGAAAATGTTTCAGCGCCATATCGAATCCGACAATTGCCTGGGCCTTTGCATATAACATTGCAAAACTGAAACTCAGATTCCCGTCCACTTCGGCGCCAAACATCATGCCCTCTCCCGGCGACTGGTTCATCTCTGCAATCAGGGCCGTTGCGGAAGGATCCCGGGTCAGCCCGTGCGAAGTAACCTGCGGCGGCAGATCCGGCAACTGCGGATTTATAAGACTGCCCATTTCAAAATAAGCCGTTGCACCCAGGTGCATGACAAACACATCCGTACTGTCGTCGATCAGCGAGAAGGTTACCCGTTTGGCAAATGCATCCCCCACTTTAAAATACCAGCCGTCCGGTCCTGCATACAAACCAATCGGGATTTCCGCTTTTACCGTAGATGCAAATTGTCCGATGATATCTGCATTGAGTGAAAACTTATTCTGGGAGAAATCATAGGTTATGCTGACCGTTCCCTTAACGGTTGCCTCGGTATTGGTGGGATAATTGGTCATCACAAATACATCCCCGTCCAGGTTCAGCAATTGCAGGGAACCATTGTCAATCTGCGCCGTCAACGTCACTTTTGCATTCATGGCGTCGGCTCCCGCGCCGGATACCATCGCAATGCATACGGTTGCCCGTATACCCGCCGCGCCCGCCTTCGGCGTAAACGTTACGCCGGACATGGAATTTCCGGGCGTCGCATCGTTCGATTTTGAGGCTGCCTGTAAATTGGATGGATCTGCAGGCAGGTTGGTACCCATAGTCATATTATAATAGGCCCCTCCGCCAAAACCATTAATGCCAATGGGGCCCACTACAGGCAGGGTCGGGAAATTAGCACAGGCATCAATATACCAGTAGTTGAAATTGCTAACGTTCCCGAACTGGGCGGTGGCCTCCACCTGCACCATCGGGAATGTCGCCTTCACATGACCCTTTAAGCCGTCACCATATATATTATCGTGTTTATAAAATATCAGCATGCCGTCAACACTTACCGGCCCTACATCGCCCTTGATGATCACAGAATCAATATCAACACCGCCTCCCAGGGAAATCTGCGGTGCCATGTTTTGCATCGAAGCATTGATGGTTCCATACACTGCCAGGTTCGTGGTGGCACTTATTACTGACTGGTCGCCGAAACCCACATTCACATTCAGGTCGAATTGAATTCCCAGTTTCAGGTTGCTCATATCCGTTAAATCCGTATAGGGCTTAACATTATTAATAGAGACCGGGAATCCCGCCACCGATTTTTGCGGACTGGCAAATGCCCAGGTTCCCGGACTGACCCATAACTGATTTTTTTTGGTTTTTGGGTCCCGGTTGGCAATACCGAGACTGTCGAACTTCAGTCCAGGTAAATTAACGCCCGGCGAACCTCCCCCGATGTCAATACCGATCGAACCGTTTAAGATACAGGAAACCAGCGTACCGGCAGAATCATGTTTAATCTGAAACTGAGAGTTTTTATTCAGCTGGACGGATGCCAGCCAGATATCAAATTTCATGCTGTCGGCCGGCTGAACCACAAACTGATACTGCAGTGCCGAATCCTTGCCTGTGGAATCACTTCCAATGTGCATGTCGCCGGAATAGGACAATGGGGTCTTGCTTACCGGGAGCTGGATCTTTCCATTAAAGGAACCGTCTGAAAAAGTATTCTGCTGGATCACCACTTTCACGGTATCCAGTGAGAATGCCCAGCCGCCCAGGTCGCCCGTTGAAAGATCTATAATGTGCGTGCCGAGCACATTTACACTCACTCCTTTATTATCTATTACAAAATCCTTTGTTCCGAAAGCGGTGCGTGTCTTGCCCTGGTTAAACGTCTTGAAATCGGAGGGCAGGAACACTTCCATGTCCTTTATATATAATCCTTCAAAATCATTCCCCGAATATCCTGTATAGCTCTTGGGGAAATTAAATCCGGTGGGATTCCGTTTGGAAGAGTGATCGTAATAAATGGTCGAAGGCTGAAAACCCAGGCCCTTTACGCCGGGCAATTGAAAATTCTGAAAAGAAATACTGGCAATCCAGTCGTCCCATTCATGAAAATTAAAAACAAGACTCGCCACCACGGCGCTGTCCATAGCCTTTCCCGTGCTGTCTTCGCGCACAATTGAACTTTTTGGAAACCGGATGGTGGCATGCGCCACGATGGCGGAAAGACTGTCGCCTGCCCAGCTGACGTAAGTACCCTTTGTTGAATCAGCAGACGGGCATCCTTTGAATGCAATGTCCAGGCTGTCGTTGCCGGAACCAAAATTAAAATGATGGTCAACCGGCAGGAACAACGTGCCCTGGGTGAAAGACATGCCGTTGGGCTGCAAACATAAATTGGTGCCTGCCAGGGAAAGCCATCCGTTGGCTTCAGGAACATTTACATCAACCAATACGCTCATGGTGGCGCCTTTAGGCGAAAAGGCCATGCTCATGATGGCAACGGTAACCGGCGTACTGCCAATTTTCTGGTTATCCAGACCGATCGGGAAACTGACCGGGGAATTGGTTGCAATCTGGCTGGCGAGCTGTGTGCCGGGATAGCTCTTTAAAAAATTCTCCACACTTCCGGAAAGCTGATCGAGCTGTGTGGCAGACTGGCTGGCAAAATCACCAAAGGACGAGAAGGTTTTGGACAAAGATATTTTTGAATCGGCGGAGGAAGTAACCAGCCCGGAATAAACCACTTTGCTTTTATTCACTTTTATCTTGCTGAATGTAACGGACAGCTTGATCGTTTTCAGAATGGGCTTCCAGTCAATCGTGCCCTTACCCGAAAAGGATCCATCCTGATTCTGGGTTATGGATGAAGGGGTTAATGTGAAATCCCCGATGGTTAAGGTGGATCCGGACAGGTTGGTTCCCGAACCCACACTTACTGAATCAGCAGGCAGCTTTATTCCGCAATCCGCCGAAGAATCGGTTATGGATGTCGGGATCTGCTGCGCCGTATTTTTTGTAGTGTCATTTTTTGTGGTGTCCGTTTTTGCCGTGCTGCTGTCCCCGTATTGGAAAGCCTGCACGCTGCTGTAGCCATTATTATCAAAAGTGACGGCATTGGAGACGGAGGCGCCCGTGTTTGCATGCACCCGGATGGCATACTGCACCCCCGTCTGCAGCACATTTTTATAAAGCATCGTATCGAACTGAAAAATGGCAGAAGGAAGTCCCTGTTTCATAAACACCGGGGCATTGTTGATGGCGTCTGTGGGTGTCTGACCATTAAATATCTGGTGAATCTCCAGGTCGTAGGAAAGGGGTGGAATCGCCGAACCACAGGTGGTATTGGGGGCCGTCCAGCTGAATATCAGCGGATGAGAAGGACTAACCGTGGTCAGGCTGTTCATGAGATTGATCG
>DHWT01000244.1 GCA_002413325.1 Chitinophagaceae bacterium UBA5175 | reverse complement strand
ATAACTCATCACTCATAACTCATTATCACCAATACACCGTATACAGTCCGGCGAGAATGCCCATAATAATGACCGACCAGACGATGAACGCAGGCGACACCTTAAAGTCCTTCTTATCAATAACAATAGTATGTGAAGCCTGATCGGCGGCCGGTCTCAGCAAACTGACAACAATCATCATCACTACGATGATTACAAAAGTAATCGTCATCCGGTCCAGGAAAGGATAATCCGGAAAAGCTCCGTTCGTCCAGGTAGGAAGAAATTTTAATACCGTGGATACGGGGATCGTCAGGAGGCTGCCCGTTAATGCGGCAGCGGCCGTTGTACGCTTCCAGAAAAATCCGAGCAGGAAAATCGCCAGCACACCCGGTGAAATAAACCCGACATATTCCTGGATAAACTGGTATGCCTGGTCCAGGTTCTTCAATGCCGGCGCAATGAGCGCTGCAATACCCATGGCCACGATCACCACCCATTTGCCGATACCGACCAATTGTTTTTCAGAGGCATCCTTTTTGAAATACTTTTTATAGATATCAAGAGAAAAGATGGTTGAAATGCTGTTGGCCTTACCCGCCAGTGAAGCAACAACGGCTGCTGTCAATGCAGCGAAGGCAACGCCTTTCAGTCCGGGCGGCAGTAAATTCATCAGCGTCGGATAGGCATGGTCCGGTCTGATGACTCCCTCCGGCATCATTTCCTTCTGGAACATGCCGTTCTTATGCAGTACAAACATGGTAATGCCCGGCAGGACCACGATCACGGGTACGAGCAGTTTTAAAAATGCAGCGAAGAGCAGTCCGTTCCGGGCAGTCTTGAGGTTGGCGCCCAGCGCACGCTGTATGATATACTGGTTACAGCCCCAGTAAGCCAGGTTATTCACCCACATACCACCGAGGATGACCGACAGCCCGGGAAGGTCCTGGTAGTAAGGATCTCCCTTATGAAAGATCATATGAAAATGTTCTGGCGCTTCTTTCCGGAGAATGGACAACCCCTTCAGCAGATTGCTGCCATATCCAAAATGTCCGGACAACAGGGTGAGCGCCAGGTAGGTGGTGACCAATCCGCCTACGAGCAGGACCAGTACCTGGATCACATCTGTATAACCAATCACTTTCATGCCGCCCAGGGTTACGATGATAGAGAAAAATGTCAGGCCCGCGATGCTCCATCCAAAAGAAACATCAGAAATAGAAGTGATGGCCAGGGCCCCCAGATAAATAATGGACGTGAGATTCACAAATACGTATACGAGTAACCAGAAAACGGCCATCAGGGTGCTGACCTCCTGGCTATAGCGCCTGGCCAGGAACTGCGGCATCGTGAAAATTTTATTTCTCAGGTAGATGGGAAGAATAAATACAGCCACCAGGATCAGGGTGGCGGCGGCCATCCATTCGTAGGTTGAAATGGCCAGTCCCAGCGCATAACCAGAACCCGACATGCCGATAAAATGTTCTGCAGAAATATTGGAAGCGATGAGAGAGGCACCGATGGCCCACCAGGTGAGCGATCCTTCCGCGAGGAAAAAATCCTTTGAATCCGTGACGGATGATTTTTTCTTATGGTATATATAATACCCATACAGGGAGACGACTATGAAATAGACAAAAAAAACGATGTAGTCCGCTCGCTGTAATGTATGCACGGGCAATGATCTCCTGATTCAGTCGGGTAATCCAATTAGAATTTAAGTGTTGCAGGCAAATATTTTTTTACCAGATCTTCATAAAAAGGTCTAATCCGGTTCCAATCCGGAGGCACCGGATTTTTTGAATAGAGATCATAAGGATTAAAAAGCTTCACCCATTGGAGCATCTCCCGGTCGTGATCGTCCAGCAGGTAATCATAAGCTCCTTCCCGGTGCCAGGCATAAAAAGAATGATAACGAAGCATATATAATGCCGGCTCCGGCAATGAGTCTTTCATCATCTGGTAAATATATTCATCATGACCCCAGGACATGGTTACATTTCTCAGGCCGCAACCCGGTTTATAAACTCCCAGGGTGGAATTGAGCTCCGGATTGTTGCTATCCGGGTTGTAAGCAAAGAATTCAGAGTATACAATCTTATCCGAATGCGCACAACCCACAGGAAAGGTATCCCCTACAACGGCCCATTGGGGTTCGCCGAATAAACAAAGCACTTTCCCCATATCATGCATGAGGCCCGCCAGTACCATCCAGTCCGGATGCCCGTCGGCACGAATGGCTTCCGCTGTCTGCAGCAGATGTTGAAACTGATCCAGGTCTGTGTCCGGATCCGAATCATCCACCAGCTGGTTGAGGTATTGAAACGCATCCCATACGGGCATTTCTTTTTTACCGAACTGCAGGAATTCATTGCGTTTGGCCTGTACAAAATCGTATGTCTGATAGGTATGGTTCAACCGGTAAAATTCACGGACCGTATCACGGGCAGGTGCTTCGTAATTCCGGAATGCTGATTTCTCTTTTTCGGGCGCTTCCTGTTCCGGATATCGTTTCAATACATCTTCTTCCCATTCATCCAGGCTGGACAGGGGACTGATTTCAGTCTCAGTAAAATTTTTCGGATTGGACATGGCAGGCAATTTGTTGAATTTACGAATACTTCCCCGGGCATCAAATATATATGCCGGAAACGGTCTAAAATAATGATTAAATTAATTATTTTTTCCTTAATCAGCAAGAGAATAAAATTCCGGGTTTCATAGTCTTTATTTCCGGGAAGACCTGTAAAATATGTTAATTTACATGGATCGGGTTAATGGCGCTTTAGTAGCAATTAATTCATTAATTAATACTAAAAATGCATGAACCAAATCATTCAACTGGCCAACGGAAAAACGATATCTGTTTCCTGGTGGCAGGTAGCATTGCTGGCAATAGCTGTTTCAGGGGTTTCCCGGCTGTTTGCCACAACTTCCCCCAAAAAATCGCAGGTATTTTATAGTGAAATTTTAAAACAGGCTCCCTGGTCACCTCCGGGATGGCTGTTCGGTCCGGCCTGGACCCTTATTAATTTTTTCCTGCTCTGG
>DHWT01000087.1 GCA_002413325.1 Chitinophagaceae bacterium UBA5175 | reverse complement strand
TACGCGCGAACCGCCCCGACCTCGTTATCCTGGACGTGATGATGCCGGAAATGAATGGTTTCGACGTGGCCGCCATCCTGAAAAATGATCCGCAAACCATGGAGATCCCGATTATCATCCTCTCCGTGGTGCAGGACAAATCCAGGGGTTTCCGTATCGGTGTTGACCGGTATCTCACCAAACCGATCGATACGGGGTTATTGTTTTCCGAAATCGGCCATTTGCTGGAACAGGGCAAGTCCAGGAAAAAAGTGATGGTGGTGGATGAAGATAATATTACGCTCCGTACGCTCACCGATGTACTGGAAGCCAAGGGATACCAGGTGGTGGAATCAGACGGAAAGGAACTGGTGGAGAAAGCGATCGCCAACCAGCCGGATATCATTATCCTGAATTCCCTGATTTCTGATAAACATGAAATCGTAAGCACCCTTCGTTTTGAAAAGGGACTCGAGAACGTATTGTTCCTGATCTACCAGTAAAAAAGATCCCGGTTCATTATAAAAATTGCTTTACAAGAAAATAAAACATGGAACAGAAAATTTTAATCGTTGATGATGAAGCGCATATCCGTATGCTGATAGAACAAACACTGGAAGAGCTGGAAGATGAGGAGGTGACTTTCCTTACGGCGGATAACGGAGAGGACGCCCTGGAAATAATCAGTTCGGAAAAACCGCAGCTTGTTTTTCTGGATGTCATGATGCCCAAAATGAACGGCATGGAAGTATGCCGCCGCGTAAAAAAAGAACTGGTTCTGGACGATGTATATATTGTTCTTTTAACAGCTAAGGGACAGGAAGTGGACCGCCTCAAGGGACAGGAAGTCGGGGCAGATGTGTATATGACCAAACCATTCGATCCGGAAAGTATCCTGCAAAAAGCAAGAACCGTCCTGGGCCTGGTATAATTTTTAGACGCCCTTTACCTTATGGCCAGAATCAGTCTTAAAAATATTCTTTCAGGGAAAACAGCCGAGTCAGCCCTGATTTCCTCGCTCATTGAACAATTGAATGCTGCTGTTTTCATTGAAGATGTGAACCGGAACGTTTTACTGGGTAAGGGCACAGCGGTTGTAAACGACAGCCAGCCTGTTACGATGGACGGGGAAACGATCGGATGGGTGAAATGCAATGAGCAGGTGCCGGTCATCGCTTCCCTTCTCAATCTGATGATCCAAAAAGAGGCGGAAAAGAAAAAGATTGCCAGCGAAGTATTATTGCTCTACCAGGAAGTCAACATGATTTTTAATTTTTCCGAAAAGCTGGCCCAGACCATCGGGCAGACTTCCATTGCCACCATTACCCTGGATGAAGCCGGGCGATTAATCAAATCGGATAACGGGCTGATTCTTTTGTGGGATGAAGACAGCAACCAGATCGAAGCGCCCGCCTCCTTCGGCAAACCCCTGTTCAACGAGGAAAAATTAAAGACCCATATTGACCTGCTCCTCAGCATCTCAAAAAGCGGGCAGTCCGACATCATGAGTGATCTTTCTGCATTACAGGATGCGGGTCTGATCTCACCCGACGTGCAGTCCCTGGTTTACGCGGCCCTGAAAGTAAAACACCGGGTCATGGGAGCGATCATCCTGGCCAGGGCCGAGCCGGTTCAGTATTCCGCGGCCGATCTGAAATTTTTAATTACGCTGGCCCTCCAGTCTTCTTCAGCTATCGAAAGTGCCCTGTTATATGAGAAAAATATCCGCGAAGCCAAAGAAAAGGAAGAAGCGATGCGGCTGATTTACGAAGTGACCAACAAGTTCGTACCCCATGAATTTATCCGTTCCCTGGGCAGAGATGTTATCACGGATGTCCGGCTGGGCGACCAGGTGGAAAAAATAGTGACCGTTCTGTTTTCAGATATCCGGGACTATACCACCCTGGCAGAGCAAATGACACCGGAAGAGAATTTCCGGTTTGTTTCCTCTTTCAATGAACGGATCGGACCGATTATCCGGGAACATCGCGGCTTTATCAATCAATACCTGGGCGATGCCATCATGGCGATCTTCCCGGGGAAAGCATCCGATGCCCTGGCAGCAGCGATTCAGATGCATCAGGCTGTGCAGGAATTCAACGCAGAGCGCGCCCTCCATAACGAAAGCCAGATAAAAATCGGCGTGGGCATGCATACCGGTCCGCTGATTATGGGCATTACCGGGGACCGGGACCGGCTGGACGCCACGACCATTGCAGATACCGTCAATACAGCCTCCCGGCTGGAAGGACTCACCAAACATTATAAGGTGGACATCCTGCTGAGCGAATCGAGTGTACATCACCTGGCGGACCGGGAAGCATTTCATCTCCGCCACCTGGGGCCGGTGCAGGTAAAGGGGAAAAAGGCAGCGATCCATATTTACGAATGTTTCAATGGAAGCAACGAACAGGACCTGCATAAGAAACTGCATTCCCTACCCCTTTTCACCGAAGGGATGTCTGATTACCTGAATAAATCATTCCACGAAGCCACCAATAAATTTTACCGGGCCCTGGAAATTTTTCCGGAAGACAAAACGGCCAGGCTGTTTTTAGGAAAAGCCAGCCATTGCATGGTGGAAGGCATTTCCGAAAGCTGGACGGGCGTGGAGGAAATCCACAGTAAATAATTCCGGGCCGCCCGAGGAACCGCGGACCGGGCTTTGCCGGTGCAACCGGCTGCGCCCATGCCTGGCAAATGAATGAGCCTGTTTTTACCCGAAACATAATCCCTGTGATCATCATCAGGAGGGCTACTGAGCAGGATCATTTATTTCCCTGCGGATAGAAAATACCTTTAATGGTAATCTAAATGCTTCCATGTACGGCTGACAGGAATTTTCCGGAAGGCGGAGCAGCCGTCATTTTAAAATACGCATATGGAAACGATGGGTAAACTGGTGGTCGAGGATTTCTCGCTGGCTACCAGCGGCCGGTTTGAGAACGTCTTAGCCTGGCTGGGTCTGTCTGAAAAATCCATCCGGGGATATATAAAAAGGAGCCTGGCTCTGGTATTGGTAACCTGGCTTCCCCTGCTGATATTATCTGTTGTTCAGGGCCTGGCCTGGGGTAACCGGGTGAACATGAATTTCCTGGAAGATTTCGCCACCCATATGAAATTTCTCCTGGTGCTTCCGCTCCTGATATTTTCGGAGCATGCGGTGGATCACCGCATAAAAGAACTGACTGTCGAGTTTTTCAAATCGGGTATACTGGTGAAAAAGACTTCCCCGCATACGACCAGTTGAAAAAAAGAACCAGAAAATTATCTGAATCTGCCTGGGCCGACTGGGTGATCCTGTTGATTATTATCGGCAATATCACGTTCCGGTGGATAAAATTATCGCCCGGTATGAGCGTCTGGATGCAAATTCCGGGTGAACAGGGAATTCGTGCTTCATGGGCAGGACTCTGGCATATCTTTATCAGTTTACCCGTCATCCAGTACCTGTTGCTGCGCTGGATCTGGCGCTGGATCATCTGGCTGATCTATTTTACAAAAATATCCAGGATGCCCCTGCAGCTGACCCCGGCCCATCCGGACAAAGCCGGCGGAATCGGCTTCCTGGGGATCCCGCCCGCCCCCTTTCTGCAGGTCACCCTGGCTATGGCGATCATAATCGCCACCACGATCGCTGAAAAAATTTTCTGGGCCCATGAGCGCCTGCCGGCTTATTATCCCGTGATGATCGGCTTCGCCGTGATTTCCATTCTCATCAATGTATTGCCCCTGATCGTATATATGGGTCCGTTATCCAAACAGCGCCGCAAAGGCATTTTTGAATACAGCACCTTAATACAAAACCATCACCGGGCATTTGAAGAAAAATGGCTGGGTAAACCCGATGTAAGCATGCTGTTGGGCAGCCCGGATGCTTCTTCCACCACCGATCTGAACAGCACCTTCGATACGGTTACGGGCATGCGGGTCTTCCCCTTCAATTTAAAAACCATGCTTTCCAGTGTCATGATTGCCGTATTGCCAATGTTACCCCTCCTGGCTTTTGAATATAACTGGGTGGAATTGCTGAAGAAAATAGCAGGCATGCTGCTCTGAAATGGTATCCCGGCCGGGTTAAACGCGGGAGCCGGCCCTTTGACTAAAATCATTCAATTGCATGATCAATCTCACTTATTTGTATTACTGACGGGATTTACTTTCGTAAAGGCAATAACGACTTTTAAAGCAACCGCAGGCTGACGGTGACATGATAATGGGGCCTGTTGCAGGAAAATTAAATAATTATACCTTTTTATGAATTACCAGAACTTCCAGGCTTCTGATTACCTGCAGAAATATGTAAAAACAGGCGCCCTCCTGTTTATCCTGTTTATGACAGCCGCAAACGCCCGGGCCCAGGTAAAGGATTCCGCAACCGTTAAAAAGGAAAAGCTATATAAGAATACGGTTAAAATCAACCTGACCAGTTTTATCCTGTATAACAACGGATTTCAGCTAAACTACGAAAGGATTTTGTCAAAGAAAAGCAGCATCACGGTGTGGGGAGGTCCCATCCAGTTCCCGATGCCCAACATGATCGCAAACAGTTCCATGGAATTTACTCAAAACAAAGAAAAAAGCGGGTATACTTTCGGGGCTGATTACCGCTTTTACCTGGCTAAGGAAAACAAATATGATGCCCCCCGCGGTGTTTACCTGGCCCCGTTTATCAGTTATTATCACTTCAATAACCAGCGCAACGGCAAGGATACAGCAGACCAGACTCAGCTTTCACTGAACACCACGATAAACATGTTGAATATCGGGGGAGAACTGGGATACCAGTTTGTAATTAAAAAGAGGTTTGTGGTTGACTGTGTACTGCTGGGACCGGCCATTACCAGTTATAACTGGACGATCCAGCTGAATGGCGCCACCACTGCAGACCTGACTGAAAGACAACAAGCCATCCTGGACGCCATGAAAGAAAAATTTCCCCTCTTAAAAGATCTGGCAGGGGATAAAAAAATCAGCTCCAGCGGGGTGGCCGATTTCTGGTCCATCGGATTCAGGTATGCCATTCATATCGGGTACCGGTTCTAAAACTGCTTACCGGTTATACAAATCAGTTATACATTCCCGTAAGAGTTAACCCTTACGTAGAAATTCAGGTATTTATACTTAAAATAAAATTACCTTCCCAACGCTATTATACACTAAATAAAACTTTTGAAAACCGGTTTTCTGGCTGGCATCACACATCTGATCCTCTTACTGGCCGTAACCCTGTCCTTCCTGCCGCTGATCATCTACTGGTGGAAACGGCTGGCCGAAAACAAAGCCTATATGGTCATTGCCATATTCTGGATGATCAATGGATTCCTGTATCTGCCCGATATCTTTCATCTGAACTGGTATGAGCCCGTCACCCTGAGGATCCTGTTATTGTATAACCTGGTCGATGCGCCGATCATTTGCCTGATTTTCTACTATATTTTTCAGAAAAATATATTCCTGTACCTGATTTTATCCTTTTTTGTATTTGAAGCTGTCGTCATCGGATGGAAAGGATTCAACCTGGGTTCCAATAATATCATCATCGCCGCCGGAAGCCTGCTCTGCCTGGTTTTGAATATCCGGGGCATCAGCAAATACCTGAAGAAAGTGAAACATACAGATAATGATACCGTGCTCATTTTTGTTTTTTCAGGGTTTATATTCTACTACGGTTTAATCGTTGACATCGTGGTGATTTCCGGATACCTGAAATTAACTTTTATACACGGAGACACCATCCTGCTCTTCAACTATATAGCTATACTGGTTGCTACCACACTGATTTCCTTCGGACTCTATAAATTCGCGAACCCTTCAAAAGATTATATTCAGGATTAAACCGGCTTCCAGGCACATGACATGGTTCATCAATTCCATATATCGCACCCATTTTCAATAATAAAAAGGCGGGGAGATGAATGTAAAGTTTTCCGCCGGACTCTTTTTATGAGGCTGTTGTTTACAGGATCCCGGATGACTGCCGGTTTTCCAATATCCTGATTTGCGCTAACAGGTAACTGCGCAACTCCTGATCCCGCTCATATTTTAATTTCTTATGGAGGGAAATGTATTCATCGCTGATTTTTTTGAATTCGGCGGTATTCATCAGTCTGTCCAGCCATACAGCGAAATCAGCGAATAGCGGCTCGTCCCTGCTGTAATCCAGGAACTGGGTATATGCCGGTGACTCCAGGTTGGAGCCCTCCCATTTATCGACGGGAATCAATGGTTTTCCCAGGAACACATCCGCCAGATAAGTATTTGAGAAAAAAGTCTGGTAGCATTTTCTTTCTGCTTCCTTCAGATTATTGCTTTTAAAAAGTATAAACGTCCATTCGAAAAGGAAATCAGGCATACCGATATCATCCGGAAAATTCTTTTCAAACCATTTCAGATATTTCAATCCCCCTGCATAGTCTTCGATTTTGATATACAGAGAAGGTGGCAGGTATCGCAAACCCCGGCTGTCATCATAGAACCCATGCTTTCTTTTATCGGCCGCCAGCATTTTTTTAATATTCACCAAATCCGCTTCTTTTACCAGCTTTTGCCTGAGCGTCAGCGGATGCGATTTTGATTTGCTTTTTGGCATATGCAAATTTACAAAGCAAACCAGTCGGGACCTCAGCGGCGCGACCTCATCACTGACCGGTTTAATAAATTTTATTAACTACATATTATTCCTTAGCTTTCTAAATCAAATTTCCCCCATCCCCCCTTCCAAAACGACCGCCTCCGGACACCCCCTGAAGATTGATTTATTCATCCTAAACAATACAAAATGAAACGATTGCCAATCCTTTCTGTCCTCGCTCTGGCAGTATTCCTGTTTTCCTGCGGAAGCGGATCTGAAGAAACCAAAACAGCCGACACCACGGCGGCGGTTGCGCCTGCCCCCGAGCCGGCAAAACCCGTTTTTTCTCCGTTTAAAGTGATGACGGTCCAGCACCATGTGAAGAACTTCGACAAATGGGAAGCCGGGTACATGGCCGGTGATTCATTACGCAAAGTTTATGGAATCGGGCCCTTGGTGATCGGACGGGATATGAAGGATACCAACCTCGTACTTATCGTAGAAAAAATGGAGGATATGGACAAAGCGCAGACCTTCGCCAAACTCCCTGCCCTGGCAGCTGCGATGAAGAAAGCCGGCGTCACTGACAAACCCGGATTTTCCTATGCGGAAATGATACGCAGCGACGATTCCCCCGTTGAAACCAGCGATCGTTTGGGAGTCGCCCACCATGTGAAAGATTTTGCCGCCTGGTTAAAAGTTTTTGATGCGGAAGGACCCTCCACCCGGGCCGCCAACGGAATGGTTGACCGCTCACTGGCCCGCGGGCTCGCGGACTCCAATATGGTTTATATAACTTTTGCAATCACCGATATGGCCAAAGCAAAGGCCCGGTTTGCTTCGCCCGATTTAAAAAAGATCATGACCGATGCCGGGGTGGACAGTCCGCCCACGGCCCGCTGGTACAAAGTAGTAAAATAAAAATTTGTACAACGTAAACAGATAAGCCCTTTCCCGCCAATAGCAGGAAGGGCTTTTTCGTACCCGCTGATGACGGTGCCTGTCTGCCGGATATTTCCCGTTACCCGCAGCAGGATGATCGGTTGAGCAGATTAAATTCCTACTTTCAACACCGGATTATTCAAACGGACTGATCAAATGAAATTTTACTTCCTCCTGATTTTCCTGCTGTCTGCCGGGATAGTAAACGCGCAGTCCGGCACGCTGAGGAAACCCCTTACCCAAAAGACAGATGGATCACCGGTGGCAGGAAGGACGGGCAGGAGGATTGTTTTTGCTCCTGACAGATTCTACTCCGTGTTTTCTTCAAAAATTCCTCCCGTGCTGCATATTGTACCGGGGGATACGGTTCAGACAGAAAGCATGGATGCGAACGGCGTGGACCGGAATAACATACAACGCGTAAAAGAAGGAAGCGCCAACCCGCTCACCGGGCCGTTTTATATTGAAGGGGCGATGCCGGGCGACGTGGTGGCGGTACATATCACGAAACTACATATCAACCGCGCCCGGGCCACCGGCGCCGGGTTCTTCGTACCCCGCAGTCTGCCGGATTCCATCCTGAAAAAATTACCCAACGCCGGCGCCATGAACCGGGACCCTGCGGTGCAATGGGTTATTGACACGTTGGCAGGACAGGCCCGGCCTGCTAACGCCCATGCACACCTGCAGCATTTCAGCGTTCCGCTGAAACCCATGCTGGGCTGCGTCGGGCTCGCACCGAAAGGAAAAGAAATCTCCACTGAAGATGCCGGACCCTTTGGCGGCAATATGGATTTCAGCCGGATCACGAAAGGCGCGATCGTTTATTTACCGGTTTCCCATCCGGGCGGTTTATTATTTATGGGAGATGCCCATGCCCTGCAGGGAGACGGTGAACTGAATATGGCTGCATTGGAAATTTCCATGGACTTTGAATTTACGACTGCACTCATCCCGCATCAGGAAATGCAGATTGACTATCCGCGGATTGAAGATTCAACCGATATCATGACAGTGGGACTGGCCGAACATCTCGACGAGGCATTCAAGATCGCCAATGCCGGCATGCTCGGCTTTTTACAGAAAGAATATGACCTGTCGGATGTGGAAGCGGCCCAGGTGATGGGTACTTCCCTGGAATACCAGATTCCGGAGATCACGGATCCGCAGGTGGAAGTGGTGGCGAAAATTAAAAAGA
>DHWT01000140.1:6236-11562 GCA_002413325.1 Chitinophagaceae bacterium UBA5175 | reverse complement strand
GGATGATGATATGGCTTTTTATTTTGTGGGAGAGCCAGGCGCCGACTTGTGCCCCGGGGATGACGCCGATGACCAGGCCGATCACCATGTGCAAAATTTTCGGATCATGATAACTTCCCCTGATAATATGTACAATCACACTTACGGTAGACATGATCGCCAGGATAAAATGGGATGTGGCGGTGGCGACAAATACAGGAAACTGCAGCCAGTGAACCAGGGCCGGTACATGAATGATGCCGCCGCCGATGCCCAGCAAGGGTGACAAATATCCAACCAGGATGCTGATGATAATACCCAGGTTCTGATTATAGGAATAATTATAGGTGATGCCGGATTTATCGGTGAGTTCATGGTGTTTCCAGCGTTTCTTATTTTTATCCAGTACGACGGAATTCAGGCTGTTGCTATGCCTGAAAAACAGGTAGGCCGAAAGTGCAATCAACATGATCCCGAACAGGATATTAAAAAAATGCCGGGGAATATATTGCGTGGTCAGAACCCCCAGGATAGAACCCGGAATGGTAAACATGGCAAATATGAATCCAGCCTTATAATCTATGCGACCCGAACGGGCATAGGCAATGGAGCCGGATATTGCATTTGCCGCTACAATGGCAATCGAAATGGCCGTGATGGTTTCCGGTGTCAGTTCCGGATACGAAAGGATCAGGATGGGAACCAGGATAAAACCACCGCCGGCTCCAATCAGGGTGCCGAACATTCCGATCAAAAATCCCACAATAATGAGTACGACCATTGAATGCATACACAAATAAAACCCCAAGTTGCGTTTTATTCTTTGTATGAATAAAAAAATTATGACCGGCCGGTATATATCCTGTTATTAGAGACATACCGACAGTTATTTAACCTTTGATTTTGGTGGTTACGCTTTTTTCAGGTCAGTCGGGGCGGCGTCGCTTTTATCATAATAAAGGAGTGCATTGAATTGTATAAAACAGGCATATTCATCGCCGGCCTCCACCTCTTTATTGAATTCATGAATATCCTTAATATGAATATGGAGATTATTCTGACTGCACAGCCTGGTGTGGATCGCAATCTCAAGATCAACCAGGGACCTTTCTCCCCTGCCATCGGCCAGCACCAACAGATCATACTGGCTGCCACTGAATTCTTCCACCGGGGTTTTTATGAATATATTTTCCGTAAGCCGGTAATGGTAACTGGCAGATAACAACAGAATTTTTTCCGGACCGGCTTCCTGTACAATTTCCCGGATGATTGCTTCGAGCCCTTCCTTTTGCATTGAAATCCGGGTCTCGGTTCTGGTTTTCATGATGGACTTTTTTTATGGTGAATGAAATGACCCGTTCCCCGGAACTTACCAGGGAAAGACTCAGCCAATCAGTCCTTAAATAACTATCAGAAGCCGGAACAGGGGGATTTTTGATGAAACCGCTACCTCAGGAAAATATCGGATTCTGGAAGAAAAAACCGATATTTATACCATGTATATTGCAAATATAGCAATAAAATTGAGTAAAACCAAATAAATTGATATAAAATACACCATTAAAATGAGTTTGTTTTCAAAAAACCTAAAGTTTCTCCGTAAAAAGGGGGACTATAAACAGGATGATATAGCCGGTCTGTTTAACAAACAGGCCAACACCATTGGCAATTGGGAGAATCAAAAAAGTGAACCCAGTCTCGGTGAACTCGTAAGATTGGGTGCATTCTTTAAAGTCAGTACGGAAGATTTTCTGCATAAGGATCTTGAGAAAGATTCCTTTCAGCAGAGTCCCGGATTACCTGATGCCGGAACTACGGGGAACCGGGTGATTTCCTATCCTCTTCAGGAACTCCCGGCCAGCCTGGCCCATGAAGCGGGAGCGGATGCTTTCTGGGTAATTCTCCGGGAGCTTCGGGCATTGAACGATAAAGTAGATATACTAATGGCCGGTATGGAATCTTCACCTGTCAGCAGGCACTCGGACAAGAGTTATCATTAGTCCATTCCCAATTTTGGAAAATTTTTCCAATCCACGGAGGAATATAGGGTCCGCCTCCATATCCGGCCAACAGTCCCGTATAAAAATTTAGTTTCTAAATCTTTCATTGCTAATTAACTGCGCCGGTATTCCCCTGGCGGCCTGAAAGATCTTTTGAATTGGTACCAACCTTGAACCTATAGAGTCAGTTCTTTATCATACCGGAGCCAATTGATGGATCCATTCGTCGAAAAAATTATGAAGTGCATAGTAGAATTGCAATATTTGTTTTACGATGAATAATCCATTCTTCCTATAGGAAAAATACAATATCGGGCAGGAGCTTTCGTTAGTACTGCTTAGGTGTATCCATTTATATCAGACCTGGAACAAGAGATATTTATTTTTTTGATCCTGTATGATACCGATGAAATGCCAGCTGGTGAATAACCGGCAGTGATCCGACTCGAACCTTTTGAAAATTAATTAAATCCTGCGTCATGAAAACTTTATCCAAACTTGTTTCAACCAGTAGCGTCTCGCTGTTGGTAATAACCTCACCTGTTCTGATTACCAGCAATCATAAAAAAATAGAAGTTTCTACAAGTACCGCTGTTGTGGCGGCCTCTTACCATATCCCTGTTTTAACCAACAGCAGCTTTAAAAGCTTTACCTACAGCAGTCCGGTTATGAAAGCAGCTGCCGCTGAAAAGCTGGCCGTTGTTGACAAAGCTCCCGATTTTAATGCCAGTGCAGCTGTAAAAAAGGCATTTGAAGTGAAGATGGTCATCAAACAGGCGCTTACCATATATGATTCCATGAAACTCGATCAATCGGGACTGAATCAGAAGGCTTTTGAATACGCCTGGCGCGGGTATCATAACCTGTTGAAAGAGGGTAAGCTGAAAAAGTCTGACGTATTATCCATTTGTGATTTTACACAATCATCCGCCAGCAAGAGAATGTACGTGATTGATGTGGTCCACAAAAAATTATTGTTCAACACGTATGTATCGCATGGTATGAATTCCGGTGTTGAATACGCCACTTCATTTTCAAACAGGCCGAATTCATTCAAAAGCAGTCTTGGATTTTTCATCACATCCAAAACATATTTTGGAAGAAACGGACTTTCTTTAAAAGTAAAAGGTCTTGAGAAGGGGTATAACGACCTGGCCGCCAAAAGACATATTGTATTACATGGTTCTGACTACATCAGCCCGGATTATTTGAAAGACAATGGTGAAATGGGAAGAAGCCTGGGTTGTGCAGCGATACCGAATGCGATGAGCCCGAAGATTATCAGGACGATCAGGAACGGAAGTTGTTTATTTATCTATCATCCGACTGTAAAGTACCTGACCCACAGCACTGTAATCAATGGTTAAGACAAATCTATAGTTAGCATTGCGAAGGGGTCAGTTATACTGTCCCCTTTTTGACTTCAGTTATCCGATTATCCGTAAAGAATCCAGAATCCAAACCCTTTGATATGAACCGACTGTTCTTACTTGTATGTGCTGCCTGCCTGATCCGGGGAAACATCCTTGGTCAGTCGCCCGATTCCTCCCTCAGCATATACAGCAACAAATACCTGCAGGAAAAAATTCATATTCATTTTGATAAAGATGCCTACCTCCCCGGAGAAACCGTTTGGATGAGGGCCTATCTCCTGAGCGATGGCCGGCCTTCCCAGCTGAGTAAAAACCTTTATTTTGACTGGACGGATGCCAGTGGCAGACTGCTCCTGCACAGTATTGCGCCCATCGCAGAAGGCGGGGCCAGCAGTTTTTTCCAGATTCCGGCCTGGGTAAAAAACGGGGTTATCCACGTCAAAGTTTATACTCAATGGATGCTCAATTTTGACAATGCCTTTTTATATAATAAAGATATTCCGGTTCTGATGCCTGCAGAAGGAGCGTATCCGGTGCCGGATAAACTGCAGGTCACCCTCGGTTTTTTTCCCGAAGGAGGCGACCTCATCAACGGGGTTGCTTCAGTACTTGGCTTTGAGGCGCTGGACCAGCATGGAAAACCGGTTAAAGTGAGCGGGGCCCTGAAAAACGCGAAGAACATCGTCATCGATTCATTCTATACCACATTCAACGGGATGGGCAGTTTGGTGATTAAGCCGGTGGCGGGGGAACAGTATAGCGCCAGCTGGACAGATGAAAAGGGGAATGTGTATACGACTCCTGTTCCGGCAGCCAGGGCAAACGGCCTGGTCTTACATGCGGATCCGTATCATAATGACCAGTTGCATTACAAACTGGAAAAATCGGCGGATGCCAGCAACCTGGGCAGGATCCTCGTTATTGGGACCATCAACCAGAAAGTGGTTTATCGCAAAAGCCTGAACCTGGAGAATAACACGGCAGAAGACCATATTTCCACATCTTCCTTTCCCTTCGGAGTTTTACAACTGACGGCTTTTGACAGGGATATGTCGCCCCTGGCTGAAAGGGTCGTATTCATTAATAACCGGAAAGCCTACGCGAAAATTCAGATGAAGAAAGAAATAATCAGTCTGAATAAAAGGGCACGTAACGAAATTTCCATCGAAATGCCTGACAGCGGGGTGACCAACCTGTCCATTTCAGTTACGGATGCGGGACTGGGTTATGACAGCAGCCAGAATATCTACACCGATCTGCTGATCGCCGGAGATGTAAAAGGTATCATACCGGATGCCGCTTCCTTTCTTGCAAACCCTGTAAACGCCGACGAAAACCTGAATCTGTTGCTCCTGACACATGGATGGAGAAGATTTGACTGGGAATCGGTCGTATCGGGGAAACTTCCTGAATTAAAATATCCCAGGGATGCCGGATTCCTTTCCATTCGTGGGGAAATCCGGAACAGCCTGAACCTGGATACCCGGGATTCCATGGCACTCCTGATGATTTCACGCGACCGGAAAAAACATGTACTGAAACTACCGGTGAATGAAGATGGAAGGTTTGGACAGGACGGATTGTTTTTCTACGATTCCGTTCAGGTGGTTTACCGTTTCAATCATACCGCCAAGCTCACCAATAATGCACAGATCAGTTTATACTCCGGCCTGCTGCCTGCTTTAACGCCCGCAAAAGCGGATGAACCTGCTTTTTCCTGGATGAAAGTGCCCGATGTAATTCTCGAAAAAGAAATGAACGGCAACCTCATTGAAACCCGTGATAATTCCGTTCCCTCCATAGCCATGAGCTATATCGTGAGCCCGAAAACAGATTCCATGGGGAAAAATACAGAGAGTGCCGCCCATTACCTGGCCGATAACTTTGTGGGTATGCGTTTCCCCAATACATTGAAGGAAAACGCACCCGTGGCAGACGGAAGGCTCGCTTCCTATAAACCCGGCAGGACCCCCG
>DHWT01000140.1:0-5914 GCA_002413325.1 Chitinophagaceae bacterium UBA5175 | reverse complement strand
CGTCAATATGAAAGAAGTACTCTTTATAAAGTTTCTTCCAAAATCAAACCAGAAAGGATTGCCTACCCTGGCTATCACCAGCCGGCAGACCCTGGATCAGGCCGGTATTATGGAAAACAAAACCGGGTACGCCGTCATTACCGGATACACGCCGGTAAGGGAATTTTACCATCCGCATTATGATGATAAGATAACAGATTACCAGGCCACCGATTTCAGGTCAACCCTGTACTGGAATCCGAAATTCCGCCTGGATAAAACCCATCGTAAAATGAGTTTTGTCTTTTATAATAATGATATCAGCAATAAATTCCGGATCGTGGTGGAAGGAATGAACCAGGACGGAAAACTTTGCCATATCGAAGAAGTCATTAAATAAAAATCCCTATTGAAACCTTTAAACCTATACTATGCTAAACGCCGAATTTACCCTGAATGTACTCAGCCTGATCCTCCTGGTATCAGGAGCTCTGATTGTTGGTTACGGTTTAAGAAGCCGCCAGCTGAAGAAAAAACAACTTAAAATTTCTGAACTCAGAAGGGAAATCGTGTATACCCACGCGCAGATCCTGGAATTGCAAACGGAATATGTGACCCTGGAAAAATCAATGAATGTAAACAAGGCGACCGTACTGCCCATCAAGACCGTGGTCGCAGAGAATAAAGAATCAGCAGCCTTATAGTTTTTATTTGCCGGTAAATGCCGGCGGGCGTTTTTGCAGAAAAGCGCCCACCCCTTCCCTGAAATCACGGGTATGGCCGGCTTTATGCTGGAATTTTTTCTCGAGCTCCAGTTGTTGTTCCAGGGTATTGGTAGAAGATTCCATCAATGCTTTTCTCGTGAGTATCAGTGCCGTCGTCGGCAGTTGGGCCAGGGACTCAGCCAGCTGGTTTGTTTTCTCCACAAAATCATTTTCTTCAAAACAGGCATAGATCATGCCCATACGTTCCGCGTCTCCCGCGGAAACCTGATCTCCCAGCATCATCAGGGCGGTCGCTTTTTGTAAACCGACCAGCCTGGGTAAAAAAAATGTACCTCCGCAATCGGGAATCAGGCCGATTTTAGAAAATGCCTGTACGAACCTTGCAGAAGCAACGGCCACAACGATATCGCATGCCAGGGCAATATTGGCGCCGGCCCCTGCTGCAATACCGTTCACGGCGCATAGTACCGGTTTGCGGATGGTTTTTAATAAACGGATCACGGGGTTATAATATTCATCAATCACTTTTTCAAAGTCGGGCAACTGATCCGGCGGAAATTCCGCGAGATCCTGTCCGGAACAGAATGCTCGTCCGGCACCCGTAAGTACCACGGCCCTCACGGTTTCATTTTCATCGCAGGCGAGTAACTGATCCTGCAGTTCCAGCGCCATGGTCCGGTTAAAGGCATTCAGTTTGTCCGGGCGGTTCAGGGAGAGACGGGCTACCGGTCCCTTCAGTTCAAACAGGATCTCTGGCATATAAATGGGTTTTTAATGGCATTTAAAATAATCGAAGGGTTCGCGGCAGTCGAGGCATCGGTATAATGCTTTACAGGCCGTGGATCCGAAGCGGCTGATGGGTTCTGTATTTTTTGAAAGACAATGTGGACAGGAAACCGGCTGGTCTTCCCCGGTCAGTCCGCAGCCCTGTTTTACCGGCGGAGCGATGCCATAGGCCTGCAGTTTTTGTTTCCCGGATTCGCTCATCCATTCGGTTGTCCATGCCGGTGAGAGCACCTGTTGAATTTCTACGTTTAAAAGTCCGTGTCTTGCGAGTGCCGACCGGATATCGTCCCGGATGGTCTCCATGGCAGGACAACCACTATAGGTGGGTGTAATCTGAATCATTATTTTTTCGCCGCGGACCTCCACCTGGCGCAGGATGCCGATATCGGAAATACTCAGCACCGGAATTTCCGGGTCTTTTACTTCTGATAAAATGGTTATGACCTGCTCTTTATCCATCATGTTTTATTCTGCCGTTTCAGTTCCGTTCTTTCCCATTTCCATACTACCAGCTACATCCGGGATAAGCTCTTTGAAGAAATTGCATTTCTGCCAGCAGGTGACCCAGATGTTCCGAATGAACGCCCCTTTTCCCGGAAAGGATCTGCAGGGGGTTTTTCCCTGATAAAAGGGTTGGAAGGGTCGCGGATTCCAACACCCGGTTCACGCGATGATACCATTCGTCTTTCAGGGTATCCGGTAAAATGCCCGCTCCTGTTGCTGCCGCTTCATACTCAAAATCCGCCGGGATGAATAATTCCGGGATCCAGGGATTCAGTGTCTGCATCGCTTCCACCATGCGTGTTCTGCTTTCTTCCGTTCCGTCTCCGAGGCGGATCACCCACTCACTGCTCCATTTTACGTGATAGATGGTTTCTTTGACTGACTTCCCGCAGATACCCGCGATTCCGGGATCCCGGCTCTTTAAAAGTTCCTGGTAAAGAAGTAACTGGTACGTGCTGAAATAGAATTGCCGGAGCAGGGTCCGGGCCCAGTCGCCGTTTTCCTGTTCTGCAAGGATGCAGTTTCTGAATTCAAAGTCATCTCTCAGATAAGCGATATCATCTTCGGTTATATTCCCGCCGGGTGCTGACTCATTGATTCGCGCAGCGGCAAGCTGGTAAAAATACCTGGCCTGCCCGATCAGGTCCAGGGCAATATTGGAAATTGCGATATCCTGTTCCAGTACCGGTCCGTGGCCGGTCCATTCGCTGTTTCGGTGACCGAGGATCAGGGCATTGTCGGCCTGGTGGATGATATAGGTTGAAATCAGGTCCATATTACATGTTTTTCAACTCATCCGGAAGATGGTAAAAACCGGGATGCCGGTATACTTTATCGTTGGCGGGATCATAGAAGGAACCGGATTCGGCGGGGCTCGAAGCATGGATGTATCTGCTTTCCACGACCCAGATGCTGATGCCTTCATTACGGCGGGTATATACGTCACGCGCATTTTCAATCGCCATCTGCGCATCGGCGGCATGGAGACTGCCCGCGTGTTTGTGGTCCAGTCCCTGCCGGGCGCGGATGAATACTTCCCAGAGCGGCCAGTTTTCACGAGGTGGTATGGCTTCCATACATGAGGTGTTTGGTTGAATCATTTTTTTTAGCAGCAAACGCGGCGGCTGCCTCGCGGACCCAGGCGCCTTCCGCATGCGCTTTTTTCCTGGCTTCGAGCCGATCGCGATTACAGGGACCGTTTCCTTTTATTACTTCATAAAATTCTTCCCAGTTGATTTCGCCGAAATCATAATGTTCCCTGTTCTCATTCCATTTTATTTCAGAATCGGGCAATAGCATGTTCAACGTTTTTACCTGGTCCACACAGGCATCCACAAATTTTTGCCGCAGCTCGTCGTTGCTGAAGCGTTTGATCTTCCAATGCATGCTGAGCCGGCTGTTGGGTGAAGCATCATCGTTCGGGCCAAACATCATCAGCGATGGCCACCACCAGCGGTTGATGGCATCCTGGCACATGGCTTTCTGTGCTTCGCTTCCGCGGCTTAACGTAAGCAGGATCTCAAAACCCTGGCGCTGGTGAAAACTTTCTTCCTTGCAGATGCGGATCATGGCGCGGGCATAGGGACCGTAGGATGCACGGCAGAGCGGCACCTGGTTCATGATGGCTGCGCCGTCCACCAGCCAGCCGATAGCACCGATGTCGGCCCAGGTCAGGGTGGGGTAATTAAATATCGACGAATACTTCGCCATACCGGCATGAAGTTGTTCAATCATTTCATCGCGCGTGATACCCAGTGTTTCCGTCGCTGAGTAAAGGTAGAGACCATGCCCGGCTTCATCCTGTACTTTGGCGATCAGGGTGGCTTTCCGGCGCAGGGAAGGGGCACGGGTGATCCAGTTCCCTTCAGGCAGCATGCCCACGATCTCACTGTGCGCATGCTGCGACATCTGGCGGATCAGCATCCGGCGGTAGTCGGCCGGCATCCAGTCCTTCGGCTCGATGCGGATCTCTTCCTCTATCTTCCGGTCAAATATTTCCTGTTCTCGGGCAGGCATAGGGCAAATTACACCATTCCGGATAAAAAAACGGATAAAAAACTAACGGGTGTTAGTATATATCGGGTAGATTTTTTAAACTTTCCGGAGAACATGTTATACTCTGATTCGAATAAGCTGGTTGCTGCCATTACAGTGATCCATAGCAGTAAGCCGGGACAGACTTACCATATAAAAGTCCCTGCTGAACCGGCAGGCAGCGTGGCGGTAACCCATTTGCCCTGGTAATGTATATTAAAAGAGGCTGATACGGTATAGTTATTTATTACGATCAAAACTTTTTTCCCGGCTGGTGTTAGAAAAGCAACATTCGCGAAATTACCGGTTTGGTTACTGGCGATGCGTACAGAGCCCGGGGGAACAAATTTAGATGCCTGTGCAATGATATAGTATCCCACATTTCTGGAAACATCAGAACCGTTTATTGTCAATGCACCCTTGCAGGTAGTACAGCCGCCCGGGGTGTGCGGGCCAAAAGAAGCATCATTGGCCAGGTTCCATTCAAGCGCATTGCGGCTCCAGTTGTTCATCGATCCGATAACTACATTCGTCATATGCCATTGTAAATCGCCGGCAAAGCTGCCGGATGTTGACGTGTACTGTTCAGTAAAATAAATATTTTTGGAAGGGAACGCATTATGCACCTGCGTAAGGGCACTGATATTTCCTGCATACAAATGAAATGCGGAGCCGTCCACAAATGCATTGGCTGCCCCGTCACTTAATATAGTTATGGGATAACCGGGATTGTCGCAATTGTGGTCATAGACAACAATTTTTGCAGTGATGCCGGAAGCCTGAAAGGCCGGCCCCAGATTATTTTTTATAAATGCTGACTGGTCTGTTGCGGTCATATACATGCTCGGGTTATTGCCGGGATTCAGCGGTTCGTTTTGCGGCGTGATCGCATCAATGGTAATGCCCTGCGCTTTCATTTCCAGGATATATTTCACGAAATATTTAGCATATACACTAAAGTAAACCGGCAACAGGCTTCCGCCAATGGTGGAAGCGGTATCCTTCATCCACACAGGTGCGCTCCACGGAGCCGCGATGATTTTTATGGCAGGGTTAATGGCAAGGATTTGTTTCAGTACCGGTATCAGATCCGTGGTATCGGGCCCCAGGCTGAAATGGGTAAGGGCGGTATCTGTCTGACCCATGGGCATATCATCATAACTGAAAACAGAAGCATTCAGATCGGAAGATCCGATGGAAAGCCTGAGATAGCTGATGCTTACAGAGGAGCTGTCGCTGCCGAACAATTCCTTTAACAGGCTGGCCCTGCCGGACGCGCTCATGTGATTAATTACAAAAGCGCTTCCTCCCGTCAGGGTAAACCCAAAGCCATCAATGGTTTGAAATGTTTGTGTGCTGTCCACATCAATCATTTGATAGGCATTGCGAATCGTATCGAAGGAAAGCGTTACAGACTGCCTTTGCAATAAGGCCGACTGATCGCTACTCGTGAGCCAGTAGCTGACATCGTTTGCTCCGGTAGTGACCAGTGGAATGTTACCTGCGTTATTATTTGACGGGCTGGATTTTTTAGAACAGGATGAATAACCGGATACAATGATGAACAAAAACAGCAGTATGAATTTATGCATTTGTATACAATTGGTCTTCTGTTTAAACTTATTCATAAAAAAAATCATTTCATCAAAAAATAAAACAAGTCATTCCCGGGTATGTATATCCAATCCAAAGTTGCATGGAACTTAACGGATGTCAAAATCAATTAGTAGTTTCTCCGAAGCCGGATGCGCCTGGCAGGCGAGAATGAATCCCTCTTCGAGTTCTTCTTCAGCCAGTGCATAATTCTGTTCCATGGTCACTTTGCCCTCCACGAGTTTGGCTCGGCAGCTGGCACAGACACCGGCCCGACAGGCATAGGGCAGGTC
>DHWT01000065.1 GCA_002413325.1 Chitinophagaceae bacterium UBA5175 | reverse complement strand
TCGATCCGACCAATAAAGCCTATGGACTGAACTATACCAACCGTGACGAGCGGCCGGCTTATACCCAGGCTCATTTGCTGGAAATGTGTTCACCTGAAATAGTTGCCGCGGATAAAACCCGCATGCTGCAGATCCTGGAAAAATGGAAGAAAAAACAAAAGGAAGAAAAACCAATGCTGGTGATCATTAATACCAGCGGAGGGGGCAGCCGGAGTGCAGCATTTACCATGAATGTGCTCCAGAAGCTTGACCGGCAGACCGGGGGCAGGCTGATGGATAAAACGTTTCTGATCACCGGCGCTTCCGGCGGTATGTTCGGGGCCGCTTATTTCCGTGAACTGTGTCGCTTACGGACCTATAAGGATTCAACCATCAACCCCGACGATCACAAGTATACCGATGCCATATCCGAGGACCTGCTCAACCCGCTTTTTTCATCTTTTGTGGCACGCGACCTGGCGTCGCCGGCGCAGAAATTCAAAGTGGGCCATTACGAATATATCAAGGACCGGGGTTATGCGTTCGAACAGAAACTCAACGCCAATACCGGGGGCGTGCTGGACCGGCAGCTCCGCGATATTGAGCCGGAAGAGGCATCAGCACAGGTTCCTCTGATGTTATTCAGCTCGGTCATCACCCGCGATAGCCGTACCATGCTGATCAGCACCCAGCCGATCAGTTTTTTAATGCGGCCTGTATTCGACAGCAACCGGATAAAAACCATCGATCCGGATGCCGTGGACTTCGGCAGTTTTTTTTACAAACAGGATCCCATGAATGTGCGCATGCTCACGGCATTACGCATGAACGCAACGTTTCCTTATATTTTACCCAATGTGTGGCTGCCATCCGAACCGGTGATCGATGTAATGGATGCAGGATTCAGGGATAATTTCGGAGAACAGGTGGCCATACGTTTTATTGACGTTTTCCGGGACTGGATCCTCCGGAATACCAGAGGCGTGCTGCTCATCCAGATCCGCGACCGGAAAACAGGTGGATGGGAAAATCCTTATGAATCAAAAAATATAACGGAAATCATCACCAAACCGCTTTTATTACTTCAGTTTAACTGGTACAAAATGCAGGAATACAATCAGAATGATCTCCTGAGTGTGATGGAAGGTTATATGGGTGAGAATTTTTATAAAATGACTTTTCAATACGAACCCGCATCACCCAGCGATGCGGCTGCCCTGAATTTCCACCTGAGCCGGAAGGAAAAGCTGGACATCGCCAATTCTGTAAACAGCCCGCTGAACCAGGAGATTTTAAAAAATGTGGATGATCTCCTGAATCCATGAGTAAGGCCTAAGGCTTAAGTCCTGTCATCCAGGCTGTATGAGTTTGAAACAATTCTTAATCACCCGGATTTTGAATTCGGAACTGGTATCTGTCGGATCCCCGTCAATATGCAGCGGTGCCAGGCCGGGGTTGCGGATGCTGATTTTATCCGTCTGCAGGTAAATGATATTCTTTTGATCACCATAATCTATTCCGGACCGGGGTTTGTTTTTACCGGTAACCTGGAGCAGGAGGGAAAAAGGCAGGCTGATCTTATTCATTTTTTTTACGATCACGATATCCAGCAAACCATCGGAGAGGCTCGCACGGGGAGCGATGGTGAAATTATTTCCGAACTGGTTGCTGTTTGCAATACTTATAAAATAAGCGTCCGTCTTCAGGATACGGTCTTTCATTTTTAGTTCGAAGGGATACGGTTTGGCCTTAAAGAACAGTATGGTGGAGATCCGGATATAGGTGCGCAATCCCCTGGTTTTTTGTTTTGCAAATTCATGGGCCACCTGGGCGTCGAACCCGATTCCGCAAAGCATACAGGAAAACTTTTCATTGATATAAAATGCATCGGTGGGGTAGGCCCCGCCTTTAAAAATCAGGTCGAGCGCCCGGCCCGGTTGTTTTGGAATTTTGGCTGCAAAGGCCAGCCCATTGCCGGAACCCAAAGGGATGATTCCGATATTCACCGGTACACCCTGTAATGCATCTACAACGGCATTCACTGTTCCGTCTCCTCCGCAGATCACGACATCGGTGATCGCATCCTTGTGAATCACCTGCTGCAGATGATCATAACTCCCGTCTGCTTTTGAAGGAAGGATTTCAAAATGGATTCCTTCTGCCCGGGTTTTACGGATGATCAAATCTTTCACCGGCGCCTTGGTTCCGGTTCCGGAAATGGGATTGATCAGGTAAATCATTTTGCGGGTCATAACCGCAAGTTCAGCTAAAAGCCGAATTTCAAAAAAGAAAACCGGATTCTTTCTTTACCCATTGGGTTTAGTTTCCGATATTGGAGCCCCCAACCGATAACTAAATTTCTCTACAATGACTGCTGAACCAAAACAAAGATTCCTCGCACTGGATGTATTCAGAGGTATGACGATCTGCTTTATGATCATCGTGAATACTTCCGGAAGCAAGTTTACCTATTCCCCGCTGGAACATGCACAGTGGCATGGGTTCACACCCACCGACCTGGTATTTCCTTCCTTCCTTTTCGCCGTCGGGAATGCCATGAGTTTTGTGATGAACAAATGGAATGCGTTAAGCCAGGCCGAAGTGCTGGGTAAAATTTTCAGGAGAACCCTGATCATTTTTCTATGCGGATTTTTATTGTATTGGTTTCCATTTTACAGTCTCGACTCCGCACATCATATGCAGTTTGCTCCCTTTTCCCATACACGGATACTGGGTGTACTGCAAAGAATTGCGCTGGCCTATTGCATCGCTTCCCTGCTGGTTTATTATTTTAAACCGGGTATGGTAATCAGTATATCCATTTCCATCCTGTTATTATACTGGGCTCTGATGCAGATGGGCGGCGATGCGCCCGACCCGCTTGCGATGACGGGCAATCTGGGGTATAAAATAGATATGTGGCTGATGGGACCGAATCACATGTACCATGGAGAAGGCGTGGCTTTTGATCCGGAAGGCTGGTTCTCCACGCTGCCTGCAGTGGTGAATGTCACTTTTGGATATATGATCGGGAAATTTATCCAGGAGAAAGGGAAAAGTTTTGAAGGACTCACCAAACTCCTGCTGATCGGCTGCTCCCTGGTTGTTATTGGCTATTTCTGGGACCTCTCTTTTCCCATTAACAAAAAACTATGGACCAGCTCTTTTGTTGTATATACCGTAGGTATTGACTGCGTGATCATTTCATTTATCATGTATGTAGTGGAATTTCTGGGCAGGACCCGGTGGACCCGTTTTTTTACCGTATTTGGCAAAAACCCGCTTTTTATTTACCTCCTGTCTGAGGTCGGGGTCACCGTACTCTATATGATTCACCCTGAACCCGGAGTGCCGCTTTCTACATGGATCTATCAGCATATTTACAGGCATGCCGGGCTCTACCTGGGTTCGCTGCTTTTTGCCATTTCCTGGATGTTATTCTGCTGGATTATCGGCTTTTACCTCGATAAAAAGAAAATTTATATCAGGGTTTAGTACAATTTGGAAAATTGAAAAATGAGTAATTACGCAGCTGACGCCTGACCGGTTAAAACTCAGGAAGGCATATTGGGGGCTGCTTTCCCTCATGCTTTTGTGCAAAACCATTTCCGGTTTTACGATTTTTCAAATTCCGCCATTCCCCGGATCTCACGCGTCCCGGAGAAGCGCTTCCTTATACGGGGAAAATAGCATACCTTTGCGCGTCCAAAAACAGGACATCGGGCCTGTTAAAAGCAAAGAACATTATGGAGATCAGGAACATTGCGATCATTGCACACGTAGACCACGGCAAAACCACGCTGGTAGATAAAATATTACATGCCACCAAGGTATTCCGGGACAACCAGGAAACCG
>DHWT01000134.1 GCA_002413325.1 Chitinophagaceae bacterium UBA5175 | reverse complement strand
AGCTCATTCATGGTATTATCATGGTCCAGGTCTTCCTGATCCGGATACAGCGTATTTGCGTTCACGTAAGTTGCGCCAGGCGGTGCAATGGGCGAATTGCCCTGCGTATTGTTGATATTTTTATAACGGCCCAGGATATCTGTCTGCGTGGAGTCGTAATAGGGTGCCCGGTAGTTCAGGTAATCATCCGCGGAAGGATCTGTCAGGGCCTTTTGATAAATGGGTGAACCGGTTCCGAATAATAAAGCCAGCCTGCTCAGGTAATTGGAAAATTTCGACTGCTCCCCCGCATCATCCAATCCGTCAAAACCCTGATCCTGGTAAGGCCGGTCTGCAGGATCATTGCTGAATGCATTGGTCACCTGAACCGTATTGAACGGCACGCGCCCCCAGACCGAACTGCTGTCAATCGCCGCCGGAATACTGGGGGTATTCAAACCATTTTCAAATCCTTTTCTGCCATCTTTTAAGACGTCTTCCGAAATGGAACCCAGGTCCATATACAGCTGCCCGCCCGATCCGCCCGGGTTTGTGAGAAAAGGATCCTGCATCCAGAACTCAATGTATTGTACGTTGGATGTTTCAAAATCGGTCTGGTCAATGGCCCGCATGATGCCGCCCCACCGGTTCTGCGGGTTATTCAGTAATCCCGTCGGACTGATACTGCCCGGCCGGGTATCAAAATTATAAGGACCCTTCTGGTTGGGGAAATAGGAAACGTCAAATGTGATCAGCTGGGCCTGCCCGAACTCCGGGGTGACCTGCGGAAAGAGATCCTGGATATTGATGGACAAAATCCGCGGATCATTAAAATTCTGATAGTTCTTTACCGGGTTATTGCTGCTGGTTTTATCCTGCAGGGTCGGTTCAATATTGTACCAGGCAATTTTTGCGCGGTTAAAGCCATAATCGAGTGAATCCGACAAACTGGCTTCAGGAAATAATCCATTGCCGGCGGGCGTGGAAGCCAGAGCCCAGGCCGTTATCGGAAAACGCAGATCTACGGAACTGGTGGACCCTTCAAAATCATCTATATAAATGGTTCCGCTGTTCCCTTTTCCAATCTGCGGCGGGTGGCCCGGCTGCAGGTAGGCCGCTTCACCAATTGCCGAGATCGTACTCATTTCTTTCGAAGAATAAAAAGGCAGTTTATTCAGAAGCCGCGTCAGGCCCGGCCATTGTGATTTGTAATTGACATCTGCTCCATACATGGTATTGCGGATCGGGTCCTCGCTGTAATTCGTCTTGGTAAAATATGGACGTTCGTTGAGCCGCTCAATGGTTCCTCCCAGAGAGAAAGACTGGGTCGCAGTCTGTTTTGCGAGATAGTCGAACCGGACGCCCAGAAAACCGCGTTGCTGCGTACCATAACTCGCATTATTCTCATACTGCACATTTACAGGCACCCCGGAGTTGATGATGGACGGATTGATCACTTTCACAGAGCCATTATTGTAATCAACCGTGTAATCAATATTTTCCCTCAGGGTCTGTCCGCCGGCCGTTACAATCACCGAACCCTGGGGAACGTTGAAAGCGCCCAGCGAAATATCCGAACTCGCCTGGCCCTTGGCCACGCCGCTCAGGTAATAACGGTCAACGGCTGCAAAAGACTTTGCGACTTCCTTGATGGTATCGTAGAGCTGGTAGAAAACATAATCATTTTTCAATGCGGGTGAATTCTTGAAAGCCAGCGAATCAAGATCTCTCCCAAAGGGTTCAAGCACCGGGAATATAATGCGTGCCTGCGACGACACGACGGTGAATCCCTCCACGTAATCAAATACACCATCGGGTTGCGGATCCAGGTGCGCGTTGAGCCGGTCCAGGTTCAGTACACTGATCAACGGAATCCCCGCTTTATCCCCAGCAGGTAAGTATCTTTTTGTCCCGTTGCCAACCTGATCATAGAGAATATTCATCTGAAATCCGGCCGGCTGTATGCTGGAGAGGTAACTGCCCGTTCCTGTTTTCAGCGTGTATATATTTTTCATCATCAGTTTCCAGATGGGCAGGTTGGTTCTCTGTGAAGTTGCTTTCAGCAATTTCAGGTAAAGCACTTTCTGAGCACCGGGGTTATATCCCAGGGTCGTATCCGGCGGAACATCCTGTGAAAATTCACCCACCTGGTAGATCTTTCCGTTATAACTGTACTGAAAAGCCACGCCCAGCACATCGTTGGGCTGCAGGGTCTGGTTCAGTGAAATAAAACCCACCTGCGGATTGTAGGTATAATCCGTGGGGTTGAGTTTTCGGGCAAATACCTGTTCATAATCCTGTACCTGTGTTAAGCCCAGTCCGGTCAGCACACCGATTACCTGGGTCGAATTGCGGCTGCCCGGATTGTTAATGATACTGCGGTAAAGGGAATTGGCATCATTGGACGGGTAGGGCTGTGCCGTCTGGGGGACGATACCGGGATTATAAGGTTGCGGTTCACCCAGATCCATCAGGCCCACAATCTGTCTGGCCTGCGTGGATGTCCCGTTCCGGTTGGTAACCCACACTTCCATACGCAGAATCTGTACCTGGGAAGTGATGATGGGCAGGTTGGACATGGCCTTGTTGTAGTTGTTCCTGAAAAACTGCGCCAGCAGGAAGTGCCGGTTTTCATCATAATCATCTGCTTTGAACTGGTAGGTGGTCAGCGAAGCGCCCCCCTGAAGTGTCGTTGACTGGCTCTGGGAACGCTGGCTGGCAACAACTCCGGTTACAAACAATTTCCCGAACTGCATCTGGGTTTTTATACCAAATAGCGATTGTTCATTCGCCATGAGCGTACTCCGGGTGGTGAAGGAGGTATTCCCGACTTCAATTTTTTTGACGATGTCATCAGAGCTGCCGGTATATTCCAGTTTGAGCTGATTCATCCAGTCGAATGAAGCCTGGGTATTATAGGCAATGGGCAGTTTGAGTTTACTGCCGATATTGCCCACCACGTTCACGTTGGCATCCATATTGAAATCAAGCCCCCCGGTTTTCCTCGCTGCTTCGGGAAGGGTCGGATTCTGAACATTCTGACCCTGGTAACCAGCCAGGATGTCCACGTTGCCCTGAGGCCGGATATCAATTTTGCCATTCCCGAAAAGCCGGTTAAAAAGACTGTTGTTCACATTGAGTTTGGGCTGTTCCATGCGCCGGTTCAGATCGCTCAGCATGTCGGCCCGCCGGCGGAAATAATTATTTTCCGATTGCTTTCCGTAAAGCTTCAGGTATTCCTCGTAGGTATAGGCCGTGGGGGTGCGATAATATTTATTCCCGATTTTTTCAACCACGAAATAGAGATTGGTTTTTGGATCGTACTCGATAGAATCCCTGAGATTGGGCGGATTTTTAAGGTTGAAGGAATTCAAATCGAAATTGCTCAGGGGATCCCCGCGGCGGTCATGGATGGGGAAATGCATGCTATCGGAAGTAAGCGGATGCCTGGTGGTGTCGGGGGTAACCTGCGCACGGACGCCCATGGGTGTCAGGAAGACAACCATTACGGCAGTGATCCACACCGTGAATATAATAATCTGAAGCAGTTGCCTTGTCAAACTTCCTCAAGAATTAGTTAGGTAGATCTCCCGACGATAGGCTAAAGGATTTTTAAAACTTGCTTAATGATGTCTTCAACTTTTTGTGGGACCGGGGCATGCTGTGCCAGCCTTTTTAAAGCCTGTTCCGCCACGGGCCGGGCGATGCCTAAAGACACCAGAGCATTCAACGCATCCTGCTCCAAGGTATTGTTTATCAATGGGGAAATATTTGAACCGGAGAATTTTTTACCTACCTTATCCCGGAGTTCCAGAACGATTCTTTCGGCCGACTTTTTACCGATACCCTTTATACTTTCCAGTTGTTTGGTCTGACCCTGAACAATCGCCCGCGCGAGTTCTTCCGGACGCATGGCTGAAAGCATCATCCGGGCGGTAGAGGCCCCCACTCCGGAAACACTGATCAGCTGTATAAACATCTCTTTTTCGCCCGTTTCAAAAAAGCCAAACAGGGTCTCATCATCTTCTTTAACCTGGTGATAAATATGTAAAAGCCCCCGGTCCAGGTGTTGCAGCTGGGTAAATGTATGGAGGCTGATCTGTACCTCATACCCAACGCCCTGCACATCTATATGAATGAGTGCCGGTGATTTATACACGAAATCGCCCCGGAGGAATGTGATCATGAGCGCGAAAATAGTATTTTTAACCGGCGTATATATTTTATAAAAACCCACGATCTTTGTTCAATGACCCAAAAGATCTCTGCCGCCATTACTGCCATCGGCGGCTATGTACCTGAAGATATCCTCTCCAACAGCGACCTCGAAAAAATGGTGGATACGAATGATGAATGGATACGTACCCGGACGGGCATTTCCGAAAGAAGGATTCTGAAAGGGGCAGATAAGGGAACTTCCGACCTCTGTGTTCCGGCCGTTCTCCGGCTATGTGAAAAAAGGGGTATACATCCTTCTGAAATCGACTGCATTATCGTTGGAACAGTAACCCCGGATATGCTCTTCCCTTCCACCGCCAACCTGGTTTGCGAAAAAACCGGCGCTGTCAATGCCTGGGGTTTTGACCTGCTGGCCGCCTGCAGCGGGTTCCTGTACAGCCTGACCACCGGTGCCGCCCTGATAGAAAGCGGCCGGTATAAAAAAGTTGTGGTCGTGGGGGCCGATAAAATGAGTTCAATTGTGGATTACAGCGACCGGAGCACCTGTATAATTTTCGGCGATGGCGCCGGGGCCGTTCTCCTGGAACCCAATTATGAAGGATATGGGGTATTGGACAGCATCCTCAGAAGTGATGGCAGCGGAAAAGTCCATCTCCACATGAAGTCGGGCGGTTCCC
>DHWT01000168.1:6274-15674 GCA_002413325.1 Chitinophagaceae bacterium UBA5175 | reverse complement strand
ACGGTTCATTCCCGGCATGATCACCGGATTGCCATGGCAACGGCAGTTGCAGCTTTGCGGGCGGAGGGACCTGTCCAGATTGAAAAGGCAGACGCCATCAATAAATCCTATCCCGCTTTTTTTGATGATCTGTCCGGACTGGGCGCATCCGTTCATGTATTAGATAAGATATTTTAATATGAATTCATTTGGCCGTTTTTTCAGGATGACTATTTTTGGTGAATCGCACGGAGCCGGTGTGGGCCTGGTCCTGGATGGTTGTCCTGCCGGGCTGTCACTTGTGCCGGAAGATTTTAATACCGATATAGAAAGAAGAAAAGGCGGTATACAAAAGGGTACCACCCCCCGGCAGGAGTCCGACCTGCCAGTTTTTAAAACGGGTGTTTTTAACGAAAAAACCACCGGGGCTCCCATCACCATCCTATTTGAAAATAATAATACCCGTTCTGGAGATTATGAAAAACTAAGGGCTATTCCCCGGCCGGGTCATGCGGACTTTGTAGCGCACGAAAAATTCGGCGGTTTTGAAGACTATCGCGGAGGTGGACATTTCAGCGGACGACTTACGGTGGCTCTCGTGGCAGCCGGTGTGATCGCAAAAAAATTATTGCAATTCACGGATACAGAGGTGCGTGCAGAAATAAAAGAGATCGGCGGCCTCACAGACCTGGATGCAGGACTTCAGAAAGCCATTGATGCCAGGGATTCCGTGGGAGGTATTGTGGAATGCCGCGTACAGAAACTACCGGCGTCCCTGGGTGAACCTTTTTTTGACAGCGTAGAGTCCCTGATTGCACATGCGGTGTTTTCCATACCTGCCGTGCGCGCCATCGAATTCGGAACCGGCTTTGCGGCAGCCCGTATGTTTGGATCCGAACATAATGATGCGATCGCGGATAAAAAAGGCAGAACCGTCACCAATCATGCCGGTGGCGTGGTGGGCGGCATCAGTAACGGGAATGAATTGATATTCCGGATTGCTGTCAAACCCACGTCTTCCACACCGAAAGAACAGGAATCTTATAATCGGGATACCGGGAAACCGGAAATTTTTTCAGTGAAGGGCCGCCATGATCTTTGTATCGCCCTACGCGTGCCGGTAGTGCTGGAAGCCGTAACAGCCCTGGTACTGGCAGACTTACTCATGCTGGAACAAAAGATCCCGCGCATTTTGAAATAACAATCTTTTAGCGGTTGAAAGCGGGTCGTAGTTCGTATACTGATCTGCGATAAACGAAATGTCAGTCCTGCTTTTATTTCGTTTGAAGTCTACTCAGTTCTTCGAAATCCAGGTCCAGCACTTCGAAATTTTCAGGGTTTGGCCAGCTGAAATGCCACCATTCTGTGGATAGCGGAATAAATCCGTATTTTTTCATTTCCTTTTTTAATAATTCCCGGTTTGCGAGTTGCTTCGTATCAAGTCCCATAAAATCCTGGTTCGCGGTATCAGAAAAATTATCGAAACCAGTAGGCATGGGAACCCGCTGCTGCGTTTTCGCATCCGCCATCGTCAGATCAACGGCGATACCCCGGTTATGCCCGCTTCCTTTTGCCGGATTGGCGGCGTACCGTTCATCCGGCACGGTTCTCCATAATTCTTCCGTAACTCCATACGGTCGATACGCATCAAAAATAACCAGGACCAACCCCTGCCCGGCAAGGTCTCTGGCCACACGTTTCAGTGCCCGGTAAACGGGTTTTCTTAGGTAGGTCGTTATTGTATTTTCAGGGTACAAATTTCTAAGCATGAAATTATTATGAGAGGCATAACGCAGGTCCAGGATGATTCCGGGAATATCCGAAAGGGATACCATCTGTTTTTCGGGATGATTTATTAAACTTTCCCGGTAGAACGACACGCTGTTTATAAATGGCAGGCCATAGGGACTTACCGGGAGCTGCTGAGCGGATAGCCAGCAGGAGACTGCCAGAAAAATGCCTGTTAAAAATGCTGGTTTTATCCCTGCTTTCCCTATTTTGTTATTCATTCAATATGTCGTTTCTTTAAAGGCTTTCTGCCGGCAAAGCTTTAACATGGCGGCTTCCTGAATCATATACAAACCGGGCTCACGCTGATGAAACAATGTAGATCGTTTTTTTTGATTTTGCTGACAGGTATTTCTTTCGCGCAATGTAAAATAAAAAGGGATCCGCCACCTGAAAAAGACATCGTGTTCAACCCGGCTAAACTGGCTGAAAACACAGCCGGGGATATTCGCCATACACTTGAATATCTACAGACGCACCAGGGCCGCCTCAATGATTCCGTAGAACTTCATTTTACAGCCCTGATGGATAGCCTGTATGGCGCCAATCAATACAAGCCCATCTGGATCCGCGGCGGGAAGATCATACACGAAGGCACTTCATTCCTGAATCTCATGCAGAACAGCCGGTTATGGGGACTTTTCCCTAATGATTATCACTACAACATGTTGTCTTTTATAGACCGCGCTTTTTCTCTGGATACCAATGCGGCAAGGAACGCTGCTTTATGGGCCCGGAAAGACCTTTTGCTGACGGACGCATTTTTTCAGATGGCTAAGGATCTGAAACTGGGGAGGATTCCCTTCGACAGTGTTACCCTGCGGACCGACACCCTTTTGCAGGACAGTTTCTACATAACAGCCCTGAACCAGGCCATTCAAACAGGCAATATCAGCCAGGTACTGCAAAATCTCGAACCCAGGTCGAGGGGATATGATTCTCTGAAAGCTTATATTGGCGTTTTCCTGGATTCGGCAGATTTTTCGCCCTATACCTACCTGCCTTATCCTTACACGGACTCAGTCGGTTTTTACCATTTATTGCAGAAGCGCCTGGTGGAAACCGGATACCTTTCTGATACGGTGCCACCGATGGATACAGTTAAATTCAAATCAGTTCTCCGCCGTTTCCAGAAAAAAAATGAATTTAAGATCACCGGCTATATTTCCAATTCCATTGTTGATAAGCTCAACAATACAGACCTTGAAAAATTCAAACGGATTGCGGTTACCCTTGACCGGTATAAACAATTGCCTGATTCCCTGCCGCAAACCTATTTATGGGTGAACCTGCCCGCGTATACCTTGTCTCTGTTCGATCATGATACGGTTGTTTTTTCTTCTAAAGTGATTGTCGGCGGGCCCCAGACCCGCTCCCCGGTATTAACCAGCGAGATATCGAATTTCATTACCATGCCGCAATGGACGGTACCTTTCAGTATTATTTTCAAAGAGATGCTGCCTAAGATCCGACAGAATGTGGATTTTTTGGCCAAGGAAAACCTGATGGTGATTAATGATGAAGACAGCGTGATAGACCCGAAAACCATCAATTGGAAAAAGCTCAACAAAACGCATTTCCCCTACCAGTTAAAACAGCGGCAGGGAGACGATAATTCACTGGGTGTCATCAAATTTAATTTCAGGAATAAATATAGTGTTTACATGCATGACACCAATGTGCGCTGGATGTTCAGTAAGTCGTACCGGGCGATCAGTCATGGTTGTGTACGGGTAAAAGAATGGAGTAAACTCGCTGACTTCCTGGTTCGGAACGACAGCCTTCGCTATCCGCCGGATACCCTGAAAGCTTTTATCAAGCGGGGTGAGAAGCATATCGTCAGCGGGTTTCATAAGCTGCCCCTCTACTTCCGCTATTTTACCTGTGAAGGAAAGCAGGGGAAAATCGTTTTTTATGAAGATATTTATGATGAAGACCGGGGTCTGATTCAAAAATATTTTATGAATAAAAGCGTTTTTTAAGCTAAAGGCGTATGGCGTAAAGCCTAAGGCCTGGCATAAAACGCTGAACGCTTCCATCATGAAAAAATACCTTCTCCTCGTGGCCTTCATTGCATGCAACCTCCTGCTGAAAGCACAGGGAGACACCGGGACAACCTCCAGGGCGGAAAAGCATCATAAATCAAAAAAGTCAAAACGGGAAACCAGTAAAGAGAAAATTCATTATGGCACGGCGAGTTTTTATGCAAATAAATTTGAAGGAAGAAAAACGGCAAACGGGGAGATTTTCAGCCAGAAGAAATTAACGGGCGCCAGCAATATTATTCCCCTGAACCAATGGGTCCGCGTTACGAATATGCGTAATAAAAAATTCGTGGTAGTGCGCATCACCGACCGCATGCATAAAAATAATAAGCGGCTGATTGACCTGAGTAAATCAGCCGCCAGGAAATTAAATTTTACCGGTTACGGTCTGGCGCACGTCAAAGTGGAATTGCTTGGAAGGAAACCCCCTGAAGGAATTGCTCTCGACTGATCAGGCAACGGCTTTATTCACCAGCGACGCTGCTTCGCTGAGTAATATGGCAGACTGCACTTTCAGACCGCTTTCCTCAATCAGTTTTTTTGCTTCTTCGGCATTGGTTCCCTGCAGGCGCACGATGATGGGCACATGGATGGTGCCAATGGAATGATAGGCGTCTATCACACCCTGTGCCACACGGTCGCAGCGCACGATACCACCGAAGATATTGATGAGGATGGCTTTTACTTTAGGATCTTTCAGGATGATCCGGAACCCCGCTTCCACCGTCTGTGCATTGGCGCTTCCGCCCACATCCAGAAAATTCGCTGGTTCGCCACCGCTGAGTTTGATCATATCCATGGTGGCCATGGCCAGTCCGGCCCCGTTCACCATACATCCCACATTGCCGTCGAGTTTTACAAAATTTAGATTGTATTTGCCGGCTTCCACTTCTGTCGGATCTTCCTCACCGATATCCCGCATCCCTTCCAGATCGGGGTGGCGCATGAGGGAATTATCGTCCAGGTTCATCTTGCAATCCACCGCGATGATCTTTTCATCGCTGGTCTTGAAGAGGGGGTTGATCTCGAGCATGCTGCAATCGAGACCCACATAGGCATTATAGAGGTTGGTAACGAACTTTACACAGTTCTTGAAGGCTTCACCGGTCAGCCCAAGGTTGAAAGCGATCTTTCTCGCCTGGAAACCCTGCAGGGGGGCGCCGGGGAAAACCCATTCCTTAAATATTTTATCAGGAGTTTTATGTGCCACTTCTTCGATATCCATACCGCCTTCCGTACTGTACATGAATACATTCTGTCCCCGGGAACGGTCCAGTAGTATGGAAAGATAAAATTCCTTTACCGGGTTGGGCCCGGGATAATAAACATCCTGGGCAACCAGCACTTTGTGAACGATCTTTCCGGCTTCGCCGGTCTGGATGGTGACCAGGGTGCCTCCCAGCATATTGGAGGCGAAATTGCGTACGTCTTCCGCATTTTTGGCCACCGATACGCCCCTTTGTTCGGTTCCCTTGATCTTTCCTTTTCCACGGCCTCCTGCATGGATCTGGGCTTTCACAACGGCAAAAGAGTTGCCGGTATTCACTTTGATCTGTTTGTAAGCTTCTTCGGCCGCATTGGCGGTATCAACGGGGATTCCTTCCTGGACGGGTACATTGTATTTTTTGAGAAGTTCCTTGGCCTGGTATTCATGCAGATTCATGGGGGGAAAATTTAGACGAATTTAAGTGATAAAATGTAAATCACGAATGATACCAATTAATTCACCGGGGTATTGTCAATTCCGGGAAATTATAAAATAAAAATATTGAGTATGGCCAGTTGAAAAAAAAATACCCCGGCGACGGGTATTACCATATTCACAAAAACAAGACACTTAAGGCTTGGCCGGGGCCTTTAATATATTCTTAAACACTTTTTCGAATTTTTCCACTTTGGGGCGGATCACGAATGTGCAATACGGTTGTGATCCGTGCAGACGGTAATAATCCTGGTGATAGTTTTCAGCAGCATAAAAATAACTGAAAGGGGTAATCTCAGTGACAATGGGATTGTTATATGCGCCGCTTGTGTCCAGCCTGGCTTTGTACTCTTCCGCTTTTTTCTTTTGCCGGGCGTCGTGATAAAAAATCACGCTGCGGTACTGAGTGCCTACATCATTGCCCTGACGGTTCAGCGTAGTCGGATCGTGGACTTCCCAGAATACTTCCAGCAGTTCGTCAAAACTGATCAACTGGGGGTCATAAATGATCTGCAGGCATTCGGCATGCCCGGTAGTTCCGGTACAGACTTGTTCATAGGAAGGGTTTTTCACGGTTCCTCCGGAATAACCGGACGTCACTTTTAAAACGCCTTTTAATTCCTGGAAAACAGCTTCCGTGCACCAGAAACAGCCGGTTCCGAAAGTAGCTGTATCGGTCTTTACACCGGCCGGGATGATCTCTTCGCTCATAGCTATAGGTTGTGATGATGATTGATTACAGGAAACCAGCGAAATTGCGCTGTATAAAATGGCGGATAACATAATGATTTTCATTCTTTTTCTATTGCAATGTACGGGTGGAACCCGGGGCCGAATTGCAAGATATATGACAAATGAAGACTTTTAAATGTTCGTTAACTAACTTTGTTTTGAATGATAAGATATTTCCCGGAATCCGCCCTGGGGCAGCTTGAATTTGATAAGATCAGGGATTTGCTTGCTGAAAAATGTAAATCTGCTTATGCCAGGGAAAAAGCTGCTTCCCTCCGGATCCATACGCGCCTTGAATTTATACAGATTGAACTGCAGCGCACCAGCGAGTTTAAAAGCCTGCTGGAACAGGGACAATATTTTCCCAGTGAAGAAAGTCTCAATCTCTCGCGGGAACTTAAACTGCTTGGCCTGTCCGGAGCGGTTCTGAGCGGAGAACAATTCCTGCAGATACGGAAACTGGCTGATGCCCTCCGGCAGGTTTTCCATTGGTTCGACCGGGAACGGCGCCTCGCATATACAGGGCTCGCTTCTGTGATTCAAGATACCTATTACGAAAAAACCATTATCCAGTTAATAGACGAGATTCTGGAAGAAAACGGCCTGGTGCGCGACAAAGCATCGCCCGAACTGGCTGAGATCCGAATGTCCTTGTTCAGGAAGCGCAATGAGCTCCGCCGGGTATTCGACCGGATCGTGGCCAAACTCAATAAGGCCGGCTTTGTGGCCGAGACCGAAGAAGCATTTCTGAACGGACGTCGCGTGGTGGCCCTGTTTGCCGAACACAAACGGCAGGTAAAGGGCATCCTGCACGGGGAAAGTGACAGCCGCAAGACTTCGTTTATTGAACCGGAGGAAACTATCGGGCTCAATAACGAAATATTTTCCCTGGAACACGCAGAGAGCCGGGAGGTGAACCGCATCCTGCGTGAACTGACTGCCCGGCTTTCTGTCCATGCCCCCTTATTGCAGGCTTACCACGATATCGTGGGAGAATATGATTTTATCAACGGGAAAGCCAGGCTTGCCATCGATATCCAGGGTATTCATCCCAACCTGCAGGACGGGTCCCATATCCACCTGATCCAGGCATACCATCCGCTTTTATTACTTTATCATAAGAAATCCGGGAAAACAACCATTCCCGTCAACCTGAAGCTGGATGATAAGAACCGGATACTCGTGATCTCCGGTCCCAATGCCGGCGGTAAAACAGTAACTATGAAAACCGTGGGGTTACTGCAATGTATGGTACAGGCGGGGCTTCTGATCCCGGTGCATCCACATTCCACGATGGGCATCTTCAAACAGATCATGATCCATATCGGGGATACCCAGAGCCTGGAATTCGAACTGAGTACCTACAGTTCGCACCTGATCAACATGAAACATTTCATGGAGCAGGCCAACGGGCGCACCCTGTTTTTTATTGATGAACTGGGAAGTGGCAGCGATCCCAACCTGGGCGGGGCCTTTGCAGAAGTCATCCTGCTGGAGCTTCTTAAAAAACACGCGTTTGGAATTGTGACCACCCATTACCTGAACCTCAAAGTGATGGCCAATAAAACACCTGGTGTCGTGAACGGTGCGATGGCTTTTGATGAAAAGAGTCTTCAGCCCCTGTACCAGCTGATCATTGGGAAGCCGGGAAGTTCTTATACATTTTCCATTGCCGAGCGGATCGGCCTGAAACCCGAACTGATTCAGCATGCACGCAGGCTGGTAGATGAGGATCATTTCAGGCTGGATAAATTACTCAACCGGACCGAGCAGGATCTGCGCAACCTTGAGCAAAAAGATAAAGAACTGCAGAAGATGCTCAGGGAAAATGAAAAGCTGAAAACGGAACTCGAAAAAACCCTGCAAAAGGAAAAACACCAGCAACAGCTGCAAATGCTGCAGGAACAAAATAAAATTTCAGCTGAACGTTATGTCTTTCTGAAGGAAATGGAAAGAAAGCTCAAACAGATTATATTCGACTGGCGGAAGGCGGAGAACAAACAGGAAGTGATCAAACAGATGCAGGCGCTCCTCTTTAACCAGAAGGAAAGACCCGTGACTGAGAAAGTAAAAAAGAAATTCGACGCGAAATATATGGAGGTGGAAGGAAATATTCAGGCGGGCTCGGCCGTGAAAATGAAAAAAAGCCACCAGCTGGGAACGGTTAAGGAATTGCGTGGAAAAAAAGCGGTGGTGCAGGTGGGCCTGATACCCATCACCATCGATATTTCAGACCTGGTGCTGATCCGGGAAAAAGTCATTCCCCAAACGCCTGTTTAATAATTTTTTATGGATCCAAAGCAACTGGCCGCAGAAAAAGCGGTTACCTTCCTGGACAATGGCATGACCATCGGCCTCGGCACCGGCTCCACAGCTTATTGGGCCATTGAGAAAATTGGAGAAAAAGTAAATAAGGAAGGATGGAAAGTGAAAGCCATCGCCACCTCCATCCGGTCTGAAGAACAGGCACGCGGACTCGGCATACCCATTGTGGATTTTTCATCCGTTCAACTGATTGATGTGACCATCGACGGGGCTGATGAGGTGGATGCGCAATTGCAGCTCATCAAAGGGGGAGGGGGTGCCCTGCTCCGGGAAAAAATTGTGGCCACCAACAGCAAACAAATGATCGTAGTGGCAGACGAATCCAAATGGGTCCCGTCCCTGGGCAGTTATCCATTGCCGGTAGAAGTGATTCATTTTGGATGGCAGCGGACTTTTGAAAAACTGGAGCTCCTGGGATGTAAGGCCGAACGGCGGATGAATGGCGCAGGACCGTATCTTACAGACAACGGGAATTATATAATCGACTGCGCATTCGGGGAAATACAAGATGCGCCATCCCTGCATGAATCCGTCAACACCATCACGGGGGTAGTGGACAATGGACTGTTTATCCGGATCGCCACTAAGCTGGTTCTTGGTTTCAAAAACGGAGAAACCCGTATTATCAGCAGATAAATCGTACCGTCATGATTTTTTCCGGTATGCTCCGGTTTACAGGGAAAGCCCTCCGCTTCCTGCTGAAGAAGCCGGTCACCCGGCTCGCAGCGCGGGTTTCATCTGCGCCAGACAAAAATGCGGTACTGGAGGCACTCACTGAATTATATGAAGAGGCGGGCAAACCGAAAAGTAAAAAACTGAAAAGGATTGA
>DHWT01000168.1:0-5894 GCA_002413325.1 Chitinophagaceae bacterium UBA5175 | reverse complement strand
GGCCCTGGAATATTACAATAGTGAACAGTTTTATTTTATAAACCTGGGCGATTGTGAGGAACTCTGGGAGAATTCCCTGTTTGGAATTGTCAAACATAATGAGGAAGTATTCGCCAAAGAAAAGCTTTTTATAACAAGGGATGCATATTGCAAGGTATTCGGTAACCATGATCTTTTCTGGGATAATGATCCGCTGGCCCCGGTCTGGCTGAAGAAGATATATGGGGGGAAAGCCATCCGGATTTATACCGGGGTGCTGATCCGGGTGGATTGTTCGGCCAAATCAAAGCTTGAAATCTTCTGTACCCATGGACACCAGGGCGATAAGCAAAGTGATGGCAACTGGTTCAGCAAATGGTTTGTGAGTTATATCTGGGGCCCGCTGCAGAAATTACTGGAGATCAATATCAACAGCCCTTCGGCTAACGATAATCTGAAAACGCTGCATAATAGGTATATGTACGACTGGAGTGCGGCCCAGGAAAATATATTGCTGGTGACCGGACATACCCACCAGCCTGTTTTTAATTCCCTCACCCACCTGGAAAGACTTTACCAGCAACTCGAAAAAGCACGCACGCTGAATGATAGGGATACCCTGAAAAAAATTGAAGCCGAAATCCCCCGGCGGAAACGCGAGTACAATTTTGTAAATCAGTCCTTCGGCGAAATGAAGCCGACTTATTTTAATTCCGGCTGCTGCTGTTTTGAGGACGGGACGATCACGGGTATTGAAATTTATGACGGCCTGATCCGACTGGTCAAATGGAGCCTGGTAAACGGAAAGCCCGAACGCATCGTAGCGGAAGAGGAAAGTTTGAAATCCCTTGCCCGGAAACTGGCTATAATAGTTGGCTGATGACCGTTATAAAAAAAGCCTTCAGCTTTCGGCTTTGAGAATTTTTAGCGACTTGTGTTGCTCATGAGGTATACTCAGGCAGCTACATGCTGGCGTGCAGGTAATCTTTTAACTGGGAAATGGTTTCCTGCTGATGCTGTATGGTTTCACGGATAAGGTCATGGATGGAAATAATCCCAAAAATTTTATCCTGTTCAAATACAGGAAGATACCGGATATTCTTATCTGCCATTAACTGCATGCAATGTTCAATACTGTCGTACAGGTTTACAGCCGGCAGGTCGTTCGACATGATTTCTGATACCGGCGTATCGGTTGAGGATTTTCCTTTCAGTATCACCTTCCGCGAATAATCCCTTTCAGTCATAATGCCGAGATAGGTCTGGTTTTCCATAACCATAACCGAACCGATATTCTGAAACGACATAATGCGGAGGGCTTCCAGAACAGTGGTTGTCGGAGAAACTGCGGTGATTTTTCTTTCTTTATGGAGAAAAATATCAGATACTTTTTTCATGCCGGGCCATTTTTTGGTGAACAATCGTTTCAGGTAAATTACAAATAATTATCTGATAAATGGCCTATGAATTGGGCGGGGTTTCAAGTAAAAGACAAACTGCGGGGAATTAGACCGGCAGGAGCCACCCTTTTTCAATCCGGATTCTTTTTTAATGGTGGTCAGTTTGCCGCAAAAATGGGGAGGCAGATGCCAGAAATTCATCCGGTGTCTTGGGCCTGTTCAAGGCCTCCGGGACGGAAACAAATCAAGAACCGATAACGGCCGAAAAGTACACACCGATCTGATTTACATTGACTTCTGAAATTGTTCCTTTGTAAACGCACCGGACAAACCCGGCTTGTTTTACCGTGATCAGTCTGTTGGGGGGAGCAGGCGGAATTTACGACGCCCTGTTTCCTGATCCGACCTCTGTCGTTTCTGAACCTGCCGTATCCTTCCCTCCAGACCGGATTTGTGCAGGTGGTGATTAAAGGGTACTTTTAATGTTCAAAACCGGATTTATCATGACAAATCATTTGTATTTATTATCCATGCCGGGAGGCAGTGAGTGGATTCTGATCGTTATTGCGGTACTTGTATTATTTGGAGGAAGAAAGATTCCTGAATTCATGAAGGGACTGGGAAAGGGAATGCGTGAATTCAATGATGCAAAAAATAACGTGAAGCAGGAGTTTGAAAACGGCATGAATGAGCCACCAAAACCAGCCGCTTCGCAGTCAGATAAAAACTAAAACCGTTTTTTTCTTCAGGCCCCGGTGGACCCTGCGTTTGCCGGGGCTTATTATTTTTCAGAACATCTAACGTTCACCTGTAACCGCCGGTAGGTCTCTTTTCAGCATATTACTGCGGTTGGCCATTTCCCAGGCTGTATAGAATACCAGCTTTGCCCTTTTTGCCATCAGATCATAATTGATTTTATCCGGGGTATCCGTCGGTTGGTGGTAGTCGGCATGAATCCCGTCGAAATAAAAAATAATGGGAACGCCTTTCCTGGCAAAATTATAATGATCACTCCGGTAATAGATCCGCAAGGGATCTTTGGGATCATTGAACTTATAATCCAGCTCAAGTCCGGTATATTTTTTATTCATACCGACGCTGATCGGATGAAGTTCTGAACTGAGTTTGTCGTCGCCTATGATATATACGTAATTATTGGAATCGCCCTGTTTTCTTGCCGGGTCCTTCCGTCCGATCATATCGATGTTGAGGTCTGCAGTGGTTTTATCCAGCGGGAAGAGCGGATGATCGGTATAATATTCGGATCCCCAGAGCCCTTTTTCTTCCCCGGAATTGGCGAGGAAAAGAATACTCCGGCGCGGGCCCTTTCCGGCTTCCCGTGCCTTTGCAAAAGCAGCGGCTAATTCGAGCAGGCTGACCGTTCCGGAACCATCGTCATCCGCGCCAAAGTAGATAACAGAACCCTTTTTGCCCAGGTGATCATAGTGCGCTGAGATAACGAGGAGCTGGTCTCTGAGATCGCTTCCTTCCAGGTAGCCCAGCACATCGGAACTTTGCAACATGGTGGTTTGTTTTAGAATCGAGAGCCAGACTTCCGTTTGATAGGTTTTAGGCTGCGGCCCGGTGTTTTTTAACCGGTCATAATCTGCACCCATCAGGATGCGGGCCATTTGTTCCGATATATAAAAACTGTTGGGGCGGACTTGTGGAATAAAATATTTCCGGTACATCTTTCCCTTGTCCTCAATACTATGATGGGGGAAATCTTCCTGGATTATAAAAACTGCCACAGCGCCGTGTTTTTGAGCTGCATCCTGTTTGGCAAAGGGGTTGAATTTTTTTCTGTTTACCTGCGACTTCAGATAACCGGGAGGATAACTGTTCAGAACCAACACGATCTTACCGGCTGTATTCAGGCCTTTATAATCATCCCGGAGGGAATCCGATAGTCCGTATCCGGCAAAAACAACTTCGGATACGCCAAACGAAACATTATATATATTTGTCAGGCTGATATCAAAATCCTTATATAATTCAAACGAATCCCCGTTTATCCGGATCCTGGCCGAAAGGAGACTGTCCTGGTAAACCGGGTAGGTAAGCTGAAAACTGTCCTTGTTCCCGGGTTGCAGTCCCAGGCTTTTAAAATAATTTTCTATATAAGCCGCTGCCTGATGCTGGCCAGGGGTGGCGGTTTCCCTACCTTCGAAACCGGGACCTGCAATCTGGTACAGATGTTTTTGCAGGTTTTCCGGTCTGATCGTATTGGCAAAAACAACCGGATCTGTTTTTTTCTGTGCATTGGCAAGAATTACAGATCCGGTCAGAAACAAGACGAGGAATAATTTCATGGGCTCAAATATATTGAAGTCCCCGTCAAAAAATTAAGCCTGATTCACAAATTCCACGCTGGCATGAAGTTTTACTTCATCACTCACCACCAGGCCGCCGGTCTCTGTGGCTGCATTCCATAACAGGCCAAAATCCTTACGGCTTATTTTCCCTTCAATTGTAAAACCCGTGCGGGTATTTCCCCAGGGATCTTTGATGATACCGCCATGCTCCACATGCAGTTTAATATTTTTAGTAATGCCGTGAAAGGTCATGTCGCCGGTTAATGTATACTCTTCTCCGGAAACTTTTTCAAATGTCGTACTGATGAAAGTCAGGGCAGGATATTTGGACGTTTCAAAAAAATCTGCGCTTTTCAGGTGGCCGTCGCGCTGTTCGTTGTTAGTGGTGATGGAATCCACTTCAGCTGTAAAACTGATTTTAGCAGACTCGAAATTCTCGCCGGATGTTTCAACGTCTGCATTAAATTTTCCGAAAGAACCGGTCACGTTGGTGATCATCAGGTGACGGATTTTAAACTGAATTTCTGAATGTGACGGGTCCAGAACCCATTTTGTGCTGGCCATGGTATGTATTTTAGTAAATTAGTGTTTAAACAACGAAATTACGGAATTTGTTCGAAACGGCCAGATAATTCCTCAAATCCTGTTAATCTGTTCGGTAAGGGCCATATAGCACCCCCAATTGGCTTGTGATTGGTTACCTTTGCAGCCGTTTTATGAAATCAGGATTCGTCAATTTGTTTGGGAAGCCCAATGCAGGGAAAAGTACCCTGCTCAATGCCCTTATGGGCGAGAAACTGGCAATTGTATCCCATAAGGTTCAGACCACCCGGCACCGGATCAAAGGAATCCTGACAGCCCCGGGATACCAGATGATCCTGTCGGATACGCCGGGTATCATCGATCCGCGGTATAAACTGCATGAAAAGATGATGGACTCTGTGAAGCAGGCCGTTGCCGACACCGATCTGGCCTTGCTGCTCCTGGATGGAAAGGACAATCTGGAAGAAAACGACCAGATTTTCACCGGCCTGCACCTGAAAGTGCCGGCGCTGGTACTGATCAATAAATGTGACCGGCTGACCGAACCGGAAATCGCTGCGGTTACCGGATTCTTTAAGGTGAAAAAATATGCTACTGAAGTACTGGCCATTTCTGCCCTTAAAAAAATCAATACAGATCAATTATTCGAACGCATTATACATTACCTGCCGGAGGGAGAAGCATTTTTTGACGGCGACGAAATGACCGACCGGCCCGTGAAATTTTTCGTTGGCGAAATGATCCGGGAAAAAATTTTCAGCATGTTTGAAGATGAAATCCCCTATCATACGGCTGTGCTGGTGCAGGAATACAAAGAAAAGGACACACTGACCAAGATTCAGGCGGATATCATCGTGCAGCGCGAAACGCAGAAAGGCATTTTACTCGGGGAGGGCGGAAAGCGGATTCGTCAGCTGGGTACGGATGCCAGAAAGGAAATAGAAGCATTTATAGGGAGAAAAGTATTCCTGGAACTCTTTGTAAAGGTCCGGCCCAAATGGCGCGACAACGAGTGGCAGCTGCGCGAATACGGGTATTGATTCAGAATTTTAATAGTATTATATATGTCCGGATTTACGATAGCAATCACAGGAAGGCCGAATGTGGGGAAAAGCACATTATTCAACCGCCTGCTCGAGCAGCGCAAAGCCATCGTGGATGACCAGAGCGGTGTAACGCGGGACAGGCAGTATGGTGTGGCGGACTGGAACGGGAAAAATTTTAACGTCATCGACACCGGCGGATTTGTTCCGGAGAGTGAAGACATATTTGAACAGGAAATCAAGAAACAGGTATTGATTGCGGTAGAAGAAGCCAATGCCATCATCTTCATGACCGATACGGCCACCGGCATCACGGCTCTGGATGAATCGATGGCCGAACTGCTTCGCCGTTCTGTAAAACCCGTATTCCTGGTGGTCAATAAAGTAGATAACAGCGACCGTCTGCTGGAGGCCGCTGAATTCTACAGCATGGGCTTCGACAATATTTTTTTTATTTCTTCCATGAGCGGCAGCGGCACCGGGGAATTGCTGGATGCCATAACTGAACTCATCCCGAAAACAGAAGAGGAAGAAACGGGTTCGCCCCTTCCCAAATTCGCCATCATCGGTCAGCCGAACGTTGGCAAATCTTCCCTGCTAAACGCCCTGGTAGG
>DHWT01000227.1 GCA_002413325.1 Chitinophagaceae bacterium UBA5175 | reverse complement strand
GGGCGACCGTAAATATACGCACCTGATTGTACAACAAGTGCTGGCCACCAGACTGGATAAACATACGGTCCTGAACGTAAATATTCCTGCCGTGCCCACTGAACTGATCAAAGGTGTGAGGATATGCAAACAGGCTTATGCAAAATATGAAGAGGATTTTATTGAAAGAAGCGATCCCACAGGGAAAAAATACTTCTGGCTCACGGGTGATTTCGTGAACTTTGATAAAGGCAGGGACTCAGATGTCTGGGCCCTCGAACACAATTATGTAAGCGTGGTGCCCGTTCAATTTGACCTGACAAATTATGAACTGAAATCCAAACTCGAAAAATCCTGGAAATTTTGATACTCAAAAAAGACAATTTAAAATTCGGCATCCTCCTGGGCATTACCGGCCCGCTGCTGGCTATGGTTATTTATTATTTCTGGAATTTCAGCCGGTCCATTTCGTTCAGTGAATATTTTTATGTCCTGCGCACGAATAAACCGTTGCTTACAGCCATCAGCAGCATTTCCCTGCTGGCTAATGCCATTCTTTTTACGATTTATATCAATGGCCGGCGGGATAAAACGGCCAGGGGTATTTTTATTGCCACCCTGATCTATGGTATTACGGTGCTGATTTATAAAATGATCCGTTGAGCCTTCTTACTGAACCGGATTTGCCAGCCGCCGCCTATCTTTGAACCACATCAAGGTTACATGAAGTATTATATTATTGCGGGCGAAGCATCGGGGGACCTGCATGGCAGCAACCTGATCCGGGAAATAAAAAAAAAGGACGAAGCCGCTCTTGTCCGGGGCTGGGGAGGCGGACTCATGCAGGAGGCCGGGGGCGAGATCGTGAAAGACTACCGGGACCTGGCTTTTATGGGTTTTACCGAAGTGGTCCGCAACCTGCCCACCATCCTCCGTAATATCCGGTTTTGTAAATCAGATATCCTGGCTTTTCAGCCGGATGTGATCGTTTTTATCGACTATCCCGGTTTCAACCTTCGTATTGCGGAATGGGCCCGGAAAATGAAATTCAAAACGATCTATTATATTTCTCCGCAGGTCTGGGCCTGGAAGGAAAGCCGGGTCAAAGGAATCAGGGAAAATATTGACAAAATGCTGGTCATCCTGCCTTTCGAAAAAGCTTTTTTTCATAAGTGGAATTATGAAACCGAATATGTAGGTCATCCCCTGGTAGAAGTGATTGAACGCTTTAAAAATTCATCCGAAGCCGGTAATCTGCCTGAAATTCATATGGCCGGCGGAAAGTCCTTTCCACCCGGCCTTCCCCTGATTGCCCTTTTACCGGGCAGCCGCAAACAGGAAATACTCATTAAACTGCCCGTTATGCTGGAAGCAAGCCGGCAATTCCCGGAATTCCGGTTCGTAGTGGCAGAAGCGCCCGGGCTGGATCCTGATTTTTATGATGAAATTTTAAAAAATTATCCGCAGGCCGGACGGGTCAGAAACCAGACCTATGCCCTGCTCCGGCATGCACGAGCAGCCTGTGTTACTTCTGGTACAGCTACCCTGGAAACCGCTTTATTCGGTGTTCCGGAAGTGATCTGCTATAAAGGAAGCCGAATTTCCTACCAGATCGCCAGACGACTCATCAAAGTAAAATATATTTCCCTGGTAAACCTGATCATGGATAAGCCTGTGGTGAAGGAACTGATCCAGGATGAAATGAATGCGGAAAATATTTCAGAGGAACTCAGAAAACTATTATGGGATGAAGGCACACGGAGCCGCATTCAGAAAGACTATTCAGACCTTCGGGCACTCCTGTCCCAAGGTGGCAATGCGTCTGAGAAAGCCGCCCGGCTGATTGTGGATTATGTTAAAAAATAAAGGAAGTGCGGGAACGTGGGAGTATATGCCAGCACAAACTTTAACTCTTAACTCCCACCTGTTATCACTATCCTGATCTTTAGTTTATTAATGCCTCTTGAATATCATCCTGAAAATAATAATGAGCAGGCCGATCAGGAACATAAAGATGGAAATGCGGTTGATGCCGTTCATATAGCGGATCCAACTGCTTGTCGGTTCATTGGGATCTCTTTTCCTGATATACAGATATTCGGCCAGTTTGCGTAGTATACCCATATGCTGAAATAAAAGATTATTAACAAGAGCTTCCGGGATTTGTTCAGAATGGATATATTTGCAGCTCTTTTCGGGGGATTAGCTCATCTGGTAGAGCGCTAGCATGGCATGTTAGAGGTGACCGGTTCGATCCCGGTATCCTCCACCAAAAAAGCCTGTAATAAAATTGCAGGCTTTTTTGATGGCGGTTGACAGTCCACAGTTGACCAATAACAATTATCCATTGAATTCGAATGCTGGCAACCCGCAATACCCGGTATTTTTTATCACAAATAAGGACCCTGCCAAGGGTTGTTTTTTCAACTGGTCATCGTCCAGTCCCGTCCTTGCGGAAGTAATATATAAATCCCCGAGACCATCCCCGCCAAAACAACAGGAAGTGACACGGGCAACTGGTAAATGAATTGCAAGGATTTTTTTGCCGGTTACAGGGTCCCATCGGGTGATCTGCCATCCGTCCCAATGGGCGATCCATAACATACCCTCGCTGTCAATAGTCATCCCATCCGGGCATCCTTCCTTTTGTGCAATCTGAATGATGATTTTCGGGTTACTGATTTCCCCGGTGGCCTGGTCAAAGTCGAAAGCAACAACCGTAAATGCAGGGCTGTCAATATAGTAAAAGGTCTTATGGTCCAGGCTCCAGGCCATTCCATTGGAAATGGAAATTTTTTCTAACTTTTTGATAATTGAAAGATCTTTATTCAATAAATACAAACTCCCTTTACCCGGTTCATCCGTGTGGGACATCGTACCGGCCCAGAATCTTCCCTCGGGATCACATTTTCCATCATTGAACCGGTTACCCGGCAAATGGGCCTCTGGATTCGAAATCATCTGCACCGCCCCGGTATCCCTGTCGATAAATCCTATGCCATTTTGTAATGCGGCAATGAATGAACCTCTTTTACAAATGGCTATGGAGCCGATCATTTGGTTTACAGACAATGTCTTTAGCATATCATTGACCGGCGAGTATTCATGTATTTCTCCCTGCAAAATATCTATCCAGCAAATCGTCCGGCGCCTGGCATCCCAGACTGGACCTTCGCCAAGTAAGCAGCGGTGATAAACAACAGGTTCCTCCATCCATTAAAATTCAAAAAAAAGGTACGTTTTCAATTATCTATTAAGCCGGAATGCCTGGAGATCTAATCAGGCGGCGGACTTACCGATGTCCATCCTCCATCCACAATAATCGTCTGGCCTGTAATATGCCTCGCCTTGTCAGAAACCAGGAAAAGGGCCGCATCAGCAATATCTTTTACAAAAGCCGGCCTTCCCATTGGTGTGATCCTGGACCATGTTTCATGATAGGCCGGATCCAGCTGTGTCCGCTCTGTGAG
>DHWT01000313.1:13533-14660 GCA_002413325.1 Chitinophagaceae bacterium UBA5175 | reverse complement strand
TTTTTACAAAGATAAAGTCAGCCCTTTTTAAGGTACTGGCTTTTGGAAATTATTTCATTTTACAGTAAAGGATCACCCTTTCAATGGTGTTAAAAATTCAGCCTGACGCTTTAAACTTTCTAGAACCAGGATCCGATCCAGGTTGCGCTGACCCCTTTGCCGGACAAGTTTTTTCTCCTCCTTGCTTTTTCGACTGAATGCCTGATTAGAGTAACCGGAATCATGATGATCAGGAAAATAAATGTGAAGGGCGGGATTCCCATCATGGATACCCATTTCCCCCCGAAATACCGACGCATAGGCCTTCTCAGTCGTTCTGCGATCAGGTACATACTTGGAAGAATAAACAAGGTCATGAAGAAAGCGAAGGCAAGTCCGAAGATGATGGTCCAGGAAAGGGGTTTCCAGAACACGGCACTGTCTCCCCCAAAAAATATATGCGGATTCAGATCTGCAAAAAGCGTTATAAAATTAATATTGAAACCAACAGCCAGGGGAATCAGGGCCAGAATCGCCGCCAGTGCCGTGAGTAATACCGGGATGATCCTTGTTTTTCCTGCCTGTATCAAAGCCTCCCTTGTTTTTAAACCGCGTAAACGCAGTTCGTCAGCAAATTCGATTACAAGAATTCCGTTTTTCACCACTATACCTGCCAGTCCTACAATACCCAGTCCCGTCATTACCACAGATATGGTCATGCCGGAAAAAGCAAAACCCAGCAATACCCCTATGATACTAAATACTATTTCCGTCAGGATGATAATGGGTTTACTGATCGAATTGAACTGGAGCACCAGGATAAACAAGATCAGCATGAGCGAAATAATCAGCGCAGTACCCAGGAAGGAAGCTGTCTCCTGCTGTTGTTTCCCTTCACCGGTCTGGGTAATCGTAACACCCTCTGCCTTACCCGTAAAATCATCAATAGCCTGTTTTAACTGGGCATTGACAGCGGTAGGCGTATACCCTGTCAATACATTAGAATAAAGGGTAATGACTCTTTTTAAAGATTTCCGCTTGATACTGCCATAGGTGCTGGTAAAATCAATTTTTACCAGGTTGGTGATCGGGATCGATTTGATGGCTCCTGTCGGTTCGCGGAAAACGATTTTCATATTCAGCAGATC
>DHWT01000313.1:0-13217 GCA_002413325.1 Chitinophagaceae bacterium UBA5175 | reverse complement strand
TTATTGTCTTTGATTTTGGAAATTTCCCTTCCGAACAAGGCCGTACGGATTTGTTGACCGATCTGTGCACTGCTTACCCCTTCGATCATGGCGCGCTGCCGGTCGATCGTGAGGCTGATTTCAGGATTCGTCAGGTCCACATCCATATTTAATTCTTCCACCCCGGGCGTCTGGATAGAATCGAGGTAATTTTTAAGCGCCGAAGCCGTGCTTGTCAGGTCTTCGAAATTATCACTGCTGATTTCAATATTGATGGGCGGATCGGTTGGAGGACCGTTTTGTTCCTGGTCAACCGATATGACGGCGCCCGGAATTCCTTTTAATGCTGTTCGGATTGAATCCAGGTAGGGGGTTGTGGACCGGCCATGACGCCTTTCATACTCCACAAAGGAAACCTGCACGCGACCCAGCTCCGGCCTGGTACTCCGGTCGCCGCTTTGTGGATTACCGGCTCCAATGGCTACATTGGAAATCACCGATTCCACCAGGGGATTCGGTTTTCCGTTTTCCATATCCAGCACTTTATATACCCGGTTCTCCAACTGGTTGGTAATGGAATCTGTATAATCCACATTGGTTCCCACCGGCAGTTTGAGGTATACATAAATAAAATTCGGATCACCTTTCGGGAAAAATAAAATAGGGACTTTTCTCAACCCAAGGAATATAAAAGAAAATATCAGAAGGAAAAAAGTACCGATCAATAACCAGACGGGCCGCCAGCCTTTAAGCACCCATCTCAATCCATTTTCATAATGGCTCATGATCCAGGGGAGGCTGCTGGTCTGGAAAGTATGAATCATGCCTGTAAACAGGTAGGCATTCAGGAACATGAGGATGCTGAAAAAGATCAGGAGGTTCCCGCCGAACGTAAAATGGAATACGTCGAGTAAAATGCCCAATACCAGGAAAGCCCAGAAAAGCGGATTTCTGAAAACCCGGGACTTTGAACCCGCATTTTCATCATCTGCGTGATTCATAAAATCCACAGCAAAAATCGGGTTCATCAAAAAAGCCACGATCAGCGACGCGGAAAGCGTGAAGATCAGCATCACGGGCAGGTAGATCATGAATTTACCGATAATGCCCGGCCAGAAGATCAGGGGAACAAACGGTGCCAGTGTTGTGAGCGTTCCGGCGAGCACCGGTATGAATATTTCGCCCGCCGCAATCTTGGCGGCAATAACGGAACTCACTTTACCCTTGCCTTCCATAAAAATCCGGTGTGTATTCTCGATCACCACGATCGCGTCATCCACTATGATCCCCAGACCGAATAGCAACGCAAAAAGAACAATGAAATTCAGGGTTACATGTCCGCCAACGATCAGATCGGCTGCCGGTAAAAACAGGAAGGCAACAAACATGCTGAGCGGTACGGATAAGGCTACAAAAAATGCATTGGTAACGCCCATGAAAAACATAAGGATCAGTAACACGAGTATGAAACCAATTACGATAGAATTCACCAGGTCGTTAAAAGAAGTACGGGTGGTTTTGCTTTGATCTCCTGTGATGACCACATTCAGATCTTTTGGAAACTGTGAACTCTTCATTTCAGCTACCACCTGTTTCACATCATCGGACGTTTGTATTAAATTCTCCCCGCTTCGTTTAATAATATTGAGAGTGACAACATTTTTACCGTTGAGCCGGCCATAACTTTCACTTTGTTTGACCGTGTCCAGGATGGTGGCGATATCTTTCAGGTAGATGGGGTTGCCGGATGTATTCCGCACTACAATTTGTTCAATATCAGCGGTGGTTTTGAATTGGCCTTTCAATTGAAGGGTCCTTTTCATATTGTCCACATCGAGCAGCCCACCGGAGATGTCGAGGTTTTCGTTGGCTACTGCATTGGCAATATCGTTGAAGGTGATGTTGGCGCTCTGCATCTTATAATTATCCACATTGATCTGGAACTCACGCTCAGGTGCGCCTACTTCATCCACCCGGTTGATCTCTGATAATTCTTCCAGTTTATCCTTCAGGTCATCTGCAAATTTTTTCAGCCGTTGTCTGTCATAATTACCACTGACGTTTACATACATAATGGGCTGGTCAGAAAAACTGATTTCCACCACGTTTGGCTGGGCTGTCAGGTCATTCGGCAGATCGGTTTTTGATTTATCAACCGCATCCCTAACTTTTTGCAAAGCCACATCCGTTTTTACGTCGGTTTCAAATTCCACTACGATTGCGGAGAAATCCTGCACGGAGGTGCTGGTCAGCTTATTGATCTTGGCACCTGTGATTCCCTTGATCTGTTTTTCAATGGGGCGGGTTACCAGGTTTTCAATATCCTTGGGAGAATTACCCACATAAGTTGTTTGTACATAAATCGTAGGAATAACGATGTCGGGGAACTGTTCCTTCGGCGTGGTGACGAATTTGCTGATACCCAGGATGGTCACAAAAATAATCAGCAGGTAAACTGAAGTTTTATTATTGATTGCCCAGCTTGTGGGTCTAAACTCTTTTAATTTCCCCTTAATATTTTCCAGTGCGCTCATAAAAAGGAATTCTTGTGGTTAAAGATACTTTTGATCATTGTGCCAGTGTGGTGATGGGTTGTTCATCATATAAGCCCTGGTAACCTTCAGTAATTATAGAGTCGCCCGCCTGTATGCCGGATAAAACTTCAATTTTATCACCGTACATCATCCCCGTGCGAATCGGCTTTTTGCGGGCTACCAGCCGGTCTCCCTCTTTCACAGCCACCATCACGTATTTCCCGTTTTCATCATTCTGCATACTGTTTACGGGAATCGTAAGCGCCCGGGCGGCAGTATAATCCTGGATTTTTATCAGGGCTATCTGGTTGGGATAGAAATCCCTGTCAAAAGGAAGTTTTGCTTCCACATAAAAACCGCGGTTGGATGGATCGATTGTTTTTCCTGTTACAGAAATCTTAGTATCGATGGTTTTATTACTAAGTTCCGGTATGATTACTTTTACATTACTTCCCACTTTAACTTCTCCCAGGTAATTCTCAGGGACTTGGGCAACCGCTTTCAAATCGGTCGTATTGACCAGTTGTATCTGGTTATTTCCGGTGAAAAGTTCACCGAGGCGTACATTGACCACATCGGCCACCCCGTTGATATCCGCATAAACACGGGTCAGTTCAATCTGCCTGTTTACCAGATCCACCTGCAACTGTGCCTGATCCACCTGGTTTTTTGCAGTTACCAGTTCCACTTCCGAGCCGATCTGCTGGGCCCAGAGATTTTTTCTTCTCTCGTACAGGTTTTTTGCATAAGCCAGTTGCTGCTGGGCAGTAGTCAGCTGCTGCTGGAGCAGCGCATCATCCAGCTTCAGGAGCAGCTGGCCCTTTTTCACCATATCGCCTTTCTTTACATAGATTTCTTTTACCTGGCCGCCTGTGCCGTTTCTCGGAGTTACAAAAGAGATATTCAGTGCATCTATCTTTCCCTGCAGTTCAATATAATGCGTGAAATCGGTGGGTATTACCGCCTGGAAAGCGACCAGTTTGGTTTTTTCCTTTTTAACTGAAGAAGAATCTATTTTAGAAAGTTCTTCTTCAGCTTTCTGAATTTTTGATGCGATTGCCGCCTGCTGATCTTTTAAAGACTGCAGTTCTGCTTTTTTCTTCGCGATGGGATCTCCGGCCTGGGAGCAGGAGATAAACAGTAAGGAGCCGGTGAGCAAGGCAGATAAAAATATCTTATTCATAATCTTGTTGTTTGGCATTTTAAATTTTTCCGATGGCTTTCAGATAATCCACTTTTGCAATGATCGAAGTATAGAGGGCATTGATATAATTGGTCTGCGCCTGGATCAGGTCAGTCTGCGCATTGGTTACATCCGTATTGGAAGCGAGCCCCGATTCAAATTTCTTTTTGGTTTGGTTATAGACAGATTCCGCCAGGTCGGTATTTTCCTTCTGGTTATCCATTGTTTTCATCGCATTCAGGAAATTATTTCTTGCCTGGCGTACTTCCAGGTCAATATTCTGTTTCAGGTTTTCCATCTGATCTTTGATGAGTGTATAATTCAGGCGGGCTTTTTTCAGGTTGGCGTTTTTTGAAAAACCGCTGAATATGGGAACATTGACGGATAAACCTAAATAAGAGTTTGAATACCAGGTTCCCCCGGTGGTTAAGAAGTCGTACGTATTGTTATAGGCATTTTTGAAAAAAGCACCGTTCAGATCCAATGTAGGGTAATAGACGGCCTTATAGCGTTTGATATCATATTCACCCAGCTTCCCGGAAATCTGCAGGTGCTGGTAATCATAACGATCCTCATAACGATATTGAAGATCCATGGGAATGCCCCCTTTCAGGTCTTCTTCCTTAAATTCTGTTGTAAGCACCAGGGAATCCGCAGCAGGAACACCGATCAGGTATTTCAGGCTCAGGTAACCATTGATGATATTGGTTTCGGTATTCTGCCTGGCTGTTTCGAGATTGGCCAGCTGGACCTGTGCCTTATCCACATCCAGTTTTTCCGCAAAACCATTTTCATTCATGATCCGGGTGTCATTTAACAATTTTGCAGCTCGGGCGATATCAGCGTCCAGCAACATGACCTGGGTTTTGCTTACCAAAAGCTGGTAATACACTTTGTATACGTTTACTGAAAGGTTTTCCACTGCCAGGTCAATCTCCTTCATGGAATAATCCAATGCAGTTGACCGCGCTTTCAGTCCGACAAAAACCTGCCCGTCAAATAAGGTCTGTTTGAGTGTTACGCCGGCAGTTGCATTGTATTTGGGCGTAAAGCTGACGGCCTGAGGCTCCGCAGGCGCCCCGGGTCCGAACGCGTCTTTCGGAATAATGGAAACCGGTGTTTGCACATATGCCGTGGAGGAAACGATACCGGAAACCGTGGGCAGGGCGTCTGCCGTGACGGATTTGTTGACCTGTTCCTGTATCTGCAGGTTGGTCCTGGCAGTTTTGACTGTAATATTATTTTTCTTCGCCAGTTCGAGGGCTTCCTGAACGGAAAGTGTATGAATGGTCTGCGCTCCGGCGAAAGCCATTCCGCCGATAATCCCGAATAGGGATAAGAATACCCGGTTACAAAATATTTTGTTCATATAAAAAGGTTTTTTGTCTTTCATTCATATATTTTTCAATCAGTTTTTTCCCTTTCTCGTTGCAGATACTGTGCAAGAAGAGGACGGCCAGTCCCTGGCAGGTCTGGTTCATCGGATATTTATTCTGGGGGAAAGCTTCCTGGTTGAAAGGCATAAAAGCTGTTTCGATCCGGTGACGTGTGATGAGATCGGTATTCAGGTCTGGCCGGTAAACCGCCTCCTGTATGCCCCGCTCCAGGTTTTCCTTGATCTGGGCATACATAACCTGGTTTTTGTGGTATTTCATCCGTTTAAAAGCGGTCGGATGATGTTTTTCCAGGTCATGAATCAGTTGGGGATTCATGCCTTTGAGCATTTCCTGCAGGTTGTCCATCGCCAGAAAGTTCTCGTGCACGGCATTCTCCGCCATCCTGCTGAATGTCCTGAATTCCTCCTCGTTGCGTTTCATTTCTTGATTCACTACAGCCTCCACCATGGCGTCCTTGTCCGTAAAAAACTGGTAGATGGTTTTTTTGCTGATGCCCAGCTGTGAAGCTATTTCATCCATTGTAATAGACCGGATACCGTAACGCATGAACAGATCCGTCGCCTTTTCCAATATCCTTTCTTTATGTTCCATTATTTTACTTAAGTGGACACAAAACTATGGAAACTTTTTTTGTCACCAAAGTTTCCACCGGATTTTTTCAGCTTTTTACCGGTAAAACGGGATAAGAAGGTGGAACCGGCCGTTTATTAAGTCATGGTCTCGGCAGAATGTTTGATTATTTTTGAATACAAACCACTGATTATGAAATTTCAGATCATTGCCCGTAAACTGTTTACCTATTTTTTGCAGGGCCTGATCATCCTGGCTCCGATTACGATTACGTTATGGGCTGTACTTTCCTTATTTAACTGGGTGGACAGCATCCTGCCGGATTTCATTCACAGCCTCTTTCCCCGGCTTGCCCTGGATGAAAATGGCTACCCGAAACGTATTCCGGGACTTGGATTCATACTCGTTATCGGCATCGTGCTGATCGTGGGTTATGTATCTTCCTCCTTTATCGTCAGCAAACTCGTGGAACTCTTCGATAATATCCTGGAGAAAACGCCCGGTATTAAAATAATCTATACCACCATCAAGGATTTTTTCGAAGCCTTTGCCGGAAACCGGCGCAAATTCGACCGGGCCGTGCTGGTCTGTATCGAAACAACGGATATCTGGCGTATTGGTTTTATCACCCATGATGAAGTCGCGGAATTTGGCCTTCAGGAATATATTGCCGTATATGTTCCGCAGTCATATGCTTTTGCCGGCCACCTGTACTTTGTGAAGAAAGAAAGGGTGCGGCTGATAACCGATATCACTTCCACCGAAGCCATGAAATTCGCAATATCGGGTGGTGTGACGAATATTGAGGACTGATCTTCGTTGACCGATGGCGCTTGAATGTTCACATAAAAAATAGACCGTTCGTGGTATATGGACCCGGGTTGCTCATATGTAACTTGTGTCTGGCACAAAGCCGGTCATCGGTCAAGATTCACCTTTCATTGATTAGCAGCGATCCTGATTATGAAAAAAATTTGCTGTTTCTTTTGTCTCCTCCTTTTTTCCGACCGTGTTTTCTGCTGGGGTTTTTACATGCATGAGAAAATCAATTATCATGCGGTTTTTCTGCTCCCTCCGCAGATGATGATTCTTTTCAAACCCAATATTGGCTTCCTTTCTGAACATGCAGTGGATCCGGACAAACGACGATATATTCTCGCCGCCGAAGGGGCCCGTCATTATCTCGACATCGATCATTATGGTATGTACCCCTTTGCAGCCATTCCCCGGGATTATAAAACGGCCCTCCGGAAATTTTCCGCAGATACCCTGCAGGCCTATGGTATTGTACCCTGGTGGATCCAGATCATGATGGGCCGCCTCACCAAAGCTTTTCGCGAAAAAGACAAAGAGGCCATCCTCAAAGACGCCGCTGAATTGGGGCATTATATTGCCGATGCGCATGTGCCCCTCCACATCTGCTCCAATCATAACGGGCAGTTGACCCACCAGCAGGGAATTCATGCTTTCTGGGAATCCCGGGTTCCCGAATTATTTGCAGAGTCAGATTGGGATTTTTTCATCGGCAAGGCATTGTATATACCGGATCTTTCCGATTTTATCTGGGCCCGGATATTGGAAAGTGCCGCCGCCGCCGATACTGTACTCAGCTGTGAAAAGGAAATCAGCGAACATTTCAGGCCCGACCAGAAATACGCATTCGAGGAGCGAAAGGGGAAGACCGTAAAACAATATTCCACAGCTTTCGCAACCCGCTATGAAACCCGGTTAAACCATATGGTTGAACGGCGAATGAGGGCCTCCATTTTTGCAGTTGCTTCATGCTGGTATACGGCCTGGGTAAATGCCGGTCAGCCCCCGCTCGACCACCTGCAGCACGACAGCCTGACGATTTCCGAACAAAAGGAATACGAACGCCTGAACCTGGAATGGAAAAAAGGTATACCCCTGGGGCGGGATTGCGATTGACAGTTGGCAGTTGGCTTTAAGCTTATAATCGTAAATTTGCGGCTCCCATACAAATACCGACAGATGATACACAATTTCAATGCTGGACCCAGTATCTTACCGAAAGAGGTTTTTGAGGAAGCCGCCAAAGCGGTTTTGAATTTCCGCGATACCGGACTTTCCATTCTGGAAATAGGTCACCGGACGCCTCTGTTCCAATCGGTTCTGGATGAAACCGTTCTGACCGCAAAAGAACTGATGAAACTGGATGCCGATCATGAAGTATTATTTCTTCACGGAGGCGCTACCACGCAGTTCTTCCAGGTACCTATGAATCTACTGAATGAAAACCAGACGGCTGCCTATCTCGATTGTGGTGTCTGGGGATCCAAAGCCATTAAAGAAGCCCGCTTGTTTGGGAATGTGGAAGTCGTCGCTTCTTCAAAAGATAAAAATTATACCTATATCCCCAGGGGATTTAAGATCCCTCCGGACGCCGCTTACTTTCATTATACCACCAATAATACCATTGAAGGAACAGAAATGTTTTCCATTCCGGAAACCCAGGTTCCGCTGATTGCCGATATGAGCAGTGATATCCTGAGTTATGAAACGGACTTCAACCGTTTTGCCCTGATCTATGCCGGTGCCCAGAAAAATATTGGCGCTGCGGGTGTGAATATGGTCGTTATAAGGAAAGACATTCTTGGGAAAGTGAACCGCAAACTGCCGGGCATGATAGATTACCGCAACCATATTGAAGCAGGTTCCATGCTGAATACCCCGCCGGTTTTTGCTATATATGTCTGCCTGCTTACCCTGCGCTGGCTAAAGAAAATGGGCGGTGTGGCAGCCATTGAAAAAATCAACAGGGCAAAAGCGGACCTTCTGTATAAAACCCTGGATGCGAAAGAAGGTTTCCAACCCACCGTGGCCGTGGAAGACCGGAGCCGTATGAACGTGGTGTTCCTCATTCCCGATCCTTTACTTGAAAAGAAATTCCTGGAAGCCTGTAAAGAACAAAATATGGTGGGCGTTAAAGGCCATCGCAGTGTGGGCGGATACCGCGTTTCGCTCTACAATGCCCTTCCCTTCGAAAGCGTGCAGGCACTGACCCATCTCATCAATCAACTTTAACTCAGATACATGGCAATCATTTCCGCATTCCGGGCGCTCAGACCAGCGAAGGATCTGGCTTCCCGCGTTGCTTCCCTCCCTTATGATGTTTTGAATAGTGATGAGGCCAGGGTCCTGGCAGATAAAAACCCTTATTCATTTTTACATATCACGAAGGCCGAGATTGACCTCCCGGAAGGAACCGACATCCACAGCGAGAAAGTGTATCATAAGGCAGCAGACAATCTCTTCATCTTCCGGGATCATAAAATACTGATCCGGGACGACGAGCCCGCGTATTATATATATGAGCTGACAATGGCCGGCAGAAAACAAACCGGCCTGGTATGTGTCAGCGCCGTTTCCGATTATGAGAACCAAATCATCAAAAAGCATGAGCTGACGCGTCCCGAAAAAGAACTGGACCGGATTAACCATATCCGCATTACCGGAGCGCAAACAGGTAATGTATTCCTTGCCCACAAATCAAATATTGACCTGAGCCGGCTGATCAGCAGTTGGAAAAATTTGCACGAACCGGTTTATGATTTTATTGCCGAAGATGGTATCGGCCACCGGGTCTGGGTGGTCAATGAAACGCAAACCATCACGGCGATCACTACCATTTTTGAAAATCAGATCCCCTGTACTTATATCGCAGACGGACATCACCGCGCCGCTTCGGCCGCAAAAGTAAAAAAAGCGCTCGGCCCGGATGCCGGTCCGGATGCCGGATATTTCTTAACTACCCTGTTCCCCGCAGATGAACTGCGCATTATGGATTATAACCGGGTGGTCAGGGACCTGAACGGAATGGATACAAATTCTTTTCTCGAAAAACTTAACAAAAATTTCAGGGTCGAAAAAATAAATGCCGCCTGGTCTCCTGACCGCCTGCATAACTTTGGCATGTACCTGGAAGGCAGCTGGTACCGGCTGGAAGCGAAAGAAAACAGTTTCCCGGATGACCCGATCGGCATCCTGGACGTAAGTATCCTGCAGGAAAATATACTGGCACCCCTGCTTGACATCCGGGATCCCCGAACAGACAACCGGGTGGATTTTGTAGGAGGTATCCGGGGTTTATCCGAACTCGAAAAAAGAGTGGACAACGGCCTGATGAAAGTGGCTTTCAGCCTGTATCCGGTTAGTATGGACCAGCTTTTTGATATCGCCGACAGCGGGCAGATCATGCCCCCGAAATCCACCTGGTTTGAGCCGAAACTGCGCGACGGACTTTTAACGCACCTGATCAGATAAGCGGTACTTTTACCAGAACAATTATTCCGGCCATGGGCCGTTTCCTTAAGGAGGGCTATATTCAATACATGAAAAAACTTCTGATTGCCATTGGGTTCTTACTGACGGGCTATACCTGTTTTGCCCAACAGGCTGATTCCCTGCACCGGGCAGCCAAACAATACATGCGGAACGGGGATTATCCCAACGCCATCATTGTTTTGAGCAATGCTTTAAAACTGGTACCGGATGACCTGGAAATACAAAAGGACCTTGCGTTTACTTATTATCTCCAGAGAAATTACAGCAGCTCCATAGAATCAGGAAAAATATTAATCGAGCGCAAAGACGCCGATGAACAATGTTACCAGATACTGGGTATGGCCTACCAAGCCATTGATGAAAAAAAAGCGGCCGATAAAATGTACAAAAGGGGGATAAAGAAATTCCCCGGCAGCGGTGAATTATATAATGAATACGGCGAGTTGCTATGGGTGAAACAGGATCCGGAAGCCATCCGTTTCTGGGAGAAGGGAATTGAAGTAGATCCCGGCTATTCTTCGAATTATTACAATGCCAGCAAATATTATTTTTACACCTATGATAAGGTCTGGAGCCTGATTTATGGCGAACTATTTATCAACCTGGAAAGTTACAGCCGGCGCACCCCGGAAATAAAATCATTGCTGGTAGACGCATATAAAAAATTATTTACCGATTTGAAATCAACCAAATCCCTCTCGAATAAAAACAGTTTTGCCGCAGCCTATCTGACTGTTATGAACGACCTGGCACCTACCATTAACCTGGGAATAACACCCGAATCTCTGAATATTTTAAGAAGTAAATTTATATTGGAATGGTTTGAGAAGTATGGAGATAAATTTCCGTTCAGACTTTTCGAATATCAGCGGCAGCTTCTGAAAGACGGGATGTTTGATGCTTACAATCAATGGGCATTCGGCGCTGCACTGGGCCTGGCTTCTTTTCAAAACTGGACAACACAGCATGCGGATGATTATAACCGTTTTATAAATTTTCAGAAAGGCAGGATATTTAAAGTGCCTGCCGGACAGAATTATCGCAATCTGAACTCCAAATAATCACCATGTACAAGCCCGAACGGTTATTTGATTGTATTGCTTACCAGCTGGAAAAATTTCCCAAGCCGGATATGATGGCTGCGAAAGAAAAGGGTAATTGGAGACAATACAGCACTAAGGAAATTGCTGAAACCGTAAACGCTTTGGCCAGCGGGCTGTCTGCACTCGGTGTTTCCGGGAATGATCTGACGGTTGAACACCAGGATAAAATCGCCATCATTTCAAATAACAGACCCCAATGGCTGATAACCGATTTAGCGGTTCAAAAACTGGGTGCCGTGCTCGTTCCCGTTTATCCTACCACCAGCAACAACGAAATAGAATTTATCTTCCGGGATGCCGCAGTAAAATATGTTTTTGTCAGCAGTGTTGAGTTATATGAAAAGGTCCAGGAAGTGCGCCCCCATATTCCTTCAATTCAAAACATATTTTCATTTGACCGTATTCAGGGCGTGGAACACTGGTCATCATTGCTCCGGGAAGTCCCGGATGAAAAAAAACGGGAACTGGAATCCTTCAGTGATACCATCCGGCCGGAACACCTGGCTACTATTATATATACCTCCGGCACAACAGGCACACCCAAGGGCGTGATGCTGACCCACCGCAATATTTTGAGTAATGTGATGCTTTCAAAGGAAAGTTTTCCCTTCGAAGACAGGCCCGATTTTAAAGCGCTCAGCTTTTTACCGCTGAACCATATCTTTGAAAAAATGGTGAGTTACATATACCTGTTCAGCGGAAACAGTATTTATTATGCTGAAAACCTTGAATCGATTGGCGCCAATCTACTGGAAGTAAAGCCGGATCTGTTTTGCACCGTTCCCCGGCTTCTGGAAAAAGTGTATGAAAAAATCATGTCCAGGGGTGGGGAACTGAAAGGCATTAAGCGAAGGTTATTTTTCTGGGCAGTTGAACTGGGAAAAAAATACGATAATAATCACAATCAGGGATGGTGGTATTCCACACAACTTGCCCTGGCGAATAAACTCATTTTCAATAAATGGCGCAAAGCCCTTGGTAATAATATCAAATATATTATTACCGGGGGTGCTGCCTGCCAGGAAAGGCTTTTGCGCATTTTCACCAGCGCCGGTATCCCGGTTTATGAAGGGTATGGTCCAACGGAAAATTCCCCGGTGATATCCGTAAACCGACGCGGCCCGGGCCAATGCCGGTTTGGAACCGTAGGACCCGTGATCAATGGCATAGAATTACGCCTGGAAGCCGACGGGGAAATTTGTGTTAAAGGACCCAGCGTGATGAAGGGATATTACAAACAACCCGAAATGACAGCCGAAACCGTTATTGACGGCTGGCTGCATACCGGCGACATCGGGGTGCTGGAAGACGGGAAATTTTTACGCATTACAGACAGGAAAAAGGAATTATTCAAAACCAGCGGGGGAAAATATGTGGCGCCGGCAGCCATCGAGAACAAACTCAAGGAATCCCGTTTTATCGAACAGGTGATCGTAGCGGGATCTGAAATGAAATTCGTCAGCGCCCTGATTGTGCCTGCCTACGCCCAACTCACCGAATGGTGCAGGCAACATGGGTATGATACCGGTTCGAACCAGGCCATGATCGGAAACCCACAGGTTATAAAATTCTACAACGAACTGGTGAACGGATTCAACCAGCAGTTCAACCATGTGGAGCAGATTAAAAAATTCGAGCTGCTTCCTACAGAATGGAGCATTGAAACCGGTGAACTGACCCCGAAGATGAGTATAAAAAGAAAATTTATTCTCGAAAAATACAGGTCCTATATAGACAGGATCTATACCTGACCCTCCCCTGCTTTTTAATGATCTGTCATGAACGATGAAAACAAAAGACTGCAAGATGCTGCCTGGAAAAACTGGGGGCCCTATCTCAGCGAAAGGCAATGGGGAACCGTTCGGGAAGATTACAGCGAAGACGGATCTGCCTGGGAGTTTACCACACATGAAATCGCCCGCAGCAAAGCCTGGCGGTGGGGTGAAGACGGACTGGGCGGACTGAGCGACCAACATTTGCAATTATGCCTCTCCGTTAGTTTATGGAATACCCGGGATCCCATACTTAAAGAGAGAATGTTTGGATTAAGCGGGAATGAAGGAAATCACGGGGAAGACGTCAAAGAATTGTATTATTTCCTGGACGCAACCCCCACGCATTCCTACCTGAAAATGCTGTATAAATA
>DHWT01000226.1 GCA_002413325.1 Chitinophagaceae bacterium UBA5175 | reverse complement strand
TTTTATAAAACCGGGCCCTTCCGTATTTCCCAAATACAATCGGATCTTTATCAAAGAACAGAAGGGGCCGCAGTACAGGCTCCTCCTGCCCGCTGTAAATCAGCGGTACGCCGTTCGCCATGGTTTGCGTAAATACAGCAAAGGGCGCATGCACTTTGCCGGGGAAACTTCCGTAATCTGCTTTGTTCCAGCTGTTCTCATCGTGGTTGCTGGTGAAATACATTTGTATCGTTCCTGACGGATACATCAAAGAATTTTGTTTTTGAACACTATCCAGTCCGAACGCCGGCCGGTCGCCTTTCGCTATTTTCTCCATCATATGAAACATATGCCAGGGATACACGGCATCGAAACCGTTTTCAGGCAGGTAGGCACTGTCCCCTTCGGCCAGCATGAATATGTTTTTCATGCTCTTTAACTGCGGAATGCATACATGCCAGAAAGAACCCGGTACATTCCAGGCTACATCACAGCGAAATCCGTCAATGTCTGAATGAACCAACCAGAATTTCATGGCAGCAATCATACTGTCTTCCATCACCGGGTTTTTATAATCCAGCTGGCGGGTATCTGACCAGTCCTTAGCGACGGCGGCCTTACCCGTACTGTCCTTTACAAAAAAGTCAGGGTGCTCTGTAAGCCATCTGTGATCGGCACCGGTATGGTTGGGAACCCAGTCAATAATTACTTTCATCCCTTTTGCATGAATTTCTTTTACCAGGCTGATCCAATCGGCCATGGTTCCGAACTCCGGATTCAATGCGGTATAATCTGAAACTGCGTAATAACTGCCTAAGGATCCTTTGCGGCCTGCTTTACTGATGGGGTTCAGGGGCATGAACCAGAGCGTCTGCACACCCATGGCTTTCAGGCGGTCGAGGTGTTTCGAAAAGGCCTTTAGAGTTCCTTCTTTTGTGTACTGGCGAACGTTCACTTCATAAATATTACCCTGCATGATCCAGGACGGGTGGCCGTACACCCATCCCTGTGAAGGAGTCGCTGGCTTTGTGTTTTGAGAGAATCCCTTTGAAAAAATAATGAATTGCAGTAATAAGATCCACCATCCTGGTGATAGCTTGTGAATAGGCCGCATAAGAATTATTTTAACTGAATAACAGGATTAAACAAAGTGCTTAATGAGTACCGGGAACCCATAGAGCGCCCAGAGCGTAAAAGTACCAAAAGCAAACCCGATGAAAAAAGCTGACAGGATAAATAACATTCCATTTTCCTTTTTTGGAAAAAGGCTCTCTCTATTTTCATCGAAATGGCTTTTTTCCATTGAAAACTATCAGCAGAACAGATGACCATGATCATTTAACCGGCAAATGATTCCCGATATTTTTGTATATATGGAAATATTACCCCCAATATTGCCCTTTCTTTATTGCAGGGTTGTTTTCATCAATAGAAAGGAAAATTCAAAACCGGAACCTCATCCATTAATCCTTTATTGCGAGACAGATTCTTCCCCCCAGCTATGACCCGTCCGGGTATGCCGGTATTTTCTGTTTACCCCTTATTATCAACCACAAATCATTTTTTATGAAAAGGATTTATTATATAATTATCTCATTTTCTGTTATCCTGGTTACATCATGTATGAAGGAAAGCCCCTGGGTGGATGGTTTCCCGGGAGGCAAAGGAGGGCAGCATGGCAACACCACCCATTTTAAAATCGCCGTTATTTCAGATATTCATTATATGGATGCATCCCTACTGAAAAACGACGCAGCTTCCGGAACCGCATTCCAGAACTACCTGGCAGCGGATCCGAAATTGATTGAATACAGCGATCCCATTTTCAGGGAATGCATTTCCCAGGTCATTGCCCAAAAACCAGATATCCTGCTCATACCGGGCGATCTGACCAAGGACGGGGAAAAAGTCAGTCACCAGAAAATGTCCCAGTTGCTCAAACTATTTGATAATGCCCATATCAGGGTATTCGTCATCCCGGGTAATCACGATATCAATAACCCCGAAGCAGCGCAATATGACGGCAATAATGCCATACCGGCTCCTTCCATTACCGCAGATGATTTCGTTTCCTTTTATTCCGGTTATGGATATGCAAACGCCATTTCCAGGGACCCCCATTCACTGAGTTATGTGAGTGAGGCCGGCCCGGGCCTTTGGATTATGGGCCTCGACGCCTGCGAATATGAAAATAATCAGAACATTGCCATCGTGGCCGGCCGGATCAAGCCGGAAACTAAACAATGGGCCTTGAACTGGATGACAGAAGCCAAAAAAAGACATGTCACCGTCATGGGTATGATGCATCATGGAATCCTGGAACATTATACCGGTCAAAATCAGCTGGATCCCGGTTACGTAGTGGACGATTACGAAACCCTTGCGCATGATTTCTCTGCGGCCGGTATGACCATCGTGTTTACCGGTCATTACCACGCGAATGATATCACCAGTAGAATGGAAGGTAAAAATATTTTGTACGATATCGAAACCGGCTCGATGGTTACGCCACCCAGTCCTTACCGGATCATAACTATTAACGGAGCGAATATGGACATCACCACAGGACACATCAGTTCCATATCCGTCGCACTGCCCGGAGGGCTGGACTTCATCACGTATTCACATATGTTTCTTTCCGCACACCTGGATGGATATATTGGTTACGCACTCTCCAATCCACCGTACTCCCTACCTGCTGAACTGGTGGATATGGGTGCTCCCCTTTTACGGGACGCATTTATGGCGCATTATGCCGGTGATGAAAAAATCAGCCCGGCTGAACAAACCCAGGTGGATGCATTCGGACAATTCGTTCCACCTCTAGGAGATGCTATTAATTCCCTGTGGACCGACCTGACACCAGCGGATAATAATCTGGAATTAAAAGTGCCGGTCAGATAACCGTTAACCCCATCCTATATCAAAAAGTCTCCATTAAATAGGAGACTTTTTGATTGAAAACAATCATTGCAACAAATGACCGACATCATCTGGTAAAAGGTATCTTCGATTTTATTTTACAGTGATGAAAATATTTTTAAGAATATTTTTTCCTTTAAATTTTTATGCCTTATCCTACAGCTGCAAAAAAGATAACACCGAACCTTCCCATGTTACACCGACGCCACCCCCGCCTCCGGCAAAAATACTTACTATTTCCAACCTGACTTATTCACCCGGTACAGTTCCCCTTAGTTTGTGTTCCGCCCGTTTAACCGTCTCCGGAACCATTGATTTTTCAAATGCAACAGGAGGGGTTCATTCTTTAAGATTAAATGCTCCAAATGTACTGGACATTACGATCCTTGTACAGGGAAATGCTAACCAGGTGCAGGGGATATTGAATGGATTTTTTCTTTTTTGGAATGCCCGCATTGCCGGCAGATTAATCATTTGACGTATGGATTACAGACGGGCTGGGAAACATATCAAACAAATTATCCGGTTCCATACATGTATTCATAGACGATCGTGCCATAAACTGGGGGGCTATGCAATTTGCAAATTTTAGCTCATTGAATAAGGTTGCCTGACTCAACAATCAATTTGTATTTGTAGGTGGCGTGGAAGCGATAGCGGGTTCTAAGTGTGGCAGTGACTGGACCGTACACAACAGCGGCACTTCAAAAGCTTTGTACGGAATATGCTGGAGCGGTACCCAATATATAGCCGTTGGCGAAAAATATACGATCCTTTCATCATCCGATGGTATTCACTGGGAAGATCATTCTGTAATAACTCCTGACAGTTTTTATATTGATCTCAAAAACGTGATTTGGAACGGGGCGATATATGTAGCCGTAGGTTTCCGGATTGCCGCAACCTGGGGACTGCCATTCTTAATTCCTCAGATGGAGTAAACTGGATTGTCAATACATTTTTTGTACCGCACGGCGAACTGAGGGCCATTGCGTGGTCAGGCAACCTATTTGTCGCCATCGGATGGTCTTTAAACGGCCTTCTGATACTAACTTCTCCGGACGGCCTTGTATGGACTGATAAGATTTTGTATTCCACCACGGCAACTTTATATGATATTATCTGGACCGGGCATGAATTTATTTCTGTTGGCTGGGGAACTGCAATCTAATCTTCTGATGGCATTACCTGGAGTACAGTCAGTATGCCGTCCATGTACAGTATCATTTATACCGGAAAAAAATTTGTGGGTGCCGGTAATGGCGTCTTTGTTTCAGATGATACCATCAGCTGGAATCAAACCTATCCGGGAAATGACCTGGCCTATAACTTTAGTAGTATTGCCTGGTCTGGTTACAGTTATGTTGCTGTAGGAAATTTCCCGTACCAGTCATTTTTCTCCCCTTACTAGTATCCTTTTTTATCGGTGGTAATATCAGGACCCGGAATATGCAGGTTAGGGGATTGATTCATCCACGAGCTGTTTTAGAGAAATATAACGCTGATTCCTGCCCCTGCTCTTCAGGTAAAAAGTCATCAGAAAAGCACAGTAATTTTTTTTGTTTTCCACCCAGGGGAAGCTCCCGAAAAGTCCGGGACTGGTGGCCCATTCTGCAGGATTGCCGTCTACGGTATTTTTAGAAACCCATTCGCCATACCCATAACCCAGGCCTTCCGCTTCTGAGGGCGAAAAAGCTATTTTCACATCCGGGCCGACCCGGTTTATTTCCATATCCCTGATGCTTTGTTCACTCAAGATCTGATGACCGTTGTAATTTCCCTTGTGAAGGATCATGGTTAAAAACCGGAGATAATCTTCGGGTGTGCTGCTAGCACCGCCTGCAGGCAGGGCGACCGGCCTGTTACCAAAATCCGTATTCTTCAATCCAAGTGGTTCGGCAATCCGTTCGGCAAATAAATTCTGGAATGACTGTCCGCTGATTTTTTCCAGCACAGCCCCGGCGATCTGCAATCCGACATTACTATAATTAAAAACCTTTCCGGGCTCCCCTTCCATGGGAAGACCGGCGATCCCTTCAATAGCCTCATCCATACTGGTGGTTTTCAGCATATCCTTCAGACTTTTTTTCAAAGAAGGTGCCTTGATCCCTGTCAGGTGCGAAAGGCATTCACTGATCGTGATACTGCCCTTCCCGTGTTGAGACAGTACGGGCAGGTATCCACCAACCGTATCGGACAACCGCAATTTCCCCTCATCCACAAAACTCATTACCAGGGCAGCACTCAGCCACTTACTGCAGCTTGCGACCAGCTGCCGGGAATTCAGGGTGAATGAATCAAGATCTGCTTCTACCCCCAGCTTCCCGGCTACATAGGTATTTAACTTTATCTGACGGCGGTTCATTCCATTGACAGACTTATTGTAAATGATCTGCCCTTCCTTGTATATGACCAATATGGCACGCCCCCCCATCTGCTTCGTATTGGTTTCCATCCATGCATCCAGTGCCGCAAAACCGGATTGCGAGAAACCGGCACCAGCCAGGCTGATGAATATTAAAAAAATACATACCTTTTTGAGGTATGCAGCCTGAATTGCTTCCATTTTTTTCATTGTCATAATATACATTCAATTGCCAGCCTGCATAGACTCATAAAAGCCACCCGGGTTTAAAGCACCCGACTTCTTCCACACGGATCCCCTTTATAGCCCGGAATATTGCTGACCCGTAAATACCGGTTGTCCGGGAATTTTATTGTACACGTAATCGTGGATATATAACCGGTCCGGGCCAGCTGAATGAAAGCATGCTTAAGAAACAAGATTGACAAACCGGTTATTTTTGTTTAGATCTCTCCACTGCGGGATTATATAGTTTATCCCTTCTTTGAATATTGAAGTTAATAAAAAAACCGGAGTTTTCCCCGAGGCCTGTGACCTGCCCGGACTGCCTTCGCAGTCAGAAGATCCGGCCTCCTCCGACAAATAGTGCCCGGCATTTCAATGTTTTTGCATGGAAAATATCTTCAAATATATATTTTCCTATATCTTTGTTCCGGAAAATATATCTTAATTTATATTTTCCACTTGTCATGAAAGAGGAAATTATTAAAATATCGCTGGCGGGATTTCTGAAATACGGTATCCGCCGGATGACCATCCAAAAACTGGTTTCTCCCCTGGGCATTTCCTCCAAGACTGTATATAAATATTTTAATAATAAGGAAGAATTATTAAGGCAATGCCTGACCCTGCATTATAACCGGTTATTTGATGATGCCCTGACAGTTTTTGACAAAGAACCAAATGCCGTGCTCGCCCTGGATAATGCCTGGAAACAGGCATTAGAAAACGATTTCGGTATAAACAAAGTCTTTTACCATGATCTCAATTATTATTACCCTGCACTCCAGGACAAAATCATCAAAAAACACGGGAATAAAATTTCCGGTGCGTTCAAAAGACTGATAAACCAGGGTGTGCGGGACGGTTATTTCAGGAAAGATTTGAATCCCCGCGTCATCTTAGAAGCGATGACAGTTTTATACAGTTCCCTGACCAGAACCGAACAATTCAAAAAATTTGGTCTGTCACCGGCGGACCTGGCCAAACATACAGTCCGGGTTTACCTGCAGGGCATCTGCACCGGGAAAGGATTGAAACAGTTCAACATATCCGGATAAAATAAATTATTAAAAAATGCGTGTACTTCTTTCAATTTTATTAATCGCCAGCGCAACCATGGCAAATGCGCAATCCATGAACACCCTCAACCTGATGCCTGTGCCAAAAAGCCTGGCAGTGGAAAATGGCAGGTTTCAGCTGACGGCCGGATTTGCCATAACAGTGAAGTCTGATAAAAAGGACAGCATTTTATTAAAGGCAGTAAACAGGATGTTCCAGACTCTGAACCGGAGGTCCGGTCTCTATTTCCGGCAGGAAATCATTTCACCGGAGGATCATCAGGATTCAGCCGGAATGATCGTACGCGTAAAGCAGAAAGCAGCGATGACCATCGGTGTGGACGAATCCTACCAGGTCCGGGTTACAAATAAACAATTAAGTCTGGACGCCAATACGACCATCGGCGCGTTGCGGGGCCTGGAAACGATCCTGCAATTATTGAGTCTAGATGAAGCCGGTTTTTATTTTCCACTGGTAACCATTCAGGACGCACCCCGTTTTGTCTGGCGCGGACTCATGATAGATGTTGCCCGGCATTTTATACCGATGGAGGTTATAAAAAGAAATGTTGAAGCGATGGCCGCTGTCAGGATGAATGTATTACACCTGCATTTATCAGACGACCAGGGTTTCAGAGTGGAATCTAAATTATATCCCCGGTTGCAGTCCATGGGTTCTGACGGAGCATTCTATACACAGGCTGAAATCCGGGAACTGATACAATTTGCAGGAGAAAGGGGCATCCTCATCGTTCCCGAATTTGACATGCCAGGCCATGCCAGCAGCTGGTTCGCAGGATATCCCGAACTGGCTACCAAACCGGGTGCCTATAAACCGGGAATGCCTTATAAAATTGACCGCAGCAAACCGGTAAGTGTAATGAGTGTCATGCAGCTTATCCAGACAACACCCTTCCCAAGTTTTAACCCGGTCAAAGAATCCGTTTATAATTTCCTGGACCGGTTTATCGGGGAAATGTCAGCCCTGTTCCCTGCACCCTATTTTCATATCGGTGCGGATGAAAATAACGGCGTTGCCTGGAAACAGGATTCAGCCATTGTTGCTTTCATGAGGAAAAATAAAATGGCCGATACGCATGAACTCCAGGCGTATTTTGCAGACCGGGTACAAAAGCTGGTAATGAAATACGGGAAAAAAACCATCGGGTGGGAAGAAGTCTTTTCAAAAAATTTATCCAGGGATGTGGTCGTACAGGTTTGGTCACCGATGTCCCCTCCGTCTCTCGCACAGCAGATTGCAGCCCACGGCAATCCCATGATCCTCTCCAAAGGTTTTTACCTGGATCTTTTTATGCCTGCCTCTATCCACTATAAAACGGAATTCCCTTCGGATGGTTTCCTGGGCGGAGAAGCTGCCCAGTGGACGGAAATAGCAGATGCGGAAAATATCGAAACACGGATCTGGCCGCGTGCTGCTGCCATTGCAGAGCGATTCTGGTCACCAAAATCAGTTGTGGATGTAACTGATATGTACCGCAGGCTGTTTATCATCAGCGGCCAGTTAAACGAATCGGGTCTGATGCATGAAGCCAATTACAACAGGATGGTCAGTCGCTTTGCCGCAGGTTATAATGACCATGCCGCCAGAACACTGATGGATGTGCTGACCCCTGTTAAAGGATACAAACGTCTTTTCGGGCTGATGGCTCAGCCCGAAGCAGTTTCTTATCCAACTGCCCCCCTGGTGCGGGCAGCAGATATCGCCAGGATAGATCCACAGGTGAAATGGGCATTCCGGAATAATGTATCGGAATATGTGCATTCAAAATCAGCCGGGTCCGAACGCGCCATCAGGGATCAGCTGGTTATCTGGTCTGCCAATGATAAACTACTCGAGCCCCTGTTCAAATCCTCCGCCCTGGCAAGAGAAATAACAGAACATTCCAAAAATTTGTCCGCCTTATCGAAAGCCTGCCTGGAAGCATTGGACATGATGCAGGCCGGCAAAAAACCGGATGCTCAATGGCTTACCGGCAAAAAACAGCTATTAGAATCTGCCAAAGGGACTTATGGCGAAGTAGAGCTTTCCGTACTGCCCGAACTGTCGTCTTTAATTACCGGACAGTGGTCTGAATTGCCGGAAAGTTATCCGGTATTTTGATGGGTTACCACATGTCCTTCGGAGAGTCCCAATTATATCCGGGTTGAAAACCTGGTTGCCTATACATAAAGCGGCAGGTATTGTATTTCCTTTTCAAAAAGTAACTTATTAAAAGCATGATCCGATAAAAATCAATTTGGTCATGCAGAAAATTTTAATCCTTCTTCCAGCCTGGCATTTTATCCAGGGTAATAATATTGGCTGCCTGGTGAAGTTCCCTGATTTCTGATGCTGTATTGGCACTGAATTCCAGTTCGGACCAACCCATAAAGAATACCCACCGTGGCTGATCCTTCAATTGACCGGCAGTTGGCAGTTTATCACATTCACCGATCGCCATGGGCCTCCCCCCGGAAGCCTCCGTCATGATATGATATTTCTCCGGCGAAAATCCGGATTTATCATACACATCCAGTGCTGCAATATCCCAATATTTGTTTCCCGGATTATATAACCGGACATCTTCAGCCAGGCTGCCGAAGTCCTGTACATCCCAAACCCAGATCAGGTTGGTCAGCCCCTTCTCATACACCATATAATCATGCAACATCCGGTATAGTTTCACCGTGCCTTCCGGACCGGGGCG
>DHWT01000171.1 GCA_002413325.1 Chitinophagaceae bacterium UBA5175 | reverse complement strand
AAGCCACGACCCCGTTCGGATGTTCGGGAGAAGGGTTCATTACCGTGAAGGTATTCAAAACGAAACCGGATATTTTTGTGCCGAATGCATTTACCCCCGGCCAGGCCACCAATTCGATATTCCGGCCGATACCAGTTGGCATTTCTTCATTAGACTACTTCAGGATTTATAACAGACTGGGCCAGCTGGTTTATAGTACTTCATCTATAGGAAGCGGATGGGACGGTACGCTGAATGGCCGGCCGCAAAGTTCCGGTGGTTATGTGTGGATGGTAAAAGGAATCGATTATACCGGAAACATCATTACCAAAAAAGGCACGATGGTGCTGATCAGGTAGGGCAGGGAAATTCCTGTTTATATTATACTGCCTGTTCAAATAGTTTTTCTCTTCATTGGGGATTGACCGGTTTTCACAGGACCGGTCATCCCAAACCGATGCGGATCAGTTTGCCAATCTCCCGGGCGGTACGCCGAAGATTCGCAGCCGTATGCTGTATAGCGCTTATTTTATCTTCCGGCTGGTTACCGATTGCCATCAGTATATCGAAATAGGAGTTTAATGGAGTGTTTGCATGCAGCGGTACTTCTCCGGCAAGGCCGATGACCGGGATATTGTTTTTTTTTGCTCTTCTGGCTACGCCGAACGGACCTTTGCCTCCCAAAGTTTGCAGGTCTATGTTTCCTTCGCCGGTTATCAACAGATCCGTTTTCATCAAAGCTTCATCAAAACCGGTAATGTCCAGGTAGTATTCTATTCCCTGAACGAGTCTCGCGTGTAAGAAAATATGCAGACCAGCAGCAGCGCCACCGGCTGCACCGCCGTGACGGAATGCGTTCATGTCTTTTCCCGTTTGCAGAAGCGAAACCCTTTTTAATTGCTGAAGCCCTTGTTCCAATACCCGTACCTGTTCTTTTGAAGCACCTTTCTGGGGACCGAACACGGTGGCAGCTCCTTGTTCTCCCAACAGCTGGTTGTCTACATCACAAAGCACAATCAATTCCGTATCCCATATTCTTTTATCAATCCCGACAATATCTATTGCATCCAGGTGAACAAGTTTTTCAGGTAATGTGGTCAGTTCTTTTTTTGCCTGATCCAGAAATACGGCGCCTAAGGCCTGAAGCATGCCGCAGCCGCCATCAACGGTTGCGCTGCCTCCGATCCCCAGGATGATTTTGCGGGCTCCCCTGTCCAGGGCAATCCGGATCAATTCGCCGGTTCCAAAGGATGATGCATGCAACGGATCTTTCTCCTCTTCCTTCAAAAGCTTCAATCCGGATATATCGGCCATTTCGATAACGGCCGTTTGCCCGTCGTCAATGAAACCAATGGATGTGCTGATTTTTCTTCCCAGGGGATCATTGGCCTGCGTTTCATGAAACATGCCGCCGCCATGATGTACGATCAGCGATCCCGTCCCGTCTCCCCCGTCACCGATTGGAAAACTCCGGATGCTGCACCGGAGGCCGCTCTGCAGGAGCCCCAGACGGATGGCTTCCGCCGCATCCGGGGCCGTCAGGCTGTTTTTAAAAGCATTGGGCGCAATGAGTAGACGCATGGTTATTCAGGGAATAAAGATAAAGATACCAATGAGGAAGTATTGAAAAAGACATCCGCCGGAATAAGATAAGAGTTGTGAATTTTTTGTAACTTTTATTCCCTAAAAAACAGAAACATGAAAAAACCAATCATTGCCTCCCTGGTGGGCGGTATTATCATTTTTATCTGGCAGACATTATCCTGGGCTGTATTGAATCTGCATCAGGCCAGCCAGGAGTACACTCCGAAGCAGGATAGTATCATGGCTTACCTGAATACTCAATTTTCTGAAAACGGATCTTACCTGTTGCCAGGTTACCCGAAGGGAACCACCAGCGAAGAAATGGAGAAAACCATGAGTAGCAGGGAGGGGAAACCCTGGATGCAGATTCAATATCATAAGGAATTGAAAGTGAATATGGGTGCCAATATCCTGCGAGGCCTGTTAACGGATATCGTTATGGTCGCCCTACTTTGCTGGGTCCTGATGAAAATGACAGACTCTGGGTTTGGAAAGATTTTCATGGCATGCCTGATTACCGGGATCATCGTATTTTTAAATTCTCCCTATACCATTCATATCTGGTATCCCAAGGCGGATTTAAATGCACACCTTATGGATGCATTGGTAAGCTGGGGGTTGTGCGGACTCTGGCTGGGGTGGTACCTGCAAAATAAAAATGAACAGGTGAAAAAATAAAATCAGTGTAAAAAACATTTTATATAAAACTTTCTGTGCAGAAAAGGCCTTTAATCGGATTGGATTTACGCAGTTGCGCGATGTGGAGATTAGGACGACAAAACAAAGGTCGTGCCCATTCCGGGTTTCGATTCAATGTAGATGCGGTATTGAATGGCTTTTGCAAGATCTCTGATCAGGTGAAAGCCAAATCCGGTTTTTGCATTTACTCCGCTTTCTTCGTGATATAAAACTTTTATCTGGTCAGCATGAAGGCCCGGGCCATTGTCTGTAATGGACAA
>DHWT01000048.1 GCA_002413325.1 Chitinophagaceae bacterium UBA5175 | reverse complement strand
GACAGCTCAACCAGGACCCATCCAATATATTAAGCACCCTGCTGAAGTTACCGGAGGTGATCACCCCGACCGGCGATACACTGACCAAAGAAGAATGGGAACAGTTCAGCAAAGTAATCGAAATGGCCATTGAAGATCTGAACGGGCACCGACTCAACGAAGGCCAGGTTCTGGAAGAAGACCTGATCCGGCGAATTGACAATATCAGCCTGCAGCAGGAAGAGATCCTGAAAATGCAGCCCCTGCGCCAGCAGAAAATCCGCGAAGGTCTTGAAAAATTATTGAATGATCATGTCGGAAAAGAAAACTACGATACCAACCGCCTGGAACAGGAAATGATTTATTACCTGGAAAAAATTGATATCAGTGAAGAAATGGTCCGGCTGAAAAATCACTGCGACTATTTTAAAGAAGTTCTGGCCGACGGTGAGGACAGCAAGGGCAAAAAACTTTCATTCATCCTCCAGGAGATCGGCCGGGAGATCAATACGACGGGTTCCAAAGCCTATGATGTCAAGATCCAGAAATGCGTGGTGCTTATGAAGGACGAACTGGAAAAAGCCAAAGAACAAATCCTTAATGTACTATAGGTAGGTTAAGTTTTAAGTGTGTTTAAATTCCCCGTAGGCGGTTTCCTGAAAGTTTCCAGACCAGGTACAGATTTACCCGGGAATACATCGCCCATCTCATTAATTTTACAAAAAATTCAGGGAGTGAAAAGATCCTTATTGATGCTGGCCGCCTGTATCGGAATATCTGCCTGTAACTGGTCCACCGGAGTTTTCGAAAAAAACCAGGTATTCAGGGACCATACCTGGCCTTCTTCCATCAAACCGGAAATTGATTTTGATATTACCGACACCGCTTCCCTTTATAATATTTATTTCGTGGTACGTCATACCGATGCCTACCATTTTAATAATATGTATGTGCGGGCGACTGTAAAAGAACCAGGAGATGCCCGGGGAAGGTCGGGCGACTACGACCTGCAACTGGCGACCAACAACAAAGGCTGGATCGGCACAGCCATGGACGATATATATGATGCCCGCCTGCTCATTCAGCCAAAAACCCGGTTCCGGAAAGCAGGAACCTACCATATCACGCTAGAACAGCTCATGCGGGAAGACCCATTGCAGTATGTGCTGAGTGCCGGACTCCGGGTGGAGCGGGTGCAGTGAGCCATGCGGGAATATGGGACCTTGGAATTATTAAAATCAAAGAAACGGCCAACGGTCAACGGTCAACGGCCAACGGCCATCTGTCAACCGTCAACCGTCAACCATCAACCATCAACAAAAAACCCTTGAGCTTTAAGTCTTCAACATGGCGATTCATCTGTATAAAAATAAATGGGCCAACCGCGCGACGGTTATTTACTGGCTCTTGCTGATCTATGTGGTGGCCGCCCTGATCTGGTGGTTTATTGCACTCAATCTGCAGAACCGCCAGATGACCGAATACAAACTGAACCTGCTCAACCGCGATGACGGGGCCTATCTGCTGAAAGAAGCAAAAATCTTTAACGAACGCGACCGGATGACCCGGGCTTATATCAGCGAGGGCCTGGTTTTTCTTTCCGTTATCGGGGTCGGTGCGATTTTTCTCTATGGAGCGATCATCCGCCAGATGCGGATACAAAGACAGCAGCAGAATTTCATGATGGCCATCACCCATGAATTGAAGACCCCGATTTCCATTGCCCGGCTGAATATGGAGACCCTGCAGAAACATGCGCTGGACGATGCAAAAAAAGAAAAGATCCTGAAATCCTCCCTGCAGGAAATCAACCGGCTGAACGCACTCACCGGCAATATACTCGTCTCGGCACAGCTCGAAGGCGGATCTTACCGCTTCAATAAAGAAGAACTCGATTTTTCCCAGGTGGTGGCGGACTGCTGCCAGGATTTTATGAACCGGTTTCCGAACCGGCCCTGGAAAAATGACCTGGAAGCCGGTTTATTTATTTCCGGTGATCCCCTGCTGATGCCGATCCTGGTGAATAACCTGATTGAAAATGCGGTTAAATATTCACCCCCCGAGGCTTCGGTATCGGTTGTTTTGAAAACAGAAGGGCAACAGGGCGTTTTGGAAGTACGGGATGAAGGACCGGGCATTCCGAAAAAAGAACAGAAGCGTATTTTTAAAAAATTTTACCGGGTCGGAAATGAAGATACGCGCACGGCAAAGGGAACCGGTCTCGGCCTGTATTTATGCCGGAAAATAACGCAGGACCATAATATGCGGCTCCAGGTATCGGACAACCAGCCGCGGGGAAGTATTTTTACGGTACGTTTTAATTTATCAGAAATATGACGGAACCCGCACGAAAATCCATCCTGCTCGTAGAAGACGAAGAGAACCTGCACGATGCCCTCCGCCTCAACCTGGAACTGGAAAACTACCAGGTTACTTCAGCCTATGATGGCAACCAGGCATTGAAAGCCATCAGCGATGAATATTTTGACCTGGTGATCCTGGATGTGATGCTGCCGGGCATCGACGGCATCAGCGTGGCGGAGACCATCCGGGTGCAGCATAACCCCGTCCCCATTCTCATACTCAGCGCACGCAACAGCAGTGCAGACCGGATACTCGGATTAAAAAAGGGCGCCGATGATTATCTCAATAAGCCCTTTAACCTGGAAGAACTCCTTTTGCGCGTACAGAAGCTGATCGAGAAAAACGAAAGACTGCAGGAACGCAATGCGGTTCCCAACAGATATAGTTTTGGAAAGAACATCATTGATTTCAGGGCGCAGGAAGCCTTCAACAAAAAAAACGAACGCATCCGGCTGAGCAAGAAAGAAAGCATGCTGCTTAAACTCCTGATTGAAAATAAGAATGAAGTCGTAAAAAGAGAGAAAATCCTGCAGACCGTCTGGGGTTATCATGTGTATCCGACCACACGTACCATCGATAATTTCATTCTGAACTTCCGGAAATATTTTGAAGAAGACAGCCGCAATCCCCGGCATTTCCATTCCGTAAGAGGAGTTGGGTATAAATATACAGAGTGAGAGTCAGGCCTAAGGTCTAAAGCCGAAAACACTTAACGCTTAACGCTGAACGCCTA
>DHWT01000318.1 GCA_002413325.1 Chitinophagaceae bacterium UBA5175 | reverse complement strand
AGCATCAAACGTTTCAGGATTGAAACCAATTCCCTGCACAACAAATTTTTCTTTATAAAAGAAGGAGAGGGTAACCGGCTGGAGGCTGTCAGTACAGAAGATGAACCGGTATTGATTGTCCAGTCCGGCCGCGGTGCCCAGGTGCGCAAAGCCAAAATCAAAACGGCCAAAGCGGTTGAAGTTATGGGGTGGAGGGCTGTTGGGGCCAAGCTCACGGAATATGCAAAAAGTGTGACCATGGAATGGGAGCAGAAAAAGAAACCGGAACAAACGGAACTATTCGATTAGCCGGGATCGTTAAGAGAAATGTTTGACGGACAGGAGGGCCCGGATCCGAATTTCGAGGTTGTCAGGTTAATTTGGGTTGAATCCGTATATTCAGGATCTGTTTCACCAACGATTGAACAATGCCCCCCAATAAGAGATCATCTGCCGTTATTCTCATTACCGCGTTGTTTTTTTTATGGGGTTTCGCATTGAACCTGAATCCGATTTTAATACCTCATTTGAAAAAAGCCTGCCAGTTGTCAGATACGCAGTCTGCTTTTATTGATTCTGCTTCCTATATCGCCTATTTTCTGCTGGCTGTTCCGGCCGGTTTATTCATGAAAAAATATGGTTATAAGGGCGGGATCATCCTGGGGTTAATGTTATTCGCCACGGGCGCTTTTCTATTTTACCCGGCCTCTGTTACCCGTTCCTATGCTTTTTTTCTGGCCGCTTTGTTTATCATTGCGAGCGGTCTCGCTTTCCTTGAAACAGCTGCCAATCCCTATATCAGCGTTTTAGGGGACCCGGTCACAGCCACACAACGTTTAAATTTTGCCCAATCTTTCAACGGGCTGGCAGCATCCATGGCGCCGCTGATCGGTGGTACGTTCATCCTGTCCGGGAAAACGCTGACCGCCAGGGAACAAACCACCATGGGTCCGGATCAACTCAGGGTTTACCTGGATCATGAGGCGGCAGCAGTGCAAATTCCGTACCTCGTTATCGGAGGCGTTGTACTTTCCGTGGCTTTCCTTTTATATAAAACGCACCTGCCTGAAATAGTTGAAGAGGATAATTCGCTCGAAATAGAAGGATCCATATTTAAAGAGAAAAATCTCATGTTCGGGGTGCTGGCCCAGTTCTTTTATGTGGGTGCCCAGGTCTGTATCAGCAGTTTCTTTATCCGTTTTTCGGAAAGGGTTGCCGGTTTGGAAGAAAAATCTGCCGCTTTCTTTCTATTTATCGCCTTACTCGGATTTATGATCGGACGTTTCATTGGTACGGCCCTGATCCGTTTCATTGCAGCTCCAAAATTGCTGGCTGTTTACAGCATAATCAATATGGGTTTATTATTGCTGGCCGTATTGGCACAAGGGAAAATTCCGGTGTTTGCCTTAATGGGCGTTGAGTTTTTTATGTCGATTATGTTCCCGACCATTTTTTCCCTTGGAATCCGCGGGCTGGGAACAAAAACCAAGGAAGGTTCTTCGCTGATCATTATGGCGATTGTGGGCGGTGCGGTATTTCCAGTGATCATGGGCAGGGTTTCGGATGCGAGTTCCATCCAGACAGCTTACGTGGTGCCTGCAGCCTGTTTTATTGTCGTTTTATTATTTGCATTGAAAAATATTGATGTGGAAAAATTAAAACTTTCCATGGCCCATTAATGAAACAGTATGAAAAAATATTGCCTGGCGCTTGATCTGAAGGAAGATAAAAGCGCTATAAATGCCTATGATGATTATCATAAAAAGGTATGGCCGGAAGTGAGGGAGAGCCTGAAGGATGCCGGTATCCTGGATATGGAAATATACCGGACCGGCAACCGGCTGTTTATGATTATAAAAGTTTCGCCGGACTTCAGCTTTCAGAAAAAAGCGGCGCTTGACCTTGCCAATCCCAAAGTGCAGGAATGGGAAACCCTGATGTCGCAGTTTCAAAAAGCACTGCCATGGTCAGGACCCGGTGAAAAATGGATATTAATGGACCGGGTATTTAAACTGGAACCTGGGGAATAAATAAATTGATCCGGTATGTATGATCCTGTGATTGACGCTCATCAGCATTTCTGGAAATTTGATCCCGGCCGGGATGCCTGGATAACCGATGAGATGCAGGTTTTACGCAGGGATTACCTGCCCGAAGATCTCGAACCTGTATATAAACAAAAAAAAATAACAGGTTCTGTGCTGGTACAGGCCGATCCTTCAGAAAATGAAAATGTTTTCTTCCTGGAACTGGCTGAAAAAAATCCATTTATCCTGGGCGTAGTCGGCTGGATCGATTTACTGTCTGACAAACTGGAAGAAAGGCTGGCTTACTATCAACAATTTCCGTTGATGAAAGGTTTCCGTCACCTGTTGCAGGGAGAACCGCAGCGGGATATGATGTTAAACCCGAAATTTAAAAGGGGGATCGGTTTGTTGAATCAATACGGGTTTAGTTTTGACCTGCTGATCCGACACGATCAACTTGGATTTACTGAAAAACTGGTTGCTGCATTTCCGGAACAGAGATTTGTTATTGACCACATGGCCAAACCCTGTATAAAACAGGGTATCATTGCCGAATGGAAACAGGCAATTAAAAGGTTTTCACTCTTTGATAATGTGTATTGTAAAATTTCCGGCCTCGTCACGGAAGCAGACTGGGAATTCTGGGAAGAAGCGGATTTTCGACCATATATTGATACCGTGGTTGAGACGTTCGGAACCAAACGTATTATGTTTGGGTCGGACTGGCCGGTTTGTCTGCTGGCAGGAACATATGAGGAAGTGAAGGGTATCGCCGATAATTATTTATATCCTTTTTCCAAGAAAGAGCAGTCTGATTTTTTCGGAGGGAACGCAATTTTTTTTTATCACCTGGCATAAAATCATTTTATGGACCTGGGCTTACAAAATAAAATAATCGTGGTAACCGGCGGCGCCAGGGGGATCGGGGAAGGCATTGTACGTGTTTTAGCTGGTGAAGGGGCCATCCCGGTGATCGTTGGCAGAAGTGAACGGGATAACCGGAAACTACAGCAGGAAATTGAAAGTGCCGGTGGCCACGCATTTTCAGTGGAGTCAGAACTGGGTGATCCGTTAGCCTGCGAAAGCGCCGTGTTATCCGTTATCAGGAAATTCGGCCGCCTGGAAGGACTGGTAAACAATGCGGGCGTGAATGACGGAGTCGGACTGGAATCCGGCGATTATGCAAGGTTCATGAAGAGTCTGCATAATAACCTGGTGCATTACTACCAGATGGCGCATTTTGCCCTGCCTTATTTAAAAAAATCTAAAGGGGCGATTGTTAACATCAGTTCGAAAACGGCTGAAACCGGGCAGGGAAATACTTCAGCCTATGCCGCCGCCAATGGCGGGCGCAATGCACTGACCCGGGAATGGGCGGTGGAATTATTAAAATATGGTATACGCTCGAATGCGGTAATTGTGGCGGAATGCTGGACACCCCAGTACGAAACCTGGATCAAAACATTGAACAACCCGGAAGAAAAGCTAAAAGAGATCCTGGCAAAAATTCCACTGGAACAACGGATGACGACCCCGGTGGAAATCGGGAATATGGTGGCCTTTCTATTATCTGAAAAATCCAGCCATACTACCGGTCAGCTGATCCATGTGGATGGCGGATATGTGCACCTGGACCGGGCCCTGGCGAACGC
>DHWT01000317.1 GCA_002413325.1 Chitinophagaceae bacterium UBA5175 | reverse complement strand
AATTGTATATTATTTATGGAATGCCCGGTTGGCAGGTGAAATAAATGCGCATGTCTCTGATCCTGAGGTTAAAATTAGGCAGACATAGTTAAAAAAATGAATTCAAACATGAAATTTGATTCATAAGTTATTAATCCTTAGTTTTAAAACTAATAAGGGTCACCTGGAAAATATTGAAGTTCAGCTAAGTCCAACCGATTTATAAACTTTTCCGGAAAGGTGACCTACTGATTCGTATACCTGTTCACTCATTTATTTTCTTCTTAATATCCTCTAAATGACGCAGATGCAATTAATCATATTGCATTAACGATGATTCCCGTTAAGATTCAGGCTGCTATATTTTGTATCATTTTATTTTCATAGAATGATGTTTTCGAATATTGACCCTAACCCCAGATGCTTATGAACCCTGTGTACTTTTTCTCACGTATTTTTTTACGGAGTTTTCCTGTTCTGATTACCGGCTTTCTTCCTCTGTGTTCGAATGCCCAACAACTGAAAATAACGGATTTTGTCTTATTTGGCGGAAGTGGTTCCTGCACGGCCTGCGCGGTGAATATCGGGACCTCCTCCAGCATTACCGGTGGTTCGATTGGCAGTTACCATTTAATTCAATCTACTGGTAATGCTACGATAACCGGGAATATTTACTCGGGGGGAACCACGGTACTTGCCAATGGAAACACGGTTGGGGGCCGGATCTCGGCAGCCAACACTACTGCGTTGAAGGGAACCATATTGAATGTCGGATCCAGCGCGCTGTTGAATGGAAATATTGACGTGAATGGCAATATCATGGTGAGTGGCGGAATGGTAAGTGGCATGGTCACACACCCGCTAGGCACTACCTATTCCGGACCCGCTCCGGGAAAGGGCAATGTTATCGGAAAACCTAGTCTGCCTGCCCTGCCGGTTATGCCTGCGATAACTGTTTTTCCTCCCGCCGGCACCATGAATATTACGGCTACGCAAACGATCACCCCGGGTTCTTATAATAACATGACTCTTTCCGGGAATCAAACGGTGACTTTTTCTGGCCCGGGGATATATGTCTTCAATTCCATTAAGAATACCGGCTCTACCAATACCTTTACATTTGATTTCAGAAATGCTCCGGGGAATATTCAGATTTACGTATATGGAGATGTGGATCTGAATAAATCCAACGTAGACACCCTCAACGGAGGCGGCGCTTCCCGTATATATTCGGAAACTCATGGAACCGGTTCTACCTCTCCTTATGGCCCCTATGCCTGGAATCTTGCCAATGGTTCATCCGGAAAATCAACTTCCAAATGGATAGGAACTGTCTGGGCTCCGTACGGCGGAATTAATGTTGGATCGGGCTCCGGATCCAGCAGTATTACGGGCGCCCTGTATAGTGCCACCCAGATTAATATCCAGTCGAATGTTACGATCAGGTATGCGCCTTATCCCCTGTGCAGCACACCCAATGTCAATGCGGGCCCCGACCAGCAGTTGAGTTGTACGATTCCGACTGTGCAGTTGAGTGGTTCGTCCACCTCTACCGGTGTGCAGTTCAGCTGGTCTGCGCTAAACGGAGGCACCATCGTATCAGGCGGCACCACGCTGACACCCATAGTCTCTACTGGTGGTACTTATGTGCTGACCGTTACTGATCCCAACGGGGGATGCACAGCATCTGATACAGCCCTGGTCAGCTTTATTCCCTGCATCTTACCATACTATCCGCCCCCGGCCAGCGGCAAATCTTCCGAACTGATCGGTTCTGAATTAAGTTCACTTTATGAGAATTATGGTATCGTCACCGATTCGGCAAAAACTATTTTTATCATTAACCAGGGCACTGTACAGATTGAAGTCATTGCCAGGCAGGGTCAATACCAGAATCTGCTGGCGTTATTGCAGACACCGGATTACGGAATTTCGAACCTGGTGGATAACGGCCCCAACTCACTGATCATAACCGGCAGCTACCCCATTACAAACCTGAAAAAACTGGATAGTCTGCCTAACCTGATTGATTATTGCAGGCCCCTTTTCCCCCCCCTCGGGAACGGCAGTATACTTCCGATACAGGGCGATACGGTCATGCATACCAACTATGTGAGACAGGGTTATAATATTGCAGGCAGGGGTATCAAAGTGGGCGTCATTTCTGACAGTTACAACAAATTGACCGGAACGGCTGCACAAGCGGATATATCAAACGGAATCCTTCCGGGCGCCGCCAACAACCCGGATAGTAATTATATTCCGGTCCATGTGCTGCAGGATTATCCTTACGGAAAAGCCTCTGATGAAGGGCGTGCTATGCTGCAGGTGGTCCATGGAATAGCTCCCAAAGCGCAATTGGCTTTCAGGACAGGTTTCATCAGTCCGGGTGATTTCGCCCAGGGAATACTGCAGCTGCAGAAGGATTCCTGTAACGTGATCGTAGATGATGTAACCTATATTACCGAACCATTTTTCCAGGACGGCGTGGTATCCCAGGCGGTGAACTATGTGGCAAGCCAGGGCGTATCCTATTTTACTGCTGCCGGTAATAACGGCACTTCTTCTTACGGGAGTTCCTATAACCCGACTCCGGCACCTGCCGGGATATCCGGTACGGCGCATAATTTTGGAGGAAGCATTTATCAAAGTATTTCACTGACTCCGGGAACCTACACCATCGTCCTTCAGTGGCAGGATTCCATCTATTCACTTGGCCAGACTACCACTGGAACCTTAAACGATCTTGATATTTATTTAACAGACACTACCGGTCATACGCTTTTTGGTTTCAACCGGAATAATATCGGCGGGGATCCACTGGAAGTCATGCCTTTTACAGTAACTGCCAACACCAGGACGAATATTATGATTGTACGTGCGGCTGGCACAGGCAATGTGAATTTCAAGTATATTGTTTTCAGGGGTAACCTGACGATCAACAATTACAATACCGGAAACTCTACGATTGTAGGCCATGCCAATGCAGATGGCGCGATGGCGGTTGGGGCTGTTCGTTATACTAAAACCCCTGCATACGGGGTAAACCCGTTTCAGCTGGAATATTTTTCTTCGAACGGCGGAACGCCTGTCAATGGTATTGTACGGAACAAACCGGATTTCGTGGCACCCGACGGGGTCAGCACAACTGTAAATTTTGGATCAATCAATATCAGCGGATCTCCCTTTCCCAGCTTCTTCGGGACCTCCTGTGCAGCACCGCAGGCCGCCGCTGTGGCGGCTTTGTTATTGGAAGGCAAACAAAAATATGATAGTGTGAAACTAAGCCCTGCGCAAATGAGATCCCTGTTGCAAGGCTCGGCTTTTCAAAACGGAACCCCGGGTTATAATGTTGCTACTGGTTACGGGCTGATACAGGCAGATTCTGCAATGAAAACATTTGCCGCGCCAAAACCGGTCATTACGAAACTTATATTGCGGGATACCAGTATCAAACCGGGAACACAACCCGTAAACGTTACGGTGCAGGGGAATTACCTGACCTCAAATTCTGTAGTTACTTTCCGGGGTGAACCGCTTCCTACGACCGTTATCAGTTCTACCCAGGTAACCGCAACCATACCAGCCTTTACAGGTAATCCGGCCATACAGGTATTCACCAATTCGATTTCTCCAAGCGGTCAGGATGGCGGCTATTCTGACACATTGTTTTTTTTCTCACCCGTTAAAAAGACGATTATCGTAAGGGCTGATAATAAGGGAAAACGATACGGTGAGCAGTTGCCCCGGTTTACAATCACGGTACTGATAGATAGTGTGCCGATCCAAAATACAAACCTGACACTGGCCCAATTGCGGCTGGATAGCCTGGATTATTCAACTCCGGCAAACGATATGGCCAATGTGGGCATTTATTATATACGACCTGCACTTCACAGGCCTCTGGACCCATCTGATCCGACAGACGCCGGGCTGACTGAAACCTATAATTATATCCTGAATGAAGGATTACTCTCTGTTAATAAAATGCCGCTGCTGATAACGCCGAATGATACGACACTTCAATACGGGGACAGGGTGGGCAATTTCACGTTTAACTATGTGTATCCCGATTCCAATATTGCTGCCGTGAATAAGGCCGCTTTCCTGGATACGATCCAAACCATCCATCAATCTTATCTCATCGACAGCGCTTTTGCCTTGTTAAGTGGTCAGGCCATACTCCGCGGAGGTCAGGTTCTGACAGACTCTGACCTGAATCAGCTCAGCGTTATGGCCAGCGGCCAGGCCATACTCAGAGGACAGGCGATTCTTCGCGGACAGGCGATCCTGCGTGGCCAGGCCATACTCAGGGGACAGGCAATCCTAAGGAATATTCCGGTAATTGATACGGTCTGGACGATTGATGTTCCTGCACAAACCATTTTAAATTATGAAGCGGACTCTGCCAGCGCTGATCTTGTAAATAACCGCGGAGTATTAAGTGGTCAGGCCATTCTTCGGGGACAGGCGATCCTGCGTGGACAGGCAATCCTGCGTGGCCAGGCAATCCTGCGTGGTACTAACATTACTGATACCAGCAACAGTAAACTGGCGGTAATTGTAGATTCAGCGGATTTGATATCGGACTCACTCCCGACATTGAAATCCATCAACCTGGTAACCGGACTCACAGCAGGAATAAATACTATTGTGCCCGGTGCAATGCTTTCTGATAATTTTGATATTACCTATGGTCTGGGTCACCTCACTATCAGACCTGCGCCACTTACTGTTAAGACGCAGGATACCAGCACCGTGTACGGGGTCCCTCCTGTATTTATGGATTCAGTGATTGGTTTGCAATATCTGGATTCTGTTGGCAATGTGATGTCTTCATTTCCTGCTCATACACTGACCGACACACTCGGCAACCCGGTAAGCGGTAATCCGGGTGCTGGTTCTTATAAGGTTGTGCCCGGCGGAGTATCCCTGACGGCACCACCGAATTATGTGTTGCATTATCAGAATGGGAACCTGGTTGTCGGAAAGGCTTTGTTGAAAGCCTCTGCACAGGATACATCAAAGACATACGGAGCGGATAATCCTGTATTTGTAATCAACTATACCGGATTTATAAATGGGGATAGTGTTTCCGCTATAACAGCGCCGGTGGCAGGCACAACAGCTACAGCCATTTCACCGGTTGGCCAGTACCCGATTACCCTTACCGGAGGTATAGCAGCCAATTATTTTATACAGGACAGCAATGCCATCCTGACCATTACAAAAGCAAATCTGACTGCCACGGCGGATAACCAGATCCGGGTTTACGGCGATCCGAATCCTGCTTTCACGATATCTTATAACGGATTCCTGAACGGGGATGATCCTTCAAAAATTACTCCACCCGTTGCAGGTACAATTGCCGGCGCGACATCGCCGGCAGGCCAGTATCCGATCACATTATCCGGTGGATCGGCGCTTAATTATACCCTGATAAATGTAGCAGGTATTCTGAACATCAGCCCGGCTGCACTCATCGTTCAGGCAAATGACGCAGGTATCAGCACCGGGGATAATCTGCCCGTCTTTACTTCAACGATTACCGGATTTAAAAACGGGGAAAGTAATACGATAACAGGCGGACCGTTATATACTGTGAACCCGGTTTTTGTGAGTTCCCTGCCGGGTACATATACCGTTACGCCTTATGGATTACAACTGACTTACCAGAATAATTACGCAGTTACCTATTTACCAGGTACTATGTATGTGAATGATAAAACTGGCAAGAATGTGGTGCCTAAACTGGATTGTGTGGAACCGCTGACCAATGATCCCTCGGGCTTACCATATGCGGCGCATTTCTCTTATAATAACCCCAATGCAACTTTGGTATATGTTCCAATTGGCATCAATAATGTAATCTCCACCTCAGGGAAATACAGCGGTCAGCAGCCAACGGTCTTCCCGCCAGGAAACGGGCAGTTTAAAATCTATTTTGACGGATCGAAGATGACCTGGACCCTGACAACCTACAATGGGAACCATAATTCTTCTGTTGCGGCAGTTGCCAGTTCCACTTCATCCAAGTGCAGTTCCGGAACCGGAACACTCCAGACGGGTGTTCAATATGGGATGAGCGCTGAGGCTCCTGCAGAAACTATAGATCCGGCCTCTACCGTATATCCAAACCCTGCGCAGGATCTGGTTACCATCTACATAAAAGATGGTTTCCTGTCTGCTAAGAATATTCAGATTGTTGACGCATATGGTAAAGTGTATCCTGTAAATGGGAAGAAAATTTCTGATCATAGCCTGCAGGTTGATATGAGCAGGTTGAGCCGTGGTATGTATTTTATCCGTGTATTGGTGGACAACGAATTCAAAGTATTCCGGGTGCTGAAAATGTAATAAAAATGGTATTCAAAACAATATAAGCGGGTATGGTAAAACCCCCTTATATTGTTTCTTTAATTTTTTTGAGTGTCAGGATCTGATTTATAAGTAATATTGAACTGCAGGCAGGATATATGAAATTGACGAAGCATTTATTTTTTCTTTTATTAATATTTATTTCTTTCGCAGGATTTTCACAGGATCGGACGGCCGATAGTTTAAAAATGGTATTGCTGGCCGCTAAGAATGACACGATCCGTGTCAAAGCCCTTCTTGAACTGAGCAGCTTTTACCTCGATTCATCACCCGAAGACGCTAAAAGTTATGGCGTACAGGCTTTAAACCTCGCGCAGAAAATCAATTACCATCCGGGCAGGGCACTTGCACTGAAATTTATCGGCTCTGCATATTATTTCCTTGGGAACACACCTGCCACTCTCGAATATTACGGCCAGGCCCTGCAAATTTTTGATTCATTGGGGGACCTGATAAACAAGTGTATCATACTCAATAATTTTGGTACCGTATATTATATGAATGGTACGGATGATAAGGCTTTGGACAGTTACTTTAAATCGCTGGATATAGCAGAAAAGATCGGGGATAAAGCCGGTATAGCGACCGCGTATTCGAATATTGCCAATGTGTACCATAACAAGCGAGCGACCACCGGTAAAGCACTCGATTTTTTTTTAAAAGCATTACATATCAGCGAAGACATTGGTGATAAAAATATTATTGGAGCCGTAAGCGTGAATCTCGGGGAAATTTACAGCGGGTTAAACAAAGAAGATTCGGCCCTGCTCTATTATTATAAGTCCGTCGTAGCCTACTCAAATACAATCAACCTTCCTGTTCCTTTGCGCGGTATTGGGCTTGTATATGCAAAAAAGGGAGATTTTAAAAATGCGATCCAATATAATGAGCAGTCCTATCAAATGGCCAGGAAATTGGATTCCAAACTGGCCATGACCCAATCCCTGGTGGCACTGGGGAATGTTTATATAAAAACGGGAGATTTTGAATCTGCACTGAGTTCCTACCAGGAGGCCGATTCAATTGCCAGCATCATACCGGCCTATAAAGAACTGGATTCAGCCTATGCGGGCCTCGCTGCCACTTATTCCAAAATGGGTGACTTTGGCAACGCCTACAAATATCAGAAACTCTTTAGTAGTATTTCTGATACTCTGAATAATCAAACCCTGGCAGATAAACTCACTTCCCTGCAAAGAAATTTTGAAATACAAACGAGGCAAAACGAAATCAACCTGTTGACCAAGGACAAAAAGCTTCAGGAACTTGAACTGAGGAGCCAGAAAACCCAAAAATACTTTATAACAGCGGCTCTGGTTCTTATATTCATCATAGCCTTTGGCATTTACCGGAATTACCGCAGTAAGGTGAAGACAAATATTATTCTGGACAGGCAGAAAGCGGAAATTGAGGGGCTTTTGTTGAATATCCTGCCATCGGAAGTGGCGGCAGAACTGCAGCAGAATGGCCAGGCGACGCCCAGGTATTTTGAAAAAGTTTCGGTGCTTTTTACCGATTTTAAGGGATTTACTTTGATTGCAGACTCCCTTTCACCACAGCAAGTGGTATCCGAACTGAATGCCTGTTTCAAAGCTTTTGATGACATCATTGAAAAATATAATCTGGAAAAAATAAAAACTATCGGGGATTCTTATATGTGCGCGGGAGGTATTCCCACGGAAGATGACGGACATCCGCTCAAAATCATAAAAGCAGGCCTTGAGATCCGGGACTGGATGAATGAGATGAATCAGAAACGAGAGGAAATGGGGCAGGCAATATGGGAATTGAGAATTGGCATACATGTTGGACCGGTTGTTGCCGGAGTCGTGGGAAAGAAAAAATATGCTTATGATATTTGGGGAAGTACGGTCAATATAGCCAGCAGAATGGAAAGTAACGGGCATCCCGGTTTGGTAAATATATCTGCCGCAGCCTATGATCTGGTCAAAGATCATTACCTGTGTATTTACCGGGGAAAAGTAATGGCAAAGAACATAGGTGAAATCGACATGTATTTTGTAGACAAACAGATTGTTTAGCATGCAAATTTATTAGTCTAATCATTTTTGTGAAAAAGCGAAATCCTCAATTTTTAAAAGCCGAAAGGTTTATTTTGTCCATGTTGGAAAAGAAACTTTCCCCCTCGCTGTCGTACCATAATTTAGGTCATACCCTGGACGTACTCCATGCCGCCATGATTATTTCAGACACTGAGTGTTTGCCATCTGCAGAAAGAAAACTATTACGCATTGCGGTTCTCTTTCACGATGCAGGGTTTATCTATTTATATAAGGATCATGAAGAGAAGGCATGTGAAATGGTTCGGGAATACCTGCCCGGGTTCTATTTTACACCAGAACAGGTATTTTCTGTATGTGAAATGATTTTGGCAACAAGGATACCGCAGGATCCAAAGAACCGGCCGGGCAGGATCATTGCGGATGCAGACCTGGACTATCTGGGACGGGAAGATGTGAATCTGATCGCGCAAAATCTTTTTGAAGAATTGAGAGCTTATAATCTGATGCCCGATCGGGGGAAATGGGTTCCTTTCCAGATAGAATTTTTAAAACAGCACCGGTATTTCACCGATTATTCCAGGAAACACAGAGAGCCTAACAAGGGCCGCTACCTGGCGTCTCTGATAGAAGGATTGCCCGCTTAGCTCCCATGAAATTCTGAAAAAGTGAAACCTAAATGGGACAATAGATGCCGGGAACATTTTAGTAAATAGCAATGTATTTCTTAAGGTGGGGTGTACTATTGGAGGGCTCTTGACGGATGGCTCCTTTCGGACTTTTAATCTGACATTCAATGTTCCCTCAATCCCTTTATAATAATATTTCCGGGTCCGTTTTTATCGCAGGGCACATGAAATTCCTGTTCTGCTGCACGGGTGCTATTAATGGTTGTATAAAATTCATCAAGAAATGCTTTAGTGTTTTTTATATATCCCGGATACAGGAGCGGACAATCTGTGTATAGTCCGTAAATTTTATTTCTGAGCCGGTTAAATAAACCAATCACCCCGTCAAATCTTTTCATGTCCGGGATGCAATATCCGCGGTACAGGCGATCCTGAACCGATATCAGCTTCAGTTCTTCATGCGGGACGGCATAAGGGGCATTCACAATCCCGCACATATCGAAATCATACGGAACGGGTATCGGTGCTGCGTTTGGATCTGTTGTTATCAGCCTGATATTTTGCAGAAACTGAACAGACCAGTCCGTGTTGCCGGCCAGGTATTGAAAGACTGCCATAATTAAAAATGAATTCGTGTCGGTTTGCTCCGGCCTCATTCTTTTTTCTGTCAAACTGCAGCCATTCCTTTTTGACATTTCATTTTCATTTTCAATCAGTATTCCATAAAAGGGCGAATACATTTTACCCTTCAGGTTATCTTCCAAACGCAGTTTTACCAACCGGACCCGGAAACTTTTCGGTGTTAACAGGTTATATATCTTATAAGCCAGCCATTCCCGGATTACGTACTCGTCATCCTGGCAGGGCATTACCAGTTTCAGCCGGTCCTGGTCTTTAAAAAGGGAAGAGTCTGTTTGCCCGGTTTTTGCAAATTGTATTAACAGCGGGGGGTAATAACAATTTTCCTTCAGCCGGCGGAAAGAACCCCTGGTTCTTATTTTTGTTTCGACGGTCACCAGACTGCTGTTGGGTTTGCGGTATATAAGTTCGATTTGATGGTATTGCGCGCGGTCGGACCGGTCATTTAATAATTCACGGATATGGCCACTTAATGTGATATCCAGCACTTCGTCCGATTCAAATAGTTTTGTTTTATTCACTAAGGAGTCCTGTCCGTCCAGCCGGTAAAAGGATGTACAGGTTAACATAAGAAAATATATAATCCTGGCTGTTTTCGCGGATACATATATTCTCATAAACCGGAGTTTTATTTGTTCTTCACAAACTCATTCATAACCGCCTCTCTGATTAATGCAGGTGGCAGAATGCCCTGTGCCAGGATAAAATCGTGGAACTGCTGCTGATTGAAATGACTGCCCATGGCCTGTTCGGTATCTTTCCGGAGACCGGTCATTTTTGTGAATCCATAAAAATAACTGTTGGCCTGTCCGGGGGCACGCAGGGTATAACGTTCCACTTCCTGTTTTGCCATAGCATGGGAGCAAACCACCTCTTTCATTAATAATTCAAGTGCCTGCTGTTGGGTGATGGTCCCCGCCTGTAATTCCGGATCTAAAAATGCACGCGCTGCACGAAGCAGCCTGTAATCCAGTGAAACAAGCTGGCCTTCAGCCGGCATATAAGGCAGCGTGATATATTCAGAATATAAGCCCCAGCCTTCCACATTCGTTGAGTTGAATGCATATAAAGCACGGGCCTGCGAAACACCCTCCTCCACCATTTTGTCGAATTGCAATTCGTGACCCGGGCGCACTTCATGTGCAATAATGGTCCAGGAGGCCGCATCAAATGTGAAATCATCATAGGCATCCATTTTTTCACCGGGTGCAGGAGGCAGGTTCAGGGGCAATACAAAAACACCGCGCTGCCCGGTATTATTCAAAAACGGCGGAGCCACCATATGCGGAGCGGGTTGCTGGGCAGTTTCAGCAGCGCTGGCCAGCCTGATGATGGCTGCCCGGTCCGGCAGGCTGACCAGGTGCTGTTTCCTGATAATGGTTTCGATTTCGGCAAGCCGGGATTTATAAACGATCATGATTGAATCACCGATGATCTGATTTTTCTTCAAAAACTGAATGACTTCCCGGTAATCGGTTGTGGCCAGTTTATATTTTCTGGCAAGTTGTTCTGCCATGGGTTTCATCTGGACCTGAATTCTGGTGAATGCAGCATGCGCCATTTTCGCCAGTTCGGCAGGTGGGATATCGATCCCATAACCCTCCAGGGCCAGCTTATATTTTTCAGGTGGCAGCCTGAAATCAGTACGTGCTTTCGGTAATACATTCACCCGGATCCATTGGTCATAATCTTCCAGTTGTTTTTTAATCGCAGCGTACGGTTCTTCCCAACCGCTTACCTGATATTTTTTAAATAGTTCCTGAATACCATTCACCATGCTGGCATTGTGTGACAAAGCGACTTCCAGTTCCTGTTTTGAGGGATAGATCATTCCCGGCTTTTTCATCTGGACGGCCGTACGTTCCTGTAAAACTGCTGTGATGGGTTTATACCCGTTTTGTAAACCCGCATACTTCCTTAATCGGACCCCGGCTGCCCTGCGCCGTTCAACCGGTGTCTGATCATCCAGCAAAGATTGTATGCCGGAAAATACGGTCCCGGTTGCATTCAAAAATGAAACCTCCCTGCCGAGCTCAAAATCTTCCTGCCTGAAATCGAGTTCCGTTTGCCGGATCAGTATGTCCAGGTCTTGTTGTACTGCAAGATTCGTTTCTTTTTGCCTGGCTGTTTTCAGTAAAGTCACCACATCCTGCTTTTCTTTTCTTTCCAATTTTTTATTGGCCAGTGTCGGAACCACAACCAGGGTATCATAAAAAGCAACTCCCTGACCGGAGCCAAATTCGGGCGCATACTTTTCGTCAATATCGATCAGCAGTTTGGTATAACTGTTCGACCGGACGATCCATTGTTTATTTTCCGCGGTTTTCACGGAAGGTTCCTGTGCCACAGAAGCCTGGGGAACAGAGATATTCAGAAGTAAGCATAAACAGAAAATGTATTTATAGTTCATATGACCTTTCTTTTCTGTATGAAAATAGTTTAAAAATCAACGGTAACCCGCTGGAAAAATTAAGAACAGCAGTTTCCCTGCTGCATGGAAGGGCATTTTACCGTCCCATAGCTGCAATAAACGCAACAATCACCCGGTAACGGCTTTAAAATAGATTTACATTTTTTGCAATGATAAAAGTATTGGCAGGCATCAACAGGCATTATTTCCTCTTCCTGATGTCCGCAAACGGGGCAGGTTATAACTGAATGCAGGGTTTTGTTTTCCTTCATAAAAAGATTTTATTCAAAGGATCCGGTTATTAAATTAACCGGTTTTCAATGTGAAATTAGCTCTTACCCCGGCTCAGTTCCATGATACTTTGAACGACGCACTTCTTCTCTCCGGACATTCAATATATTTACATGGATAAGTTCGTTCACCAACATCGGTGTATATTACTAAGTCTGATCCTGAAAAATGGCAGGAGTTACTATCATAAAATGATGATTCATAAGCCCGTTAGTTACGTTTTATTTATTGGCATGTTCATTTCGATCTTTGCATTTATCCCGGGAGAAAGGATTCAATCCGTTGCAGGAATGCATCATGCCAGGGGCAGCGGTATTCAGTTTATTGATTCCGACTGGGAAAAGGCATTGCTGGAAGCCGGTAAACAACACAAACTTATTTTCCTCGACGCTTATGCTTCCTGGTGCGGTCCATGCAAATCTTTAAAGAAATATACTTTTTCGGATAAAGAAGCCGGAATTTTTTTTAATAAAAATTTTATCAATGTAGCCATTAATATGGAAAAAGGAGTGGGCCCGGCATTATCGCAGCAATATGGTGTTGGTGCCTGTCCCACCCTCATTATTACAGATGCAAGCGGTAAAATGGTTACTTACACGAAGGGTTATATCAGTCCCAGGCAACTCATCGATTTTGGAAATTTTGGTCTTTCCCAAAATAAAAATTAGTCCGGACGTTATTGTAAACCCGGCATTTTTATCTTCCAGCTTTCTATTGTAAGGAACATGGAGTTGTCCGTCCCTGCGGATATTCCCGGAATCAGCAAGCCGGACAGGCTGACCGGAATGATCGGTAGCCCGGTGTGTGCGGATCTGCGCCATTTTAGAATCAATTTAGTATCTTAATGGATTGTACGACAAAGGCAGATCAAAAAATAAAAAAGGAGACCATGGGAAAGTTTACCGTATTTACAATGGCAGCGCTCTTCCTCCATTTTGGAATATATGCTCAAAAAGCGGATACGCTGCGCATCCGTTCCATTCCACATGGATTATTCTGGAAAAGCGCACCCGGCCGGTTTTCCATTCATGGGGATCAGCTGGTAATCGTGGCAGGTGGAAAAACGGATATGTTCAGGGACCCGAACGTAACCTATAACACAGATAATGCGCCCAAACTTCTGTTTGAAGGGGACGAGGACTTTGTGCTGACTACCTCTGTAGAACATGCATTCGCCAGCAAGTGGGATGGCGGTGCGATCCTGATCTGGCAGGACAGTTTAAACTGGATCAAATTCTGTTTTGAAAAAGATTATACCGGTGCGAACCGGGTGGTCAGTGTGGTCACCAAAAATATTTCAGACGACTGTAACTCCGTGGAGATGAATTCAAAAAAAGTCTATTATAAAATGGCCAAGGCGGGCAACGTGGTTACCCTGTATTGTTCTGCAGATAGTATGAAATGGTTCCTGGTCAGGCACCTCCAGTTTGACGCACAAAAAGGATTCCTGGTCGGTTTTATGGCCCAGTCACCCACGGGAGACCGATGCGAAGTAACATTTTCAAACATTACCTACAAGACTGTGAAAATCAAAGATCCTTATCTGGGTGAATGATCACGCAGCGTTACAGTAGCTTAAAAGGAATCGGGATTTTCCATTATCCCTTCATTGGATTCCCGCGTTTTTTTATTCGGCTGAAATTTCGATGTATTTGTAATTCAGCATATTATTATATGCCCTGGTATCAGGCGCCCGATGAGATCGGCAATTATCCCCCTCATTTTTTAATAAAGGAAAGATCCCTTCTCATGAGATATGCATTTGCGTTATGATTAAAATCATAAGGTTTCATGATCGTTATCCTGAGTTAATAGCATTTTATTAACAAATTTTACGCTCTCAAAAATAAACAGACGTAAAATAATTGTTTATGAAAACATTTGCCATTCTTATCCTGTTCGTTATCTCCTCTACTTTTTTAATGTACTGCACCAAGACCGATCAGGTGATTGGAGGTACGACACCTACTCCAACTCCTCCTCCTCCGGTAAGTACCAGTACACTCGTGTCTTATAAAACGCCTACAGCTCCGAACATTGACGGAAGCGTGGAATCTATATGGGACAGTGCGGCTAAGCTAAGTATAGTTCCAACCGTTCCGAATCCGGGTAACAACCTGTTTACGGGTTATATCGGTGATGAGTATCCTGCGACCATCCAGTCCATGTACGACGATTCAAACATCTATTTCCTGGTTCAATACGCTGATAATACCAACAGCGTGTATGTATCCACCTGGTATTTTGATCCGGGTAAAAAGCTCTGGGCCCAGGAGCCGTCCAGCAACGCATATGATGTGAATGGTAATATAACCAGGAATGGTTTTGGTGAAGATAAACTGGCCATGTTATGGAATATTGATTTCTCGACCCCCAAATTCATTTCGGAAACCTGTTATGGGAGCTGTCATGTATTTACGCCCTATACTGATTTTTCAGTTACGCCTGCTGTTGTCAAAGCCAATGCCAGCGGTAATCATTATACGAACGGGGCATCTGAAAAAATTGATATGTGGTGGGCACACTTGAGCAGAGATGTCATTTTTAACCAGATGGATGACCAATACCAGGACTGGGCCGGCGGACCGACTGTAACCAACCTGGTAGGCGGATCAGGAAACGGCCGTCATGTGGATGGAATCACCGTTTCCGGCGCATCTTCCACCTGGCCGTATGCACCTACTTATACTTCCGTAACACCTCCGCAGGGGGCTCTCAATAACAGGCAGAATCTTAAATTAAATGGAAATGGAGCTTCTGTATCGGTGCCGTTGTGGATTATTCCTAATGCATCCAATTATTATTACATCCTCGCTACAGATACGTTAGCAGGCGGAAAAGCTGTTAAAATTACCGGCGTGGATTCTACCGGTCTGTTAACTTATGCCGGGGGTACCATTGATCCCACTGTAGGCACTGATTACCAGAGAACCGGAGATCCGGTTACCGGAGGAGACGGACCGAAATGTTTCCCCAGTTATATTGCTTCACCCCTGCTGGGTGGAAGAGCAGACATCACCTGTTCCGCAGTTTATACCGGATCGGGCTGGATCATAGAATACAAACGTAAGCTGAGAACCGGTGATACATTAAAACAGGACGTGGATTTCTCCAGCCTGCAGGACCAGCAGTTCGGACTGGCAATCTGGAATCAGTCCAACAACCAGCATGGTATTCAGCCAAACCTGCTTTTGACATTTAAAAAATAATTGTCAGCATTTCCTAATAAAAAGTTAGTAATCATGCTTAAGAAAATAGTATCATTCACCGCGGGCCTGGCAATCATCGGGATGTTTGCAATCCCAGGTTGTACGAAAACCACCACGGTGGTTGAAGATACCACGATTCCGACGGATACGGCGACCCTCAGTTTTTCCAAGGATATACAACCGCTCTTCACTGCCAGTTGTGCAAAGGCCGGCTGTCATGTGGGTGGCGGGCAAACGCCCAACCTTTCACAAGGGTTCGCTTATCAGTCCCTGGTAGCCGAAGACATGCTGGTTCCCTTTGATCCGACGAACAGTGAGCTCATGGGTTGGTTAACCGGAAAATTGTCTCCCGTCATGCCCCTGGGCAGCGGTCCGGATCCGGCAATCAATGAAAAAGTTTATAACTGGATATATCAGGGAGCACTTAACAACTAAATCGATTACAATGCGTAATATATTATCTCACTATTCATCCGCTTTCCTTAAAAAAGTCCTGCTGCTGGCGGTTGTTGTCTCTGCTGCTTCAGCCAACCTGATGGCACAGGATTCCACTGCCGCGACGGTGCCGGCAGGAAAGACCAAATCTTATGTAAAAAATACATTCAGCGGGAATTACCTGATTGATGATCAGACGGTCATGGTGCCGGTTAAAAAAACATTCGGATTTTTTATCGGTCACCATTTTGGACTCGTTAATGAGGGGATTTCAAATTTCTTCGGTGTATTTGAACAGGCCAATATGCAGTTCTCCCTTACCTATGTTCCGGTCAAGGATCTTCAGCTCGGGTTCGGCTTTGGTAACTATAATATGGAAGTAAACGGAAACGCAAAATATGCCCTCCTCAAACAAACAAAGGATGGCTCCATGCCTGTATCTGTAACCTATTTCGGACTCGCAGCCATGAATACGCAGAAGGCGAGTACAGCCAATTACATCGTCAATACCTCTGACCGGTTCAGCTATTTTAACCAGATTTTGATTGCCAGGAAAATCAATGACAAGTTATCCGTACAGGTTGGGATTGCCATAACCCATTTCAATAATGTGGCAGGTTATTATGATTCAGCCGGAAAGATCCAGTCACAAATGGAAAATAATAACTGGACTTTTTGCGCAGGTGGAAAATATCAGATCACGCCGGGTATGGCCATCATCGTGAATTATGATCAGCCATTGACACAGAACCCGATGAATAACCCGCAGCCCAACATCAGTTTCGGCCTGGAAATGAATACCAGCGGTCATGATTTCCAGATATTTGCGGGTAATTACGGATACGCCCTGCCGACAGACAATACGGTTTACAACCAGAATAATTACAGGAAGGGACAGTTTGTAATCGGGTTCATTATCTCAAGACTCTGGAATTTTTAATAACTTACTGGTGAAATTGATTTAATCATTTCATCAAATCAAACTGATCAATTATGAAAGTTCTTATTCTTATCACGATTTCAGGATTGTTTCTTATTACAGCAGGTTTCAGAGTCGGTCAGCAACCAAAACCCTGGCCTGTTCCCGAAAAAGCAGCCAAAACACCTAATCCTTACAAGTCTTCCGCTGAAACTATTTCAGCAGGAAAAGCTTTATGGAGCCAGCATTGTTCTTCCTGCCATGGAAAAACAGGGTTGGGAGACGGAACGAAAGCAGCCCAGTTGAAAACCCAACCGGAAGATTTAACAACTGCATCCCTTCAGTCCCAGTCAGATGGTTCCATGTTTTATAAGGTTTCTGAAGGAAGGGAGGATATGCCAAGCTTCAAGAAAAAACTTCCTGATGCAGAGGATATCTGGGACCTGGTGATCTACATGCGGACGCTGAAAAAGAAATAGGCGCGCACAACTTCTGATACTTATCAAAATAATACATGAAAGAAATTGAAACAGTTCCCGGGGAAGTAAAATCCAGGAGGAAATTACTGGCGGGGATCGGGATCTTATCCCTGTTTTCCATCTGGAAAGCGGGAATTTTTACCAGGAAGAAAACGGTCGTATCCTGTGCTCCTCCTGAACAGAAGGAAACAATGAAACTGTTGTCCCAAAACGGGCAGCTGGTTGAAGTGGATGTTTCTAAAATCAAATCCGTGCAGGGAAAGATCACGGATCAGGAATTACAGGATTGGATCAAAAAGCATTAACCATTCATTCTTTTTTAATGAATACCAACGACAGCTCCCGCAGGGATTTTATAGTAACCGGTTTACTGGCCGGGGCCACCCTTACGGGATGTTCCAGCAGGCATAACCCATTTGACAATGAGGCCAACACCATGATCAGGCCCTCCGGCAAAATGGTGAAACTGCTTTCCGTAAACGGGGAAGTGATCGAAGTGGATGAAGCATTTCTGAAACCGGTTCCAGACCTGCCACCCGTTTCCAACACGGAAGCCCGTATAGGGATCCCGGGGAAGAAATTCGTAATGGTCATTGACCTTTCCCGGTGTAAGAGTGTGAAAGCCTGCCAGACGGCCTGCAACCATGCGCATGATCTGAATCCCGGTGAAAACTGGATCAAAGTATATCCCATGCAGGATGCAGAACATACGGCACCCTACTGGGAACCCACTACCTGCATGCATTGCGATGAGCCTCCCTGTGTAAAAGTCTGCCCGGTGGATGCCACCTTTAAAAGGGAGGACGGGATCGTTCTGATAGATAGCGACCGCTGCATCGGATGCCGGTTCTGCATGGCAGCCTGCCCTTATTCCACCCGGGTTTTTAACTGGGAAGCTCCGCAATTACCAAAAGAAATTGCCGAAAAACCTTATTCCTGTGAAACCAGTGTTCCGCAGAAAATAGGGACTGTCGGGAAATGTGATTTTTGCGCGGATATGACCCGGAAAGGGGAACTGCCGCATTGTGTTTCTGCCTGCCCCAATGGCGTATTCTTTTTTGGGGATATGGTTGAAGACACGGTAACAAACGGGGCTGAAACATTCCGGTTCAGTGACTTGATCCGGGACAAGGCGGGTTACCGTTTGATGGAAGACCTGGGAACAAAACCCAGCGTATATTATTTACCCCCGGTAAACAGGAATTTCCCTTTTGAAAACAAGGATGATCAGCAGGAAGAAAAAAAAGAAAAAATTAAATCATAAGCCGTGGAAATTTTAGCGAGGCAAAAAATCATCAGTGATCTGCTGCCAAAGAAATTTGGGTGGAAAGGAAAGATATGGGTTGCTGTGTTAATACTAATATGCATGATCGGCATCTTTGCCTATATCCGGCAATTATCCAGTGGACTGATTGTTACTTCCATGCGGGATTATGCTTCCTGGGGAATCTATATCTCGAATTTTGTTTTCTTTGTGGCGATCAGCCTGGTAGGTTCGCTGATTACAGCCGTACTCAGGCTGACGAATGTTCACTGGAGTACTCCCCTGACCCGGATTGCTGAAATTATTGCCGTTTCCGCCATCACATTCGCCTCTATCATTATCATAGTGGATATGGGGCGGCCCGACAGGTTCTATAACCTTTTCCTGCACGGCCGGCTCCAGTCACCGATTATCTGGGATGTCATCGTTATTACGACTTATTTCTTTATCAGCCTTTTGCTTTTATATTTTCCGTTATTACCGGACTTTAACATCATGCTGCAGGCCAAGAAGGAAGCCGGAAACCGCTTCAATAAAATGTATGCATTCCTGGGATCTTTCTGGAAGAATACGCCCAAACAAAAAAAAATCAGCCGCCGGTCTATCAATATATTATCCATTACCATTATACCGGTGGCATTTGCCATTCACACAGTAACATCCTGGCTTTTTGCCACAACCTATCGCCCGGGCTGGGACAGCACGAACTTTGGCGCTTATTTTATCTCAGGAGCCTTTCTCGTCGGTGCTGGTGCTGTATTGGTGGCAATGTATGTGTTCCGGAGAGCTTATGAATTGGAAAAATACATCACAATTGACAATTTCGACCGGATGGGGAAAATCGTGGTCATGCTTGCCCTGGTCTATCTTTATTTTAATGTGAATGAATTCCTGGTTCCTGCATTTAAAATGAAAAAAACAGATGCGGATCATCTGCTGGGACTATTTACCGGGGAATATTCCGGAGTTTTCTGGTTTGCCATTTCAACCTCCATGTTTTTACCCATCCTGATTTTGATCAATAGAAAAGGCAGGAAGCCCTTCCCGGCTTTTATCGCTGGTACATTGGTAGTCGTAGGATCCTGGTTCAAAAGATATTTAATCGTTACGCCCACTTTACTGCATCCATTTTTACCGATGCATGATGTTCCTGAATCCTACCGTCACTATTTCCCCAGTTGGGAGGAATGGGCCATAGCAGCGGGTTCCCTGGCCGGCATGGTGCTGATCATAACCATTTTTGCCAGGATATTCCCCATCATTCCGATACAAGAAACGATCGAAGAAACTGAAAAACATGAGAAAGTTTAAATACACCGTGCTTACTATTGTGGTATCAACTTTTTTAACGGGTATTGCTATATGCCAGGAAACAAAAAATAATTTAATCCTGGGCCTGGGTTATTTTAACGACAATAACCAGATGCAATACCTGAAGGCGAACACAAAAACCAAAGTCAGCGGGAAATTCACCCAGGTTCCTGGAGTGTCTCTCAGTTTTTATATAAGTTCTGTTAGCCCGGGTAACCTGCTCGGTAAAGCGACTACAGACGACAAAGGAATGGCATTCATTTTAATACCGCCTGCGGCCCGTGATGAATGGAATAAATCACCCAAACAGAGTTTCCTGGTGGTTTCCGATTCATCCAAATTGTACGATGCGGTCACTTCCAGCATAGACCTTGTTAAGGCCCGGATCCGCATTGATACTGCCGAAGATAAAAAAATCATTGCCACCTTATATGAACTGAAAGATACAGTATGGGTACCGGTAAAGGGTGTTGATATGAGAGTCGCAATAAAAAGACTGGACGGTGATTTGAATGTAAGTGAGGCCCCAACCTATACAACCGATTCTTTGGGAATGATCAGCGCAGATTTTAAGAAGGACGGACTTCCGGGGGATACCGCCGGTAATTTGATTCTGATCGCTAAAGTGGAGGATAACGATACTTACGGGAATCTCAGCACGGAAAAAACGGTTCCCTGGGGCAAAGTTTCCAAATATGTATCGAACTATAATCAAAGATCTCTTTATGGGAGAAGGGGCTGGTCCCCGCTTTGGCTGGAATGGATGGCTTACACGATTATTGCGGGCGTTTGGGTGGTCTTACTTTATTTGTTTATGCAGATCAGGAAACTCAAACAGCTCGGCGCCCAGGTTTAATCAGTCACTTTTCTGATTTTTATAATTTCTGGTTGTTCCAGCAATATCAGGAATAAATTCCCTTGTATTTTCTATACGGATCCAGACCGGTCCGGGATCACCAGCCGGCCCATTTATATCTGGATAACTTACTATAATTGAGTAGCTTATATAAAAAAGCCTACCGTTTACATGGTAATATTCTCCAATTACGCAATGGGCTGAAACAGATACCGGTCAATGGTTATCTTTATCCACCCTTATTCAATGAGCCCGTATGAAATTTTTAAATATGAGATCGGTGATTGTATTGGGAGTTGTTCTCCTGATCGTTGATTTCATCGTACTTATGGAAGCCCGTGGCATTTAATGTGAGATCTGCATGATCTTAATTAAGCTAAAAGGACTGGTCTGTTTTTTTCCCCGATAGAACCTGGTCATGCCGATACAGGGTGTCTTCCTGTTTTGCTGACAGTTATTTATTGTTTACCGGGAATTTCTTAAACATGACCGGAACAATCTCATTTATAGTTGGCCGCACACCCTTCCTTTCTTTTTCATCCACTTTACCCTGGGCACTGGTTCGCCAGATGATTTTATTTTCCTTTCTGTCCAGCATGTCAATGCCCAGGGAACCGTCGCGGAAAGTAGTGACCTGCATACTGCCCTGGTACAGGGAAGGATTATAATTATAATCATAAGAAGGTACGTAATAGTACATATTGTACTGGCCCGGCATGGCTCCTGTATTCGACTGCGGTGCATATACGGGCGGAGGCGCCTGTCCTACCTGGTACGTTTTATTCAGGACCAGCGTATAAGTAAATAAACAGTCGGGATTCAGGGTATCCATAACCATTCCGCGTTTATTGAGCTGTTGTATTACGGCTGCAGCCAGGGCTGCTTCAACTTTTTGTTTTTCTGCCAGCTTGGTATAGGCAGTATCTCTTGTTGGCAGCCAGGCATAGGTTTTATAATTTTTGAAGTCCACTCCTTTTGTTTTTTCAGACTGGTATATGTTGGCAGTGGGCGAATAACAGGCCACCAGGGTAAAAATAAATGCTATTGAAGAAAGGCTTATTTTTTTCATGCTTCAATATACATTTCTTAATCTGAATGGCAAGCAAATCGGAGCATCGGGGAGGAGTACCCGGAAGTTTACGGGATCCGGCTAAGGACTTTCCTTACTATAACCGGCCTGAAAAGGTTTTCAGACCCTTATTTATATAATGGCCCAAGTCCTCCGGCAGTGGGCCGGATGCATGCTCAGGCAATTCCCGTTCATGCATCTCATGTTTATAAATAAACCGGAATACAATACAGATGAACGAAAACCAGGCAAGCGTTAATAATAGACTTCCCATTACATCTGTGGCATAGTGTACATGAAGGTAAATCCTGCTCAACCCAATCATCAGTCCGAATAACAGGAAGCAAAGGGAGCTGCACCATTTCAGGTAGATATTTTTACAGGTATTCCAGACCAGATACAATAACACTCCGCTAAAAATAAATCCGCCCAGTGCATGGCCGCTTGGAAAACTATAACCGCCGGCACCAGTTACCAATGGATATGGTGGGCGCGCACGGTGAAAAAGCGGTTTCAGTATCCACCCCAGAAGCAGGCTGGAAATGACCGTGGCAGAAACCAGCATACCATATTTCTTATAATTATTCCTTATCAGGTAAAATACAATGAACACATAGGATGGAATCAGGAACGTACCCGTCCCGAAAAAAGTGACCACCTGTGCGTACCAGGTATGGTCCTTGGAAATCAGTGGCTTTAAAAATAGAAACGCCCCCTGGTCAATCATATTCCTTTGTTCTGGAATTACCGAATGAACCAGGAAGAAAAATAACAACAGGGAACTTGCCAAAAGAATGGACATGTACAGAAGTTCCATACCAAATTCACGGACCGTATTAGTTGAATTTTTTAAAACTTTTTCAGGCGAAAACCGCGTCCTTATATGTTTTTCCATAGGCTTACCCTTGCCAGCATAGGATGCCTGTTCAGTGGAAAAGGTTGGGTTTGCCTGAATAATGTCTTTTTCCGCATCTTAAATTGGGTTACCGGTTCTAAAACCCATAGCTGATACCCAATCCAATTCCAAAATTATAGGGGTAGGCGGAAAGTGCACTATGCATATTGTTGATGGGACTCAATGCATTTTCGAAAGAAGGTATGAGATCAATTCCCAGTTTTGAATTAATACGGTATCCCAGATCTGCTTTTAATATCATGCCATAATTGACCTTTTTCAAACCCTTTATAGGTATCACGGATTCATCCTGGCTTACATTAGGTCCGTAAATTTTGGTTTCAACCTGGGC